>NZ_CP116619.1:2318627-2638627 GCF_030409055.1 Trichocoleus desertorum NBK24 | reverse complement strand
AAGATGGCCAACCGTTGCCGCTGATTGTGCAGAAGTCTGATGGAGGCTACAACTACGCCACAACTGATTTAGCCGCCCTACGCTACCGGATTCAACAGGACGAAGCCGATCGCATTATTTATGTGACGGATGTGGGGCAGTCGAATCACTTTGCTCAGTTCTTCCAAGTAGCCAAGCGGGCGGGCTGGATTCCTGAAACGGTAGAAGTCGTTCATGTGCCGTTTGGCTTAGTACAAGGCGAGGATGGCAAGCGGTTGAAAACTCGCTCTGGAGATACCATCCGGTTAAAAGATTTACTGGATGAGGCGATCGTGCGGGCTCGTGCCGATTTAGAAACTCGGCTACAAAAAGAAGAACGTGAGGAAACGGAGGAGTTTAAGCAGCACGTTGCTGAAGTTGTAGGAATTAGCGCAGTCAAATATGCTGACCTAAGCCAAAACCGCAATAGCAACTATATCTTTAGCTTCGACAAAATGTTGGCACTTCAAGGTAATACAGCACCTTACATGCTTTATACCTATGCACGGATTGCTGGCATTGCCCGTAAAGGTGAGATTAATTTTGACAAACTGGGGGCAAATGCTCAAATTATCCTGAAAGAAGATCTCGAAGTTGCAATAGCTAAACAACTACTAAAGTTTGTTGACGTTATTCCAGAAGTTGAACAAGACTTATTGCCCAATAGAGTCTGTCAATATTTATTTGACTTGAGTCAATTGTTCAACAAAATTTATGACCGTGATCGTGGTTTGCCAGTTCTAATGGCCGAGGAGCCAGTGCGAACCTCCCGATTAGTCCTATGTCATTTAACAGCCAAGACATTGAAGCTGGGCCTATCGCTGTTGGGTATTCCAGTTCTAGAACGGATGTAAGCGCTTCTGTTTTGTGAGAAAGGGTAGGTACTTTTCTACCCTTTTATTTCTTCAGTGATCAGTTTTTGATACTCTACTTCTGTGAAAAGATCTTGTTCGCTTTTCACGCGATCGGGGAAGAGAATTCCATCTAAATGATCTAGTTCGTGTTGAAAAATCCGAGCTACAAAATCAGTTAATTCTTGTTGTTGTGGTTGACCTGTGCGATCGCAATACTCAACTGTAATTGTTTTGTATCTAGGAACTAATCCTCGGATATCTGGAACACTTAAGCAGCCTTCCCATCCTTTTACCATCTCGTCACTATGGGCCACAATGCGTGGATTAATCATTGCAGTTGGCTCCATTGTGGGAGCTTGAGGATAGCGAATATTGGGACGAGAAGCCACGATAAATAAACGGCACGAAACTGAAACTTGTGGAGCTGCAATTCCTACCCCGTTTGAATCTTTTGCAGTCAGAATCAGATCATCAATCAGTTGCTGAAAATGCTGATTATGAACTTCCTGAACTGCTTGAGCTTGCTGTCGGAGGACAGGATTTCCTATTTGGGCGATCGCTCTTGCTTGGGTCATAACTGAAAAATTGTAAACAGTCACAAAAAAGCCTTGCATTGATATTTTCAATCTAGCAAGGCTAAGAGTTTAAGGACGAAGACTAAGAGAACTATTCACTCTGGGCGGTTTGAGTTGGGAAGGGGCCAGGTTGGACTGCCAAGTTTAGAGTTTGACCATTTCGACGCAGTTCTAAACGTAGAGTGCCTCCAACAGAACTGTTTTCTACCGCCCGTTGAATTTCATCCGCTGAAGTCACTGTTCGACCGTCTACTTTGCGAATCACATCTCCCATCCGTAGACCTGCTTTAGCGGCTGGAGAATTACGCATGACTCTTGCTACTAAGATGCCTTGATCCTCTTGCACTTGCATATTGCTATTGGGATCGCTGTTGAGTGTTTCTCTCAGTTGTGGAGTTAGAGTCGCCATTTGAATCCCTAAGAAGGGATGGTCTACGCTTCCCTTAGCCACTAGCTGGTCAGCAATCCGCTGAGCTGTATTGATGGGGATTGCAAATCCTAAACCTTGCGCCCCACCAATAATAGCGGTGTTCATGCCAATCACTTGGCCTTGTTGATTGAGCAACGGCCCGCCAGAGTTACCGGGGTTAATCGCGGCATCAGTTTGAATAAAGCCAACTCGCTTATCTGGAACGCCCACCTGAGAACTAGTCCGCCCCGTCGCACTGATAATGCCCGCTGTTACGGTGTTGTCTAGTCCGAGGGGGTTGCCGATCGCGATCGCCCATTCACCGGGTCTAATTTGCTCAGAATTACCCAGCTGAACCGTTGGTAAATTGTTGGCCTGAATCTTGATTACTGCTACATCAGTGACTGGATCTTGACCCATAACTTTGCCACTAAAGGTGCGGCCATCTTTCAACGCCACGGTTACAGTATCGGCTCCATCCACTACGTGAGCATTGGTCAAAACCAACCCATCCGCTTTGATGATGAAGCCAGAACCAGTTCCGCGCTCTACTCTAGTAGAAGGCCCTGAAGGAATTTCTCCTCCAAAAAATTGCCGGAAGAATGGATCGTTAAAAACTGCTGGAGTCCGTCTCGTCACAGTCCGAGCAGAGTCAATTCGGACTACGGCAGGACCAACTCTCTCTACAGCGGTGGCAATAAAGTTGGAGCCAGCTGTAATGGGTAAAGCTGGGATCTGAGCGACCGTGGTTGGGGCTACAGCTTGTTGAGCCAGCGAAGGATTGGAAGTTAACCAGCGATCGCCCACAAACATCAATCCAGCTCCCACCATGAGGGGCACTAAATAAGTAGCAGGCTTTGCCCAAGCGGCGGGAGTAGCAGCACTATTTTTAGGAGCGGCGGGAGTAGCCATAACAGGCTCAGATTGTCTCTCATTCTGAGTCTCAGAGCGACGCAACTCAGAGTCGTGATTTGTTGCCATTTATCTTCAGTCCTCGGTAACAATAAACTCAAACTTGCAAAGTGTCTGCCTTTTCATGCTAGGTTCTACGTCGATCTTCATGCCCACAGACTTGGCTAGATTGATATACAGCTTTTGGTTAGAGCCCTTGAAAGGTTAGTGACTCTAGATATTCTTAATCTAAGAAGTCGATGTGACATTGGGGTGACACTCTTATTCCAGGTTAATGAAACTAACTATTTTTAGGAATTTGCAAAGAATTAGACTGACTTATCCAGCTTTTTGCTCCCGTAGCACCCCAACTACACCTTGGAACAAAGCTCCCCTTGCCGCTCACAATTCGTCATTTCAATTTCATCTTGAGAACACAAGTTTGACAAACACAATTGATAGCTTATGAACACAGGTGAATGAATGGCACGGACAGGCCGATCGTTGTTAGCTTTTGGGAATCCTCATGCTCAATCGCATTGTTACCAGCGATCGCCTGCTCCTTCCTTATTTAGCTCTTCTTATTTTAGAAACTTTCTTCAGGACGATCACGCCACAGCTTTTGTCCTTATTCCTAGCCATTTCTTCCAGAAAGTTTGGTCGGAGTTTCTTAGGCTCCCCGGAGATGCTATAAGTATTCAGGAATACATTTATATTTTACTGAAGGCACCCTGGCCTAGCTCTGAGTGCTCGATAAGTTATTTGTTTACTGCGATCGCTATTAGTTTTAACTCCTATCGTTAAAGGCGCTACGATCGCCTCCAACTGTTGTAAAGCCGTAATTATACTGAATTGTATTGGTACGCTAAATGGCTTGCTTCTCTGCGATCGCCACTTTTAATACTTATTGACACTTATCGAATTGCTCTCGGATCACTCTATGTATAGTGGTTTGCTAACAAAAACCTGCTTTGAACCACTACATAGAAGATTGGTCTAAACTTCAGGTATGTTGAACAGCAAGCCCAGTGGCCTGCTCGTGTCGTGCTGAGGTTGGATTATTTCCCTATTGCCAGGTCGATTCGGTGCATAGTTTACTAGTTAGTTCTTCATGTTTGTTCTCCTGAGCGTCAGCGGTAGAGGTTAGCGGTGGAAATCACTCTTGAAAGTCTCTGGAATCAAATACTAGAGCGCCTACAGCTGCAACTGAGCCGCCCGACCTTTGAAACATGGATCAAAACTGCCAGCGTTGAGCAACTGGAAAATAATTGCTTAGTCATCCGTACCCCTAATCCCTTCGCGCGTAATTGGCTCCAGAAATATTACGTCAAGACGATCGCGGACGTTGCCCAAGACATTCTGGGCTATAGCGTCGAGATTCACATCACCATCGCGGAGGGAGACGCGACCACCAACGGCGATTCTGAGGTTTTGTGGTCTTCTCCTAACGAAACACCTGCGGCCAGCACTATTAGCAACGCCAGTAGTTCGAGTGCAGCCTACGCTAATCAGCAGTCTAAGCCGAAGGAACTCAACGTTAAATACGTCTTCTCGCGCTTTGTGGTAGGCCCCAACAACCGGATGGCCCATGCCGCGTCTTTAGCGGTGGCTGAGTCTCCTGGACGTGAGTTCAACCCCTTATTCTTATGCGGTGGGGTAGGGCTCGGAAAAACTCACCTGATGCAGGCGATCGGCCACTATCGGTTAGAAATTTGCCCAGATTCCAAGATTTTCTACGTTTCTACTGAGCAATTTACCAACGACTTGATTGCTGCGATTCGCAAAGATAGCATGCAAAGCTTTCGGGAGCACTACCGCGCCGCCGATGTTTTGTTGGTGGATGACATTCAGTTCATTGAAGGCAAAGAATATACCCAAGAAGAGTTTTTTCACACCTTCAACACACTGCATGAAGCAGGCAAACAGGTCGTTCTCGCTTCCGATCGCCCCCCAAATCACATTCCGCGCCTACAAGAACGTTTGTGCTCTCGGTTCTCAATGGGGCTGATTGCCGATATTCAACCCCCCGATTTGGAAACTCGGATGGCGATTCTGCAAAAGAAAGCAGAGTACGAGAATATGCGCCTGCCCCGCGAGGTGATTGAGTACATCGCCTCTAGCTATACTTCCAACATTCGGGAACTTGAAGGGGCGCTGATTCGAGCAGTGGCTTATATTTCAATTTCCGGGCTACCGATGCGAGTGGAAAATATTGCTGCCGTCCTTAATCCCCCCGTGGAGCAGATTGAAGCCTCACCGGAAGCTGTGATTAACGCGGTGGCTGATGTGTTTGATATTGCGGTAGAAGAGATTAAAGGCCAGTCCAGACGCCGAGAAATTAGCTTGGCGCGGCAGGTTGGTATGTACTTGATGCGCCAGCACACAGACCTCAGCCTGCCAAAGATTGGCGAAGAATTTGGTGGCAAAGACCATACCACTGTGATGTACAGTTGCGACAAAATTGCTCAACTCCGCACTAGCGATCCCGGCATGGCTCAAACTCTGCGGCAACTTAGCGATCGCATTAATTTAACCAGCCAGAGCAAAGGGCAATCTTAGATTAACTGCATCTTCATTTACAGCATTAAATCTCACCTCTGAGAGCTAGAGATTAAGAGCTAGAAGCTAAGAGTTAGAAGCCAAAATCTTTGTGCTTCTTCTAGGGTTCTAGCTCTTAATTTCTATGGAAGAAACGGAGGAGAGACCATCGATTTGTAGTACGATAAATACAATACATTAGTACTATATACTACAAGATGAAAATGATTATGAGTGAAGTTAACAGAAGTTCATTAAGTATTTTTAAGCAAAATTTGCCTGTGGAAAACTCCCTTATTTCTGTGGAAAACTCTGTGGAAAACCTGTGGAAAGTTCTCAATATCGGTGGAAAACTTTGGTAGGTACAAATACCCTGTGGAAAAGTAGGCTGTTTTTTCCACAGGTTTTCCACAGGGCAATATTGGCTCAAATCTAGGTGGAGTAAAGCTTTTAAAAGTTTTTCCACATTTTCCACAGGCCCTACTACTACTACTTTAAAAAATAGTTTTAAAGAGAAGAGTAGATAGACCATCAGGACAAAGCTAAAAATAGGTGCTCTAGCTTGTTCAAGCTCAGAGTGATACGATGTCGTTCTCCCCACCAAGATTGCTAAAGTCACACCCTTCTGAGAAGAACTCGGCTAAATAAACTTCCATGAAATTGTTCTGTGCCCAAAGTGATCTCAGCGCTAATCTGTCGCTTGTTAGCCGTGCCATTCCTTCGCGACCCACTCATCCAGTTTTGGCTAACGTGCTACTCATTGCCGATGCTGCTACACAACGAGTCAGCCTGACGGCGTTTGATTTGAGTTTGGGCATTCGAACCAGTTTTGCGGCCCATGTAGAAACTGGAGGGGAAATTACACTGCCTGCTAAGTTGCTGAATGACATCGTTTCGCGCTTGCCAGAAGGGGAAATTGGTTTAGCTGATGAAGCGGGTAGCGCTGATGCCTCTAGCGAGTCTAGCGATGTGTTACAGGCGACTCTTACCTGCTCCTCTGGCCGCTATCAAATGCGAGGGCTGAGCACTGTAGAGTTTCCTGAGTTGCCTGTCATCGAAGATGGTGAAGTGGTTTATTTGCCTGTGGAAGCACTGGTACAAGGCTTGCAGGGGTCTTTGTTTGCCACTAGTGCAGATGAAACGAAGCAGATTCTGACGGGTGTGCATCTAACCTTGCAGCAAGGCAGCTTGGAGTTTGCGGCCACTGATGGTCACCGCTTAGCCGTGGTGCAGACGACGGGAGAAACCCCAGATGCCCAAGCTGGAGCCGCGATCGCAGATACCGAACTTACGGTCACGATTCCTGCTAAGACGCTGCGTGAGTTAGAGCGCATGGTGGGAATGCGCCCCACTGAAGATGCCGTGGCATTGCACCTCAACCCTAGCCAAGCAGTCTTTGAATGGGCTGATCAACGCTTAACTAGCCGCCTGCTGGAAGGCCAATATCCCAACTACCGCCAACTGATTCCTCGGCAGTTCTCGCGGCAAATGACGGTAGAACGGCGCTTGTTTCTGGGCGCGTTGGAACGGATTGCGGTTTTAGCAGACCAAAAAAATAATGTGGTCAAGCTCAGCCTAGATTTGGAACAGCAAGAGATTGCGCTTTCGGTCGATGCCCAAGATGTGGGGAATGGCCGAGAAGTGATTCCTGCTCAGGTATCGGGTGACAGCTTGGATGTGGCATTTAACGTCAAATACTTGATGGATGGCTTAAAAGCCCTGAATACCTCTGAAATTCAGATGCAGCTCAATTCAGCCACTACACCCGTGGTACTAACTCCGCTGGGCAGCATCAAGATGACTTACTTGGTCATGCCAGTACAAATTAGGGGTTAGGTGTGGCTGTTTGAGAGAGCGATCGCAATAGCATTCCAACCCAGCAACTAATCAACTCAATTAAAAACGAACAGTGGGTTAAAAACACCGACTGTTCGTTTAGTTTTTAGTATGACTGCTGAAATTGTGATTTAAGCTGAAACTAAGTTGTTAGACTCGGACACTATCAGCAAAGCGGATCTTCAGGAAGTCGTCCTCCATCTTGGCTCCAGCGGGTTGTAAAGCAGCCAAAGATTGAGGCAGCACTAAGTTCCGGCGATGGTTGCCGATGCGGATATTGAGTTCGTCGCCGTTCTTGCTCAGTTCCACTTGGTTCTTGGGAATTCCAGGTAAATACACTTCCAAACTGTATTGATTCTGGTCTTGCACAATTCGTAAAGTGGTTTCTTTGTAATAAACCTGTGCTGGATCTTCGTCTTTATATAGAGTGTCTTTCAATCGTTCTAAAGCGGCCAGCCCACACATTTCTTCCGAATACAGGGGCACCTCCTTAACAGGCAGCGGACTGAAGTTGTCGTGAATTTCTTGGCGATATTGTTGTTGATTGGCTTTCCACTTTTGGAAAAATGGATCGCTGACTTCATCCGGCAGAATCCGGTTGGCGATGACTAAATCAGTTGCCACGTTGTAGAGGCTGAGGTAAGCATGCGCCCGCAAAGACTCCTTAATCACCATCTTTTCGGGATTAGTGACGAGGCGAACCGAAGTTTGAGTGTTGTCAGTTAAGACTTTTTCTAGGGCTTCAATCTGCTGGTAAAACTCATAGGGTGCATCCATGACTTCGTTGTCAGGCAACGAGAAGCCAGCCAGAGGCTTAAAAAAGGGTTCAATCAGCGGGCGTAAGGCGGCAGACACCTTCTGCAACGGCTTGTAGAAGCGCCGCATGTACCAGCCTGCTACTTCCGGCAAACTCAACAGTCTTAAGGCTGTTCCGGTGGGGGCAGAGTCGATAATCAGCACATCGAATTCGTTTTCGTCATAGTGCCGTTTCATCCGTACTAGGCTAAAAATCTCATCCATGCCTGGTAGGATGGCGAGTTCTTCGGCTTCGACTCCTTCTAAGCCGCGCGCTTGCAGGACTTGAGTAATGTAGCGCTTAACCGCACCCCAGTTGCCCTCTAACTCCATTAAGGCATCGAGTTCTGCCCCCCAGAGATTGGGGCGAACGGTTCGGGGTTCGTGCCCCAGTTCCATGTCGAAGCTATCGGCAAGCGAGTGAGCAGGGTCGGTGCTGAGAACTAAGGTTTTATAGCCCAGTTCGGCACAGCGCAGCCCAGTAGCTGCTGCAACGGAGGTTTTACCAACGCCTCCCTTGCCAGTCATGAGAATTACGCGCATGGATAATTTTGCCTTACCTGAGAATGATTAACATTCATTTACTTAACAAATTCGGCGGGGATTCCCCCGCTATAGATGTACTTATCTTAGCGGCGGGATGAAAGCCAAGGCGATGTAGCGAAGCGGAGTTGCCAGCCTTATCTTTCAATTAACAAGATTTTGACCAGCACTCCTTACTATTAATTAAGATTTGTACTCACATAAAAATGTGAAACATGCAGTTAAGGTACGAATTTATCCATCCACTGAGCAGCAAGAAGCGCTTTCAAAAGCGTTTGGTTGCGCCCGATGGTTTTGGAATCATTCATTAGCTGAGACAAACAGGCTCTATAAGGAGACAGGTAAGGGCTTATCTCAGCAGAGGATGAATGGCCGACTGCCTGCACTTAAGAAAGAGTTTGAATGGTTGGTTGAGCCTTACAGCCAGGTGCTGCAAAGTGTGTCTCTAAATCTGTCGAGGGCGTTTATCAACTTCTTTGAAGGGCGGAGTCAGTTTCCCAACTTCAAATCGAAGCATGGTAAGCAATCAATTCAGTATCCTCAAAACGTCAAAATTACTGATACAGGCTTGAAACTTCCGAAGGTTGGGATTGTTTCAGCCAAAATTCATCGCACTTTGGCTGGCGCATTGAAAACCGTTACCGTCTCTCTCACGCCATCTGGAAAGTATTTTGCATCGTTGTTGTTTGACGATGGACAGCCAGAGGCAGAGAAATCAACTGACGGCAAAGCGGTGGGGATTGATTTGGGCTTAACGCACTTTGCAATCACTTCTGATGGTTCTAAGTTTGACAACCCCAGAGTGTTGAAGAAACACGTAAAGAACCTCAAACGTAAACAGCAGAAGTTATCTCGCAAAGTAAAAGGCTCAAATCGTCGTAAAAAAGCACGTCGCCTTGTGGCCCGAGTTCACGAGAAGATTGCGAACGTGCGTCAAGACTTTCTGCATAAGCTCTCCCGTAAGCTGGTGAAGGAAAACCAAGTCATCATGACAGAAGACTTAGCAGTCAAGAACATAGTGAAGAATCGCAACCTGGCAAAAGCGATTAGTGATGCCAGTTGGGGTGAGTTCACCCGAATGCTCAAATATAAAGCAGGGAATGACGGCAAGATATATCAAGAAGTTGATCGATTCTTTCCATCATCCAAGACCTGCTCAGTCTGTCTCAATCGAATTGGCGATTTGCCGCTAGATGTCCGGTCGTGGCAGTGTCAGAACTGCGGAACCAAACATGACCGAGATGTGAATGCGGCAATCAATATTCGAGATGAAGGCTTACGAATCTTGGCGTTAGGAACTAGCGCTTCTGCCAATGGAGGGAAGGTAGGTCCGAAGGTTGGAAGGAAATCTTCCGTATCTAAGGCGCTTCCCCGCGAAATTGGAAGCCTAGACCATACTGCGTAGCGGTTGGTGTAGGTAGTTCACTTATCCCTACTTTACAAAGCCAGGAGTGAGGGCTCAATCTCAGCTACCAAGCTCAGGGATCTGGCAACAGAGTCTAGGATGCGATCGCAAGCCTATTACGCACCGGTCTCAAACTTAACCACCCGCTGCAAAAGCCGCCATGATCAAGGCTGAAAGCAGAATTCCAGGTGTGAGTAGCATGACGAGCATCAGTAAATCGTGATTGGACATTAGCGGCTCCTAAACTTCTAAACTGATAACGAGTCGAGAGAAGAGAGATTGACAATAGGTTTTGCCAAATTGGACTTAAACGTCCTTTTACACCTTAGCAAGTCTTGCTGGAGTGCTGTTTCAGTCTAGAGGGAGGCTTCTAAGTGCCAGCTAAAAGCGCTAAAAGTCTTTACGCCCCGTAGCTAAAAATTACCTAGAAAAACTTTCTTAAATTTAAGTATTGCAATCTCAGGCAGTACGATTATCCTGAATGCCAAGATTGGGTCTTGCTTAGTCAAAAGCTTAAAAGCGATGCAGAATCAGAAATCGGTGGGGAAATTACCGTTGCGGCAACAAGTGATTTCGCTGGCGCTGTCGGGCAATTGTCTTTGGGCGACGCTGGGGGTTAGCGCTGGAGTGATAGGAGCGATCGCCCAGATAGTCCCAGTTCAGGCAGCCATCCTAACTCAATGGCAGTTTAACTCAACTAATAACCAGCTAGAGATCACGGTTCCAGAAGGCACCCAACCCCGCTATTTTTTGCTCGCAAAACCTGCCCGCATTGTGTTGGACTTACCTAACACGCAGATGGGTTCAGTGCCAACTGAGCAAACGTTGTCTGGCCCAGTGCAACAGATTCGGGTTTCACAGCAGCAAGCTGGCTCTACTCGCATCGTAATGCAACTCGCTCCCAATGTGGTGTTTGCGCCAGGTCAGGTGAAGCTAGAACAGGCTGGTACTGGCAAGGCAGGGACTCGTTGGGTGCTGCGTCCTTTAATTGCTGGTAATAGTACCTCCACGCCCACCGTCGCTACCAAACCTGCTGTCCCAGCTACCAAACCCCAATCTGCTGCCCCCACTCCCCCATCTGTACGGCCATCTGCCCCTGCTGTATCAAGTACTCAGCGATCGCAACCCACTTCGCAACCCTCCGTTCCATCTGTTGAACCAAACGGGCGATCGCAGCCTGCTCCTCCCGTAAGCCCTCCCAAGAGCAGAATTACGAGAAACGCTGCCGACCTATTAGCACCTGGCGATCGTTCATTGGATAACTTATCTGCACCCTCACCGGAACCGTCTCCTGCGATCGCAACTCCTACGGATGCAACTCCCCCATCATCTGAAACTCTAAGGCCAGCACCAACAGCAACTTCAGATACGGCTGTATTTAGTCCTAGGTTGTCGCCTGCGGTGACAGATGCTACACCAACAACTGCTACATCAGCGCCTACGATCCAACTGCCTCAGAGTGCTCCCACTCGCGATCGCCGAGCTTCGACTACCCCAGCAAAAACGACTACATCAGCAAAACCTCCTGCACCGTCAATAGCTGCTCAGCCCAGAGTACAGCCAGCAGTCAAGCCATCCGCTACTCCAGCTCAGCCAAACGTAGCGATCGCTCCTGCACCTCCTACAACAACTGCTGTATCTTCATCTGTGGCGGAACCTCAGCCGCCAGCAGTCCCAGTTGTGGAACAGCCAGTAGAAACGGCTTCTGTAGCACCTGCTCAACCAGAGGTGAAACCTACCGTAAATCTGCCTCAAGCTACTCCAGACCTAGAGACGGCAGTATTACCCCCCGCCAACTTTCGCTCACAGCAGCCCGTAACCGTGAGTGTGCCACCGATGAATGGTACTGCTGGCTCTACTCAGGTGTCTCCAGCAGGCGATCGCGTGCCAACTAACGCGACTAATATGGAAGCTGCCCCTGTGTTGCCTCCAGCAGTTTTTTCGCCTCAGCCCAGCGCTACTGTAACCGTGCCATCTTTGTCATCCCCTTCGATACAGCCTGCCCCCAATCGTCCAGTGACGTCGGAATCACCTCAACCATCTAGAACTCCGAATGTGGATGAAGCTGTGGGGCGGGTGATTGAGTTTGGTCAACCTTTAGCCGCTACAAGCTCCGCACCTGCTGCTGCCGTGCCTCCCAGCTTGCCGACTTTAGAGGCAGGAACCACTACCGAATTGGATTTTGAGCGTTCACCCAATCCCCAAGCCAACTTACAGCCAGATTCGAGTTTAGTGGCTGTAGGAGATGGAATTGTGCTGCCATCTGGTACCACCTTGCAACTGCAATATTCGGGTGCTGAAGTTTTGGAGCTAAAGTCAGGAGCACCGCAACAGGAAGTATTATTGCTGCAAACAGAAATTCGCGATCGCAACGGCAGCATCTTGGCTCCAACTGGGGCTGCTGTGATTGGCCGCTTTGAAACGACGAGTGGGGGCAGCCGTTTTATCGCCCAAGCAATCAGCCTACTGGGTCGGAATGTGCCGCTAGCAGCAGAGTCAGCGCTTTTAGGGGGCAAACTGCAAGTTTCGCAAGAAAAAATCGTGAGAAATTCGGCTCTAGGAGCCTTGGCTGGAGCTTTGGTGGGTGGTTCTGGTGAAGAAGTTTTGGGCGGTGCGGCAGCGGGAGCGGCAGTAACTTACTTAGCTTCACCCAAACCCGCAAAGCTCCAACCAGGCCAGGTGTTGCAAGTACGGCTCACGGAAGTTTTGCGATCGCCTTAACCTCCTATAAAAAATTCCGCTCTAGTTGTAGCGTTGCCACACTGACTAGAGCGGAATTCTTTTTAGCTGAGTTTTGATGGTTTAGAACCTATCGCTTTCGGGTAAAGGCGCACCGCCAGAACCAGACTGATTGAGGAAGAGATTTTGCGCCGAGTCATTTTGATAGACGCAGTTAATCTGAGGTGAAGTTTCTAAGGTTCCGGTGAAACCAAATGTATTCATCCGGTTCTTACATTCGCGCAGTTGCTCCCCAGAAATCAAATTACGTTGCCGGAGGACTTCCCAGTTACTGCTGCGTAAGACGCATCCGGGCTGCATCTTGGGCTGGGAGATATACACGCTAAAAGGGTTCATCGTCAGGAAGACCCGAGTATCCATTGCGATCGCACTGGCACCGTACTGCACACAAATTTCTGGGTTGGGAGCGGCTCGGTCGATGAATTCACGAGTGGCGACATTCTCAGGCCCGGAGCTAGCTACAGAGCTAAACGCAATGCCAATTCCAATACCCAAAATGAAGACACCGCTGAGAATCGCCAGTGTTGTGGCGCTTAACGCCGAAGCAAACGACGACGATGGAGAAGGACTAGGACTGCGGTTGGGGTTAGAAGGACGAGGTGGCGAAGGTGGAGTCTTAGGTCGGCGATTCATAGTGACTGATTGGATTGCAAGTAATTGGCAAAGTAGAGTTGCAACTGCGCTTCCTCTCCCAGTATGCCGTTAATTTTTCAGTGATCTGAGTCGTGTGACAATAGAAAGGCTTGTGTGGTCAAGTTTTTGGGCGATTACGTGTGACTTCATCTTCATTTCGATCAGGAAAGCCTTTTAGTTCACCCACTCAAACAATTGTGGGAGACAGCCTCACAGTTTTGTGGGGAGATTGGCTAGATTTAAGAATTCGGATTGCCCAAATTGCGGCGTCTGGTTTAGTTTCCCCTCTAATTTATATTTTGGCGTTTGGTTTGGGTTTAGGTAGCTCTTTGGACAAAGTGGCTCAACCCTCCGCAGGCGAAAATTACTTGCAATTTATTTTGCCTGGAATGGTGGCGTTGTCGTCAATGGCAATCAGTTTTGGGGGCACCACTTTTTCAATTTGCGGAGAGCGGCTATTCACCAAGACGTTTGAAGAAATGCTGTTGCTCCCGGTGCATCCTTTGTCGTTGTTTCTCGGCAAGATGCTAGCTGGAGTCATTCGAGGGCTAATGACTTCAGGTTCGGTGATCTTGGTGGCTATTTTGTTTACGGGTAAGATCTGGAGCTTCTTGAACCCGCTATTTCTGCTGCTGCTAGTACTGAACTGCGCTGTGTTTGCAGGCTTGGGTGTGATTGTAGGGCTAAGTGTGCGATCGCTCGAAAGTGTCGGTCTTTATAACAATTTTTTGATTGTGCCGATGTCGTTTCTGGGAGCCACGTTTTTCGATCCTGCCAGCTTACCCGTTGCGCTCAAAGGGATCGTTTATTTGTTGCCGCTCACCTATACCAGCATTGGCCTAAGATCTGCTGCTTATCTGCCGCTGAGCCAGTTTCCTTGGTATAGCATTGCGGTACTCCTGTTATCTGCGATCGCCCTTTCTACGATTGGAGCGTACAAATTCTCTCACCAACAAGATTAGGGGTAGATGCACCCTGACATGATGGTTTCTCTCCCAAGGTTGACTGAAAGAGTGGAGCGATCGCCTCTGTAGTTTATAGCGCTTTGGAATCGCGGGCTAGTTGGTTAATCCTTCATACTAAACGGGCTTTTATAGACTCGGTGGATCTCGAACGTAAGCTTAGTTTCACCGTTTTCCCAAGTTAGCTGGTGAACGATAACATCTGCCTGAGCTAGCCACTGATCGTCTACTAACGGAATTGGTACGTCCATTGGCAGAATGCGATAGCCTGACTTGACGGTTTGATGTTGCGATCGCGGCACTAGTTCAGTTGGATAGCCCTGAACTGAGCTGAGTTTCAAAATACTGTTCACTTCACAGGGCATTCCCATCACTTTCACCATTAACGAAGACTGGTAGATCTAAATAACCTAGCCTTTCGGGGTTGAGAAAAGACCTTTAGTACTTCGATAAATATTGCGATCGCTGGCTAAAAGCAAGAGCCTCAGGCATCTACCCAAGGCTCTTACTCACTCGCCATTTAATTGGTTTGCACCCAGTTTGTGACTCAGTCAGGATTTAGTAGCGAGTCCGAGTGGTTTCAGCAGGATCGCGGTAGGTCGTAGCGGTTTCAGTCTTACGAGTTAGACCTGCCAAGCCGAGTAGACCGAGAAGACCTAACCAACCCCAGTCAAAGTCGCGATCGCCAGCGGTATCTGTTGCGGTTGTGGTGGTAGTGGTGGTGCTAGGAGCTGTGGTTGTATCAGTGGTCCCGGTAGTACCAGTGGTTCCAGTGGTTCCAGTTGTATCGGTACCGAAACCAGTGCCAGTCGTACCAGTTGTGCCAGTCGTGCCAGTACCAGTGGTGCCAGTCATACCAGTGGTGGTATCAGTTCCAGTCGTGCCAGTACCAGTGGTTCCGGTAGTACCAGTTGTATCAGTGCCAAGACCAGTTCCAGTGGTGCCAGTCCCAGTGGTTCCGGTAGTACCAGTTGTATCAGTGCCAAGACCAGTTCCAGTGGTGCCAGTCCCAGTTGCATCAGTCCCATTACCAGTGGTTCCGGTGGTACCAGTTGTATCAGTACCGAGACCAGTGCCAGTGGTTCCAGCAGTGCCAGTGGTTCCACCTGTAGCATCCTGAGCTGCGCTAGGCAGAGTCAGGGGGAGTACGGCCAAACTGAGGGTAAGAACACCAGCCCCAACAACCTTGGATAAGCCTGAAGATTTCATCTTAAAGTTCCTTGTTTTCTAAAGCGTTTGCAGTCTGGACAAACTTTGAATTCTGTAAGGTTTGCTCGAATTCATTTCAGCACGCACCTCTCGTAGAACATTAAGAGTTTTAATTGCCTTGGGAGTCTTCCTTGAGCTAGAAGTTGAGTTTCCTTAAACTACGCCCAAGGAATGAAACTTTTTCTTACATCTATGAACCTCTAAAATTGCCTGAGCTAGGGTGAATTTAAGCCGCTTCAGATCTAGCAATGCAACTCTTCTCACACCACGGCTGAGCTAGAGGGAGACCACTGAATCAAATGCTCTGTAGTCGGCGATCGCGCCTCAATTATTCGCGCCTCAACTATTCGTGACCAGGAGTACTCAGCATGACAAATGTGACCTCAGAAGTCCCGGTTGCTGCCCCAGTCAGGGAAACTCACGAAATCTTAGAGATGCAACAAACAGACTGCTGCATTGTCGGGGGTGGGCCTGCGGGGGCAGTACTCGCTTTGCTGCTAGCGCGTCGAGGGATTGCTGTGACATTGTTGGAGGCGCATCGGGATTTCGATCGCGACTTTCGAGGCGATACGCTGCATCCTTCGGTCATGGAGATTATGGAAGAATTGGGTTTAGCGGAGCGCTTGCTACAACTACCTCACGCCAAGATCCGCACCGGGACATTTATGGCCCAAGGGCAAGCCTTCCTCACCTTGGACTTCAGTCGCCTCAAAACTCACTACCCGTATATCACGATGATGCCGCAAGCGCGGTTTCTAGAATTCATTACCGATGAAGCCAAACAGTATCCCAACTTCCAGCTTGTTTTAGGCGCGAATGTTCAGGAACTAATTGAAGAGAATGGCGAAATCAGAGGAGTGCGCTACCGAGGACATGGAGGTTGGCACGAAGTCCGAGCTTTGCTGACGGTAGGTGCAGATGGTCGTCACTTCCGCATTCGTGAGTTGGCAGGTTTTACCACTGTGGGCACCTCACCACCGATGGATGTGCTGTGGTTTCGTCTGCCTCGGCACGCCGATGAAACGGAAGGTGTCGTTGCCAAAATTGGTCAAGGCCGAATGATGGCTTTGCTGAACCGCTCTGAGACTTGGCAAGCGGCTTATATTTTTCCTAAAGGTGGGTATCAGCAGGTACGGGCAGCAGGTTTAGAGGCGTTGCGCCAGTCGATCGCAGAAGTAGTGCCAGAATTGAGCGATCGCCTTCATCACTTGCAAGAGTGGTCTCAGGTGGCATTTCTTTCGGTTGAGTCGAGTCGCCTAACCCGTTGGTATCGTCCAGGGTTGCTATTGATTGGGGATGCGGCTCATGTCATGTCCCCCGTAGGTGGCGTGGGTATCAACTACGCGATTCAAGATGCAGTAGTGACCGCCAATATCCTGACTCAACCGCTCCAAGCTAAGCAAGTCCGAGAACAAGATTTAGCTAAGGTTCAAAGCCGACGAGAATGGCCAACGCGGATCATCCAGGCGTTGCAAGCGTTGATTCAAAAACGATTGATTGCGCGGGCGCTTGATACGAGCCAGCCATTCCAGCCACCCTTCTTTCTGCGGTTGCCAATTTTGCGGGATCTGCCGCCTCGGATCATTGGGTTTGGAGTTTGGCCTGTGCATGTAAAGCAGTAGTTGGAACTAACCCCAACTCCACATCACGGGGCCTTCATTGGCTAAGTGATCGGTAACTATCCGACCGATCGCGTCGATTTCTTTGAGTTCTTCTGCCGAGAGTTTGACTTCTGCTGATTTGGCATTTTGTACCGACTGCTCGGCGTTGCGGGCACCTGCGATCGCGTTGGGCTGAGATTGAGCGATCAACCAAGCTAAGGCCAGGTTCGCCAGGGTACATTGGTGCCGTTCCGCAATCGGACGGAGTTTGTCTAATGCGGTTTGGGCGTGTTCGTAGTTCTCGCCTTGAAATAACTTGTTTTTAGCGTTGCCAGGTACCCATGAGAACAGGCGAAATTTGGATGTCAGAGTTACCGAGCGATCGCTTCTCCATGTTGGCTCCCTGAGTTGCTACAACGGATTGGTTGATCCACAAAATCTTCACTGTAACAACCGGATCTTGATGTGGTGCGATCGCCCCTATGAATACCTATTCTCACTTTTTAATGACGGCTGCTTTGGATAAAGCTCTGCCGTAATTGCTCAACCCAGTAGCCAATCTGTCTGCTGTGAGGTAAGGGCACGGGAAATGGCATCAAAGGCAGCAATGCCCTGACGCTTCGCAGTGTTGACAAGCGATCGCACCTGAGCGAATAGCTCCGCTCCCCAGTCCGAGCGGAATCCGTTCGTCACCTTGCGAAAGACGACGCTCCAGCGCAACGCCTGCTCACTGGCATTATTGGTTGACGGAATTGTCTCATCCGTCAAAAACAGCAACAGATGAGCCCGAATCTTCTGATAGCGTTTGAGCAACCGCTGTCCCTCGAGCGATTTGGGTTGCAGATTCAAGATCTCCCGCAGTAAGCCGCGAAATCGAGAGCAATACTGCTGAACGGTTGAGGCAGCCAGGGTGTGTCGTCGCCGTTGCAGGGCAATGGCTTTGAGGAGCAGCCATTTCATCCGGGGCGCAAACAACTCATCACCCGCATCCATGGCATACTGACAATCGCGCAGTTGATGGGCTAGACACACTTGCCAGTCGTGCGCCGGATGGGCGGCCTGGGCACTGAATAAATCAGACACCCAAACCTGTGGTTGATGCCCCGCCATCACGGTATCAATGACCGTTTTGCCACGACTGGGACGAATCACGTGCAAACACACCTGGTCGTTCTGAAACACCCATTCCCACTGGTTGGTCCCCTTCACTCGTGCCCCCGTCTCATCACTGCCGACGAGACGAGCACTGCGTAAACGTTCGACAATCTTGGCCACCGGGTTTTCTAGCTGAGAGCGCACCCGTTGCAGGAGATTGGCAATCGCTCCTTCGGACAGGCTGAGACCGTAAAGCTCACTCATCAGCTGGCTCAGCCGTTGATAGCTGATGGCATGGCTGTAACGGAGATAGGTCACTAAACTCACGACACTGGTGCCAAAGGGAGACCCTGGCTCCAAACCGACTGGAACAGGCGCTTCATACGCCTGCTGACAACACTGGCAAGTCCCACCGTAACGTTCAACCCGGGTGATGTGAGGAGTCATCGGCGGCAATTCAATGCGTTCGTAAGTCCCGCTCAAGCGTTGTGTTGATAGCTCCACTTCGACCCCACAGTGGGGACAACTCTTGGCTTGGGCAACGACGACTTGATCCGGTTGTTGGCTCAATTCTCGCCCACCGTTACGGTGACTTCCCGTTTCCTCACCATTGAGGGCAGGGGACTGAGCCCTCCTCTGATTTGGCTTGAAGCCCTGAGAAGGAGGCAAACTTGAATTACGGGAGGTTTTCTTGACCCGTTTTTGCTTCAGCTTTTCGACCTCTGAGCGCAACGTTTGCAACTCCTGCCACAGCCCTTGAATCAGGGCATCCTTTTCTGCGTGACTCAGTCCAGCGAGAGGGGGCAGTTCCTTCATGGCAAAAGTTTATCATCTTCTACCAAAGGCGTGCTTAGGTCAACCTAGTTGAGCAATTACGCTCTGCCACGGGTACCGATCGTTAAGAGAGCATTTCTTCTCGGTTCTGTAGCTCCTGATCTGCCTCTGTGGCTGCTGTCGATCGGTGGCATTGTCTACTACCACTTCATCCAAGGCTGGAGCCTGACGGATACAGCGCATCTCCTATTTGACGAGCTTTTTTTCACAACCCTTTTTGGATTGCGGCCCATAATGCCTTGCACGCTCCAGTGCTGTTGCTAGTGGGGCTAGCTTATGTATGGCCGAGACGACGGAATATTGGCTCTCGCACTCGCTGGTTATTTTGGTTTTTGCTTGCCTGTCTATTTCACACCACCGTAGACATCTTGACCCATGTAGATGATGGCCCTTTGTTGTTCTTTCCGCTGAACTGGACTGTTCGCTTCCACAGCGTCATCAGCTATTGGGATCCGCGCTATTACGGCCATGAATTTCAGTGGTTCGAAAAAACTTTAGATCTATTTCTGTCGGTTTATCTACTGCGTGAAAGAGTTTGTCGGTATTTGCGTCGCCAAAGTTGGTATCCGCAATCAGGACCCTAGTTTGGTCTAGCCTGAGTCTAGAGGTAGGTGTTACCCAAAATAATTCTTTTTATGCTGAAGCCAAACGAACGAATCAAGCAGCTTGCTTGCCAAATGGGGGACAGCAGCATATGCATGAAATATCACCAGAAAATGCTGAAGCGGCTCTGAAACATGCAGAGGTGTCAGAAAAGCATGGAAAATCCATTGAGACCGTGGGCAAGACTCTGCAAAATCAAGAGGGTGCGATCGCAGAGGTGGGGCACATCATTGAGGAGCGGGGTCACTTGGTGCAAGAGCATGCCCGTGCCTCTCAGGAGTATGCCAAACTCGCCCGCACAAACAAGCAGATTTCTACAGAAGCCTACCTGATGTCAGGCCATGAGCATGAAAAAGCAGTAGAAGAGCATGTAGCAGCCGTTAGAGAATATCTCACTGCTGCTAAAGAGGTGATGAAGCATCAGCGTGAAGTCTTAGAAACCCCTCAAAAAGATCAAGATCAGCGATCGCCGACCTAACGGGTGTTCCGTAAACTGCAACATCTTTTTGGTTGAGCCGTAGCAAAGCCATACTACCAAAAACTCCTCCAGCCTCTGACTCATTTAGCTCGTAAGCCACAATTGAAGCAGAACCACATCTGTAAGAAAGGAGTGGCATGGAGGCACTACATCAACCACAGGAGATCGTTGGCGATCGCTACCGCATTTTGGAAGTTTTGGGTCAGGGTGGCATTGGCACGACCTACAAAGCCGAAGATCTGCAAACCCAGCAGCAGGTAGCCCTAAAAGCCCTTTCCCTCCGGCGCATCAACGACTGGAAAGTGCTGGAACTGTTTGAGCGGGAAGCTAGAGTTTTGTCGTATCTACAACATCCCGCTATTCCGCGCTATCTCAACTACTTCCAGGTGGATACGCCAGAGAATCGCTGGTTTTATCTGGTGCAAGAATTGGCAGCAGGGCGATCGCTGGCGCAGTGGGTCAAGGAAGGCTGGCGGATTGGAGAACCTGAAGCTAAACAGCTAGCGATACAAGTCCTTGAGGTGCTGAGTTACCTGCACTCGCTCACCCCACCTGTGATTCACCGCGACATCAAACCCCAAAACATCATCCGGCGATCCGATGGGCAAATTTTCTTGGTAGATTTTGGGGCAGTGCAAGATACTTACCGAGACACGCTAACTCAAGGCAGTACGGTCGTAGGCACCTACGGTTACATGGCTCCAGAGCAGTTTCGAGGTAAAGCCGTTCCCGCCACCGATTTGTATGGTTTAGGTGGCACATTGCTGTTTTTGCTTACCCACCAATCACCCGCTGATCTACCCCAGCGCCGCCTCAAAATCGACATTCGTGCCTGTACACAGCTCTCCCCTACTTTTGCCGATTGGCTAGACCAAATGCTAGAACCTGCGATGGAAGATCGCTTTCCCGCCGCCCAGGAAGCTTTGGCCGCATTACAGGAGCCACCTCGTCGTCAGGTTGAGTTAGCAAGATCCGAGGTTCAGATTGATCGGCAACCTGCTGGCAGTCGCATTCAGCTCAAGCGTACAGCCCAACAGGTAACAGTTGACATTCCACCCCAACGTTTCTTGTCTCGCAATCTCGGTTTATTCGGTTTTGCGTTGGTTTGGAATGGTTTTATCTTTTTTTGGACAAGCTCTGCGATCGCGATGGGTGCGCCGATCTTTTTTCCCCTCTTCTCCATTCCCTTCTGGATGGCAGGTTTAGCTTTACTAGGCAATGCCTTGGCTCCCATTACCATCCAGACGTATGTAGAAATCAATCGCCATCGCTTTCGGCTACAGCAGCAGTGCTTGGGTTGGCGGTACCGTCCAGTTGAAGGCAACACAGAGGATTTACAAGCGATTGAATGGTTCGATAGCCAACTGCGAATCAACGATCAGCCTGTATATACCTGTGCCTTAATCGAGGGAGTGCGAACTCACCAATTTGGCTCTGCGCTTACTGATACAGAGCAAAAGTGGCTCGCACAGGAGTTGTCAAACTTTTTGAACAAGCTGCGATCGCAAAACTCTTAGCTAAATATTTAGCTCTGCTGACAATTTTTTACTTCAACCAATCTTTAAAGAATCCGCTACGGCGAAGTTAAGTCGCTAAAGCCATTTGCTACTCACAGATGTAGGGCGATCGCGATTTTGCCCAGTGGTACGGTATCACTCAAACCAGTGTTTAATATCACAAGCATTACCCTTAGAGGTTCCTGATTTTCCTAGGTAGAGCTGAAAAGCGAAGTAAGGTGCTGTTGCTGTCGCGGTGCAATCTACTATCCCATCCGCCCCAGTCTTAGGCAGACCTTCTGACTTTTTAACCTCAGCTATCTGGAAACGCTGTGAACCATCGTCGTTGGCGCGAAACTGCCGAATATGTCATGCTGGCTGGCTCAGGGGTCGGAGCGATCGCTGCGACTGTCTCTCAGCAATTTGTGTTTGCGGCTGCCCCTATCTCCTGCTTGCTAGCTCTAAATTTTGCGAACCGCCGTCGGTTTGAGCAAGAAACTAAGCAACTGTCTAAGCTGAGCATTACTCGGTTGGACAATCGCCTCACCAGGGATATGATCGCGCTGCAAGAGCAAGTTCAAGACTTACCCAGCAGCTTGGATCTAGATCACCTCAAGCAAACTTTCCTAGGTTGGCACCGTGAGTCTCTAACCAAGCTCTCAGAACAGTTGCAAACACTGCAATGGGAGATGCATCGCCAACTGGCTCCCCTCAAAGCCCATGATGTCGTCGGGCTGCGTCAGGACTTGGAGCAAATGCAAATCCAGCAGACTCAACTCGCCACGGCCTTAGAACAGGTTACTCACCAGTTGACGCAGTTAAGCGCTAATTCTACTGAGGAGACGGAAGCCGCGATCGCGCAGTTGCAAGCTCAAATGTCCCAGGCAGAGACGGAGCTAAAACTCCTCAGCGACGAGCCGTTGATGCAAGTCAAGGCGCTGCAAGATCAGATTAATCATATCAACCGTCGCCTAAACCATTTACCCACGCCCTTTGATGCCAGTTCTCTCAAGCAGGATGTAGACTCTCTAATTCGAGTTATTGCAGGGCTGGTGCCGCGTCGCGAATTTACCCGCACCTTAGTTGAGGTGGAAAATCTTAACCAGCGATATCAGGGCTTAGAGCAAGCGGTCGTTCCCTTGCGACTCGCCGTTACTATTTTTCGGAAGCAACTGGATGTTCTTCATACCAAAGTGCATGCCCCCACAGACTCGCACCTGATGGCAGAACTCAGCCAAACTGTGACTGCCCTTGAAGCTCGGTTGAACCAACTACCGACCCTACCTGACTTAGCAGATCTGCAAAATCAGGTTGAAGCTCAAGCGGGTTTGAGTACCGAAGTGGCTCAGTTGCGCCAAGATGTCACGATAATCCAGCGCCAAACTCAAGCTCTGTACCAGCAGCACAAAGCCTTACGTGACTGGGTTTACCGCTTACCTCAGCTCCTAGATAATAGTGCGCTACAAAGTCAGCTCCAGAGTTTGGCGACTCGCTTGGAAGGTGCAGAAGGCGGCGCAGTAGAGGTACGAGCCGAGCTAGAAGCAACTTTGCAAAATCGGCTAGAAGGCATCAATCAACAACTGCGAGCCTTGCCAGATACACCCAATCACGAGCTGGTATTGGCGCTCCATTCTACCGCACCATCAGGCGATCGCCCGCAGACCCTCTCTGGTAGCCGAGCCTTTCTAGAGGAGTTACTAGAGCAAGCTCAAAAGCAAGTGATTGTGGTTTGGCCGTGGCCTGATCCATCTAGCTTAGATACCGCCCTACTAGAAAAATTTCGTGCGTTTTTACGGCGTCAGGGTCAGATTTCGATGGCTTGGAGTCATCTCGGAGTCACTCATCAAAGTGATGCCCCTCGCTACATCAGCCCGCGATCGCCCTCATCCTCCCCTGAAAGAAGCTGGCTCCACGACACGCTGAAGCAACTGGCTCAACTGAAACAGGAGTTTCCCCAACAATTTAAGTTCAAAATCTTGGGAGCTGAGGAGAATTTCTTGGTTTGCGATCGCCGCTTAGCCATTCTCAAAGTTCCGAATTTGCCTGTTTCGAGCACCGTTTTTCCAGAACTAGAACTCGGACTGCGCACCACTGACCTCTCAACCATCCAAGGCTTAATCGATCGCTTTGAGCAACCTTGGCTCGATACCGCAGATGCTACGGCTTATTTCCACCGGGCTGCAACTCGCTATGAGATTGGTGATAAATCTGGGGCGATCGCTGATTACACCCAGGTTCTACAGATTGACCCCCATAACGACGTTGCTTACATCAACCGAGGGGTGGCTCGTTATGACTCGGATGACCCATCTGGGGCGATCGCGGACTTTGACCAAGCCATCCGACTCAATCCTGACAATAGTGTGGCTTATAGCAATCGTGGCTTTGTCTGTGCTGAGTTGGGAGATAAGCTAGGGGCCATTGAAGACTACAGTCAAGCTATCAAGCAGTCCCCAGAGGATGCGACTCCTTACTTCTACCGGGGACTAGCTCGAACTCGGATTGGCAACAAACTAGGTGCGATTGAAGACTACAGTCGAGCCTTGGGACTCAATCCTGAAGACGCTACCGCGTATCTTTATCGTGGACTCGCACGAGCCAAATTGGGAGACCAGCCAGGAGCGATCGCAGATCTGCAACAAGCAGCCCAGTTCTTCAGCGATCGCGGTGATCCTGTAAACAGTCGCAAAGCTCAGAGCACCCTACAGAAACTCCAACAAACGGCGCGAGATGCCAACTTAATCAACTGCTAAATCAAGCTAATATCCACTTGGTTGAGCTGACTGGTTGAACTGAATCATTAATTCAAAAAGTTTGTCCTAAGGCTGTAGAACAAGCGCGTCGTCGGTATCGCTGCTAGAGACAGGGGTGGTTGCTTGGTACGCGGGCGATCGCGATTGTAACCTGTGTCCAGCCCAGCCGTAGCCCAACAAATATAGGAAAGCAAATCCCGCCAAACTCATCTGTACGAGCCTAACCAGTGACGAGGGTTGAGGTAGCTGAGCTTGGGACTGGGCTTGGGAACTTTGGGACTTTTTGACGGTTTCAACCATTGAGTTAACCTGAACTGCACTCGTTAAACCAGTAAACGGTTTTATCCGCTTCATTAGGCTACCTTTGCCGTTGCTGACTCAATTACTATCCAAAGGGTGAGAGTAACTTTCCATCGAGGGTGATTTGTGAGACGTCACCGCCCCGTCTGCCAGCAGCATTGTTGATAGGAAGCTATTGCTTCTTCACCCTAGAGTCTACGCTAAGAGGTTTTTATCTCGATAGGATACTTTCCAAACTTTGCTTAATAAACTAATGTGATCTTTAGTTCTAGTTTTAATTGTAAATACACCTTTAGAGATAAAAACTAGAAGTTTATAAGACTAAATTTTTGTAGAACGACCTCAATCTTTACGAACAAATACAATTTCTCTACTTGTGTATAAAATGAATGATTTCATTTATCTGAAAATATAAATCTGGATATAATTCGGTTAATTGGCTTGATGAATTCGACAGCTTTATCAAGTTGCTCCTGCAAGATAATCACGTCCAAAGCTTTTTGAATCAGGAATTGCACCTGGGATTTTATTTGAAATAGGTTTAGCTGTACTGAGACCAAACGGCTGCATTAGCTGTATTTGCAATATTAGCTTGAATTCGTTTTAGCCTAATTTAGCTGTTAAGTGTTTTGCAACTTAGCAGTAGTTTCTGTGCAGGTTTTTGAATTACTAAGATTAGGCTGATTAATTTTTCTACTGTGTAGTTTTAATTTTTTGCTTATTAAAATTCACTTTTTCGCATTAGTGGTTGTTTGACTTCTGATGAGGGCTATATGAGACGGTTTTTTGGCTATTCTTTATTAATCAATTCAGCGGTTTTAGGGTTCTATCTTATTGATTCATCTATGACGTTGGCTGGGGAAAACCTAGTTGCAAAAAATTTAGCGCTAACGAGTGCGATCGGGAGTTCTGCCCATCCAAGCCTGGTTGTTGCTGAAGTTTCAACCTCAAAACCCTTAAAGTCAGCTACTCCACCCTTAGACACCTCGAATTTGCCCACCCCAACCGCAGAGAGCCTACCTACAGAAGTACTAGCAATCACGGTTAATGAAGATCAACCGCTCGCTCAAGTGACTTCAGTTTCGCAGTTATCCGATGTGCAACCGACAGACTGGGCTTTTCAGGCATTGCAATCGCTGGTTGAAAGGTATGGTGTAATTGCGGGCTATCCAGATGGCACCTTTCGAGGCAATCGATCGCTGACTCGGTATGAATTTGCGGCGGGTGTGAATGCAGCGCTAGATCGAATTCAAGAGTTAATTTCTGCTGGAACCACTGATCTAGTTCGTAAAGAAGATTTGGCGATCTTACTAAAGATTGCAGGAAGAGTTCGCAGCAGAGCTGAGTGTTTTGCGGGGGCGAGTCGATACGCTAGAAGTTCGCACAGCGGAACTAGAGGCCAACCAGTTCTCGACTACCACCAAGTTGCATGGGGAAGCGTTGGTGGGTCTGGTGAGTGTGTTAGGGGGCGATCGCGCTGATGGTCAACCTGCTGAGCAGATCCCTACTTTGGGCACCAGAGTTCGCCTTAATTTGGATACCAGTTTCACAGGCCAGGATTTATTAACCACTCGCCTACAGGCCAACAATATCGAGCCTTTAGGAGGGACAACTCCGGGTACGAGAGGAACTGGCTTAATTTTGAATGAAGGCAGTGGCCCCTTGCTCACCAATGAAGGCAGAGTGGAGTTTGATGGGGACAGCAACAACTCTTTTATTCTGGGTTTGCTGCGCTATCGCTTTCCGGTGGGGCCTAGAACCAATGTTTACCTGGCAGGCACGGGTAATGGCTTTGTAGATATAGACGCATCTTCGCAACTCAATCCATACTTTGATGGCGGTGCGGTCTCGTTATTCGCTCTCCGCAACCCAATTTATAACTACTCCGGTGGCGCTGGCTTCGGGCTGCGGCATCTCTTTAACGACAATCTGGAACTCAACCTGGGCTACCTGGTACCAAATGCCGCCGATCCAGTTGAGAAAAATGGTTTGTTTGATGGGCAGTATGGCGCGTTGGCTCAATTGATTGTTAGCCCTAGCGATCGCGCCCGCATCGGCTTTACCTATGTCAACAGCTACACGCCCGGTTTTAGCCCTGCCTTTGGCACCTCCACAGGGAGCAACCTAGCCAACAGTACCTTCGGCAGACCCGTCAGCGTCGATTCCTATGGCATTTCTAGTACCTTCACCCTGAGTCGCAATTTTGCTTTAGGCGGCTGGGTCGGATACTCTAACCAACGCTACATCGGTACTGGCAAATCGGATGTGTGGAACTGGGCCGTGACGATCGCCTTTCCCGACTTGGGTAAGGAAGGAAACTTGGGCGGCATATTAGTCGGTATGGAACCCAAAGTCACCGCAATTAGCAATAATCTCAATGGTGGGCAACCCGACCGAGACACTTCTCTCCATTTGGAGACTTTCTATAAATACCGCTTCAATGACAACGTTACCGTCACGCCAGGAATCATCTGGCTCACAGCACCGAATCACAATGCAGAAAATGATGATGTCTTTGTGGGCGTGGTTAGAACCGTGTTTCAGTTTTAAGGATGATCTGAGTCTAGGCAGCGATCGCCAGGGAGTAGCGATTAGCCACGCGGTGTAGGAGCCGTCTGAGCAGGTCGAGTATAAGAGCGTAGCAGCGTCAGGAATGTTTGCTGATTAAAGCTGCGAGGATCTTTCCGAGATCCAGAGCGATCGACCGCTTGGTGAGTAGTAATTCTCGATTCGGGCACCGCTGCTCTCGCAACCAACCAGCTCAGCGATTGGTACTGGGCTGCTGTGTAGCCGCTGTGACGATTGGCATTGTTACGGCCATCGGGTGGGGTTTCTAAAGAGATATGGTAGGCAAAATTGTTGACAGAAGGTGGAAATTTAGGATGAGTTTTCACCGCCTCCGGGCCATTGAGGCCATTAAACACGGAGTTGCCAGCTCCAAAGGCTCGCTTATCGGGAGGCACAAGGTAAACAATGGTGCCATCTTGCGTAATCAGAGCATGGTAGCTAGCTTGGTCTTCATCTCTAGGATGAGGAGTCTGAAAAAATGAGATAGTGCTGTTGGCAGAACTGACCGTTTCGTGTAGCACAATAATGGGTGCCTGAGCCACTGGGTGACCATAGGTATCCCTGACCACTCGCTCCCCGTAGTTTGTGGGGTCTGCGAAAGCGACAAGTTCCCTCGGTTGGTAAGTGGGCACAGCGGGCGAATTAGTTGGTGGCTGAGGTGGCTGAGGAGATTGCTGGGATTGTGTTGGGGATTGGATGGGTCGAGTAGCGGGTGGCTCTAGAGGAACCGTGGGCACTGTGACTGAAGCTGGCCGTGAGGTGGCTGACGGTGAGGTAGCTGGCGGTGAAGCACTAGCTCGGTTCTCAGATGGCCGCATTTGACTGGGCGGAACTGAGGCGATCGCGATCGGTTGGGGTTGATTCGCCAGGATTTCCGCATCACCGGGTTGAATTGTTGTGACCGCATAAACCAGCCACACCACACTAATCACCACAGTTGCCAAGAGCGCTTTCAGTTGGTTGTCAAGACTCCGAAGCTGGCGCAGAAAATTCATAAGGTTCTAAATAAGAGTTGGGAATCTACTGAGGGAGAAACGCCACTAGGAATTTCTAGGCTTAATCTGGATTTGGCTTTTTGGACTTAACTTATATCTAACGCCTAGTCTAGTAAGACTCAGGACAGAATGGCAGAAAATTATTGCTCTCAAATAGTGAGTTGATTATCCTAGCTGGGATATTAATTTATACATAAGAAAAACCCATCTAAATCTAAAAATTAGATGGGAAAAATAAGCCATTTTTAAGGATTTAGGCCAGCGGTTGAAGTTGTATAGGCTGGCAAAATTCAACCATTAAGTTCTGACGTAGCCATGAACACATCCGCTTGAACCAGAAATCCAACTGTGAGTTCTAGTCGTTGCCTGTAACTTTTTCGATTAGATGTTTTGCACCTTTTACAAGGCCCGCATCAGGGTGTTTCTCTTCGTAAGATTTGAAGTTCTTTTCGTATTCTTGCTCTAGACCATTGGGATCTTTAGCAAATCTTGTGGCGTTGTTATAAGCTTGTTCCCTTGTTTCCACCGACTGCTTTTCTGCCTTGGATGGGTTGACTTGGTCGGTCTTAAAGTTACGCACGTTTGCGTTGTCAGCGTAGCTAGCTTGCGAAATGATCAGGCTAGATAGGCTCAGTACACCAACCAACCCAATCACCACCAGACTACTGCGAATAAACTGTCCAACTGCGACAAGAATTCGTTGCATACCAATCTCCTCGTGATTCTAGTGAAGCTCTGCTAGTTTTGGTCAAAAAATAGCGACGCGATCTATACGGCGACATCAATATCCTTTTGAAATGAATCCTACGGTGCCTAGATAGAAGCGCCGTCTATCAGAAGGTACATTGCTCTTGCCCAGAGAATTACGAAGTATGAACGGTGAATGAAGTTCAGGAATACCCTGCTTGTAGGAGCAACCTCAGCGAATACCAGAAAAATGCCAGAAGCGATCGCCCGTCTAAGCCTAGAGCATAAGTCTAAAGAATCTGATATGAATTGCGCTCCAGTCCTTAGGAGTGCTTCTATAACTTGAATATAGATGGCTAACT
Source organism: Trichocoleus desertorum NBK24 (assembly GCF_030409055.1). GTDB lineage: Bacteria > Cyanobacteriota > Cyanobacteriia > FACHB-46 > FACHB-46 > Trichocoleus > Trichocoleus desertorum_B. The sequence goes on along the minus strand of NZ_CP116619.1, from coordinate 2,609,448 downwards.
TTTTCACGCCCGCTGTTGCGTTACTTGTGCATTACTGGGTCCAAAGTCGCCTCACGGTTGAGTGCTCTCAGGGACTGCGGCTTAGGCTAATTTCAACTGCAACAGCAGGATACAAATACGCTCTAGAGGTTGCTGTCTGTGCTTTCGATTAGTGCTTTCGACTAGTGCTTGAGAACTGTCTCAAACAAGGTTTGCTGATTCAGATGAGAGATGAAGACAAAACTAGAGAGCAACTCCTCTGTGAGATAGCAGCACTACGCCAGCGCAATGATGAGCTGGAAGTATTGAGCCAACGCACCCAAGCACTGCAAAAGGCAAAAGCTGAAGGACAGCAGCTCCTAGTGCGAGAGCAGGCAGCCCGGACTGTGGCCGAATCGGCAGAGCGACGGGCCGCATTTTTAGCGGGAGTAAGCCGAGTCCTAGCCAGCTCTCTCGACTATGAAGCGACATTAAATAGTGTGGCCCAACTCGCCGTTTCAACGATCGCGGATTGGTGTTTTGTGGATGTCTTGAGTCCAGATGGGACGTTGCAACGCTTGGCTGTGGTTCATCTCGATCCTGTTAAGGTGGCTCAAGCGTGGGAATTAAACCAGCATTATCCACCTCCGCTCCACGCTCTTTTCGGCCCTGCCCACAGTGTGCGAACTAGAGCTTCAGAGCTAATTCCTCATATCTCCGAAGATTTCTTGGTTGCCTATGCCCAAGATGCGGTTCATTTAAAGCTGTTGCGTAGTTTGGGTTGCCAGTCCTTGATGGTGGTGCCACTGATTGCTCGCGATCGCGTGTTGGGTGTCATTACCTTTGCCACGGCTGAATCTGAGCAGCGCTATGAAAGAGTTGATTTGGTTTTGGCAGAAGATTTGGCACAGCGGGCCGCGATCGCTGTAGACAATGCTCGTCTCTACCAAGCCGCTCACGCAGCCCTCCAGCAACGGGAAGAAGCCCTGCGACTTCAGCAAAGTGTCGAGCAGAAGCTAACGTTGTTGGTCGAAGCCTCCAGTACGCTAATTAGTTCTCTAGAACTCAATGCTCTGTTGCCCAAGATTCTAAATCTATCTTGCAGTTTGATTGCCGCAGATGCCTATGCAGTTTGGCGCTTTCTGCCTTCCCTCAATAAGTGGCAAGTCGTCTCAGCCGCAGGTTTGTCGGAGGCGTATCAACAATCTGTGATTCAAGTGACGACCGCCACACCGTCCATGCCAGACCAGCCTTATGTGATCGAGGATGTAGAGCAGTCACCCCTCCTAGAAATTCGCAAGGCAAACTATCGCCAAGAAGGGATTCTGGCGCTTCTAGTATTGCCGCTGAAAATTCATGGCGAAACCTCTGGAACTTTGGTGTTTTATTATCACCAACCCCACCAATTTAGTTCCACAGAAGTTCGAGTGGGAATGGCGCTGGCTAACTTATCTGCCTCAGCCATTGGGACGACAGAGCTATATCAGGAGCAGAAAAGCTTACGAGCAGAAGCGGAAGCGGCCAACCGGATCAAAGACGAATTTCTGGCTGTGCTGTCCCACGAATTGCGTACCCCACTCAATCCCATTTTGGGTTGGGTCAAGTTGTTGAGAGGGGGCAAGCTAGAACCTGCCAAAGCGGCTTTAGCATTGGAGACGATTGAGCGTAATGCCAAGCTGCAAACTCAGCTAATTGAAGATTTGCTGGATGTTTCTCGAATTTTGCAAGGCAAGCTAACTCTGAGTGCTCATCCGGTCAGCTTAGCCGTTGTAATTAACGCCGCGATCGAGACAGTCCGGTTGGCCGCAGAAGCGAAGTCGATCCAGATTCAAGCTATCTTGGATGGCACAGTGGGCAAAGTCTCAGGCGATCAAAACCGACTGCAACAGGTCATTTGGAACTTGCTCTCCAATGCGGTGAAATTCACTCCTCCGGGTGGACGGGTAGAAGTGAAGCTGGAGCAAGTTGCTCAGCAAGCTCAAATTCGAGTGAGTGATACAGGTAGAGGCATTGCCCCAGAATTTCTAGCTTATATCTTTGATTATTTTCGTCAGGCAGATAGCACCACCACTCGCATTTTCGGTGGCTTAGGGCTAGGCTTGGCGATCGCTCGGAACTTAATAGAACTGCATGGTGGCGTAATCCAAGCAGCAAGTGCTGGAGAAGACCAAGGAGCGACTTTTTTGGTGCGCTTACCCATTTGGCAGCAAGGAGAAGTCGGCCAGCATGACCTCTTGCCCACGAATGCCCAACCCCTTTGCCTAGAGCCTCTCCTAAAAAATCTAAGAATTTTGCTAGTCGATGACGATACGGATACGCGAGAAGTAGTGAGTTTTGTTTTGGAGCAGGCTGGAGCCATAGTCACCAACGCTGAGTCTGCAACGGCAGCGCTCCAACTGCTCAGCCAAACATCACCTGATTTACTTTTGAGCGACATCGGCATGCCCCAAGTCGATGGTTATATGCTGATTCGCCAGGTGCGATCGCTGCCTCCTCACCAAGGCGGCACCATTCCCGCGATCGCCCTAACTGCCTATGCAGGCGAAACTAACCAACAACAAGTGCTAGCAGCCGGGTTTCAACAGCATATGGCAAAGCCGATCGAACCCGACGAACTCATCCGAGCGATCGCGCAACTGATGGGACGGGCAACCGATGCCATTGCATAACTCTCAATCCCCTACCTTCACAATTGACCACCTAACCCCAAAAATCCATAGCCCGAAACGCCTACAGTCAAACTCGTTTGGAGGGAGTCTGAGGGACGCAACCGTCCCTCAGCGGGGGTTTGGGGGCGAGTGCCCCCAAGGTTCGGTTTACTTCAGATAGGCCACCGTCACCCCAGAACCTCCTTCCGCTTGCTCAGCCAGCTCAAAACGCTCCACTTGCGGATGGTGCTTCAAAAACTCATGCACGCCTTGGCGTAAGCGTCCGGTACCATGACCATGAATAATCCACAGGGTTCCTTGAGCTTGAGCCTCTCTAATGGCTTCCTCCAAGCTAGTTTCCGAGTCAGCTACTCGGCTGCCACGAATGTCTACCGTATTGCGAGAAGTGCGAATGACTGGAGCAGGCTTGGTCTCTAACGGGGGAGGTTCTGGCGCTGGCTTGGGCTTGGCTACTATTTCTGGCTTTTGCCCATCCAGCGATTCGACATCCTGGAGCTTCACCGTCATTTTCATTAAGCCAAACCGCACCGTTAGTTCCCCATCATCATCAGGGCCACTGAGAACTTCAGCGGTCTGACCTAAGCGGGGAATCCGGATGCGATCGCCCACTTGCGGACGAAAAGCAGGTTTTGGGGGAACTGGTTTTTGCTTCGAGGGTAGACGACGACCCGCAATTTCGTTGAGCGCATTAGTCGCTTTTTGGGCTTCCTGGGCGCTCATTGGGCCTTGCTGCAATTGTCGAATCACCTGGGCAATTTCCCCTTTGGCTTGAGCGATCGCCTCTTGGACTGCTCGTTCTTGCGCTAATTGCAAATCCCGCTCTCGCTCCTGGAGTGCAGTCGCTTTCTGCGAAACTTGTCGATGTAATCGTTCCGCTTGCTCCAGCAGTTGTGAGGCTTCTTGAGCTTTAGTTTCTTGTTGTCGGCGCTGTGCCTCTAGACCTGCAATCACCTCATTCACTTCTTCGGAAGCGCCCCCGACATATTGCTGCGCTTGGGTAGTGATTTCTGCTTTCAAACCGAGCCGACGCGCGATCGTCAAAGCATTCGAGCGACCCGGAATACCCCAAAGCAGACGATAGGTAGGAGAGAGGGTGACATCATCAAACTCAACGGCAGCGTTCTCAAACCGATCGTCCTGATATTTCAGGGCTTTAAGTTCGCCAAAGTGAGTAGTGGCGATCGCCAATTGAGCCTGATCTGCCAAGTACTTCAACAACGCTACAGCCAAAGCGCTGCCTTCCGAGGGGTCGGTGCCTGCGCCCACCTCATCAAGCAGTACCAGCGATCGCTCCGTCATGGCCTCAAGAATGCGGCTAATCCGACGAATGTGCCCAGAAAAGGTCGAAAGGTTTTGCTCAATAGACTGCTCATCGCCAATGTCAGTCAGAACTTGGTCAAACCAAGGAATTTCTACAGGTTCGCGAGCCGGGATAAACAGCCCCACCTTTGCCATCAAAGCCGCTAAGCCCAAAGTTTTTAGTGTTACAGTCTTACCACCCGTGTTGGGTCCGGTGATGGCGACCACGCGAATTTGGGGCCGAATCATCAGATCGATGGGCACCACGGCTCGCCCTTGTTCGTGCTGTTGTTGCCAAACTAGGAGCGGATGGCGCAAGTTTCGCAGGGTGACGTTTTCTCCTGCCGTTCGATCCACAAAGCGGGGTGGATTGGCTTGCAACCATAAGCTGTAGCGGGCGCGGGCTGTGGCTAAGTCGAGCGTGGTCGCGATCGCCAACAACCGTTCCAAATCTGCCTTGACTTCAGCAACTTGAGTGGTCAGCACTTGACGCACTGCTTCTTCTTCCGCTTGTTCTCGCCGGAGGAGTTGCCGCAACTGGTTATTCAACTGCACCGTGGAATGAGGCTCGACATACAGCGTCGCCCCACTCATGGAGGTGTCATGAATAATGCCCGGAATTGCATCTTTCTGCGGCGCTTTCACGGGAAGCACAAAGCGATCGCTCCGCTGTGTAATTAACTGTTCCTGCACCGCATTCGATTGCCGTTGCAGAATGTTTTGCAACATTTGATAGACGCGATCGCGCACTTGCTTTTGTTGCTCCCGAATTTCGCCCAGCTTCGGGCTAGCTCGGTCCATCACCTTGCCGCGCTCATCAATGCAGCGATGAATTTCTTGTTCTAATTCTGGATAGGTTCGCAGTTCTGCCACTAGCTCAGTTAAGACAGGCACGTCTGTTTGGTTGTCGATCACACGACGGAGGTTGCGTGCTCCTGCTAAAGTCGTGGCGATCGCAAACAGCTCTTCCCCGGTTAATAGTCCTTGCCGCTCTGCCCGCTCTAGCGCCTCGCCAATATCACTAATGCCCTCAAACGACAGCCCCGATGTGAGGCGACTTTCTAGTTGATAAACTTCCTGGGTTTGGGCAAGTAGCCCTAAGCTTTCATTTAATGTGGTGGGAATGGTGAGATGCCGTGCTGCGATCGCCCCTAACTTAGTGGCAGCAAAGGTTGATAGATGCTGACACAGGCGTGGCCATTCTAAAAGGTCTAAAGTTTCAGATTGAATCAAAGTCTGCGTGCCGAGTCTCAACGAGTGGGTGACTGGAATTGATTAAATAATTTTAAGCTTCGCGAGTCCGAATCCTCGGAACCCTATCCCTCTATTGTAACGAGCCGATCCCTTAGTGCGATCGCCCACAAGCTAGGACTAGCAAGATTAATCTTTCAAATATTGAGCCTAAGAATTGAGGCTAAAAATTGAGCATTCTGGGCAGCAAGCTGATCGTTAAGTTCTTTTGTTTTTGACAAAGAAATAGATCATCCAGAGTTAAACTAAAAACCGCTTAGTGCTTTCCCACAGTGCTTTCCCAGAAAGACCACGGAAACTAGGCGATCGCCACAACTTTAACCGAAAAAAACTAAATCCTTAACGCTGACAAGACCCATCCTTCACCCAAATTTGGTAGTCTAGTCCAAATGGTCTTGTGAAGAATTAGAAGCGTGGAAATTCAACTTGGGCGGGGCAAAACAGCTCGTAGAGCATACGGATTCGACGAAATTGCGTTGGTTCCCGGTCAGCGGACGCTTGATCCGAGCTTGGCCGATACAAGCTGGAAGATTGGTGGCATCGAACGGCAAATTCCAATCATTGCGAGTGCAATGGATGGAGTAGTGGATGTCAAAATGGCTGTGCTCCTATCTCAGTTGGGAGCGTTGGGTGTATTAAACCTAGAGGGCATTCAAACCCGCTACGCTGACCCCAACCCCATTCTGGATAGAATCGCGTCGGTAGGACCTACTGAGTTTGTTCCTTTGATGCAAGAGCTTTACGCAGAGCCGATCAAACCAGAGCTGATCGAGCAGCGAATTCAGGAAATTAAGAGCCAAGGTGGTATCGCTGCGGTCAGTGCGACTCCCGCCGGAGCGGTCAAGTTTGGTGACATCGTGGCTAAAGCAGGCGCTGATCTGTTCTTTATTCAAGCAACGGTTGTTTCTACCGCCCACCTGTCTCCAGAGTCAATTGTGCCCCTGGATCTGGCTCAGTTCTGCCAAGAAATGCCCATGCCAGTGATTCTGGGCAACTGTGTCACCTATGAAGTAGCCCTCAACCTGATGAAGGCAGGGGCAGCAGGCGTGCTAGTTGGCATTGGCCCAGGCGCTGCTTGTACGTCTCGCGGGGTGCTTGGCGTGGGTGTGCCTCAAGTTACCGCGATCGCCGACTGTGCCGCAGCACGGGACGACTACTATCAAGAAACGGGCAACTATGTCCCCGTCATCGCAGATGGTGGACTCGTCACAGGTGGCGATATCTGTAAGTGTATTGCTTGCGGAGCCGATGGCGTCATGATCGGTTCTCCCTTTGCTCGTTCAGCCGAAGCACCGGGTCGAGGTTTCCATTGGGGGATGGCGACTCCTAGCCCCGTTCTGCCACGCGGCACTCGGATTCGGGTGGGTACTACAGGCACGCTAGAGCAAATTCTCCGTGGCCCTGCCCAACTTGACGATGGCACTCACAACTTCCTAGGCGCTTTGCAAACCAGTATGGGTACCTTAGGCGCTAAAAATATCAAGGAAATGCAGCAAGTTGAAGTCGTCATTGCCCCTTCCTTGTTAACTGAAGGCAAGGTTTATCAAAAGGCGCAACAGCTTGGAATGGGTAAGTAAATTAACTTCCCAAATAAATCCTTAAAACTTTTCCGGTCTCTACCCAGGAACCCTGGAAAAACTAAAGCTGTCGCTTACAATAGAAAGTAGCGGAGACGCATGTTTCCGTTCACTCCTCACACCACACTCCGCCTGGACTATCGTTCGGGCGGTTCCTAATTTTAAAGGGGGATTTTCTGGGAGTTGTTGTCCAAGAATCTCTACCTAAATGTATAAGCTTTAAGACCAAAGGTGACTGTTTTGTCTATGATAAAATTTTGGAAAACAACGTAGGCAAGGATTTCCGAGCATGTCAGCAGCCGCACAAGTGACGGATTCTAGTTTTAAGCAAGAAGTGCTTGATAGTGAAGTTCCAGTTTTAGTTGATTTTTGGGCTCCCTGGTGCGGTCCCTGTCGGATGGTTGCACCTGTTGTTGACGAGATCGCCCAACAGTACGATGGCCAAATCAAGGTCGTCAAAGTTAATACTGACGAGAATCCTAGCGTTGCTAGCCAATACGGCATCCGCAGCATCCCAACGCTGATGATTTTTAAGGGAGGACAGCGAGTTGATATGGTAGTGGGTGCTGTACCGAAGACCACTCTAGCTAACACTTTAGAAAAGTATCTTTAAGCTAAATAGGGTCGAACCATTTTCTTGAGAAATCAATCTTTTGTATTTCAGGTCTTAATTCATTCATTAGCTTAGTTTTTAGAGCTTTGGCTTTTGTAATGTCTTAAAACTTAAGCCTTCTCCTGAATATCAGCGCTTGGGATGCAAATGCCGAAGCGCTTTTTAATTGCATTTTTGCTCAATGCTTTTCCCTGCTTTGATCCCCGCTATCCCCAGCTTGTGATTCGGTGGCACCAATACGATATGAATCTCGGTAGAATAGAATGCCGCCAGTTTAGAAGCATCCATGGCCTCCTCATCGTCTTTCAACGAGCTTGCATCGCTCCAAACCAATGTGACTGAATTAATTAATCGTCTGCCCACCCATGAGCAGGGAGAGTTAATTCAGCAAGCTTTGGTAACTATTTTGCGGATGGCCGAGGGTGAAGTAAACCGCTTGGATTGGAAGATTGTGACTGCTTCCCTACAGGATATGGAGCGAGCCTTTAAAGCTTTCTATCCTTACCGTCACGTCCGCAAAATTTCTATGTTTGGGTCTGCTCGCATTCAACCCGACAGTGTTGAGTATCAGATGGCGGCTGAGTTTGCCCGTCGCATCACGGAACAAGGTTTCATGGTGATCACTGGAGCGGGTGGTGGCATCATGCAAGCAGGGAATGAAGGCGCGGGCGCAGGTCAGTCCTTCGGTCTCAACATTCACTTGCCTTTTGAGCAAGGGGCCAACCCTTTCATCCAAGGCGATCCCAAGCTGGTTTATTTCAAGTATTTCTTCACCCGTAAGCTCGTATTTCTCAAGGAAAGCGATGCTCTAGCGCTGTTCCCAGGCGGCTTTGGGACGCAAGATGAAGCTTTTGAGTCCTTAACGCTGAGCCAGACTGGGAAATCAGCTCCTGTACCTCTCGTGTTGATCGATCGCCCTGGGGGGGATTATTGGCGGAATTGGGCGGACTACATTGAAAAGCAATTACTCAAACGAGGGTTAATTAGCCCAGAAGATCCCAGCTTATATACCATTACTGATGACTTGGATGTGGCTTGCGAGGCGATCGCGAGTTTCTATCGGGTGTTTCATTCCAGTCGCTATGTCGGCAGTCTGCTGATCATTCGGCTTAAGTCTGAGCTAATGGATAAAGACATAGAAAAGCTGAATGAAGAGTTCAGTGACATCTTGGTCAAAGGACGCATCGAAAGAAGCAAAACCCTGCCCCAAGAAGCTCCAGATGAAACCATTGACCTGCCCCGCTTAGCACTGCACTTCAATCAACGCGATTTAGGCCGTTTGTACCAACTCATTGCTGCCATCAATCAACTAGCTGTTCCTTCTCCCACTGCCGAGCACCCAGAACAAAAGTAGTGGGTCGAAATTCGCGTTCCATCATTGAAATCTTAGTAACTGAAATCTTGTGTCCTTGGGGTGAGCCAATCTTGCCCCAATTTTTTATGAGCAACTTTGTGACCTGGATGTGACGTTTGATAAAGCTCTAGGGCTGATCAGGGCAAAATTCACCATATTTAACAAAACTCTTGAGATCACCTGATTCTGCATCTTTCGGCTAAGGATATGTGCTTAGTTTGTTGCTTGCGGAGATGGGATGCGAGAGGGATAAGAGAGCGCGATCGCCTCTGTGAACCTAGGGAACTCCTGGCAGATACTACGCGATCGCCGACAGGCTCCAGTTTTGCTCAGAGAGGGCAGACATAAAAGGGGTTTGAGGTGTCTCGATCGCCTCCTCTATGGTTTTGGGCTTTCAAGATGCGGGCAGGAAGTTAATTTAGGGCGATCGCCATTTCAATGAGCCTGAATCCTCTCTAAAAAAGAATTAGTAAGAGTTGGGTTTTTGCTTTTTGTTCCGTATTCTATAAAAACTAATAAATAAAACAAAGATATTGCTCCCTTAGTGCCTTAAGACGGAAGCTAAACCTTTAAGCTGAATCGAGATATTCACAAAACTCTTTAACGTCGTCATACGCCCCTGAATGCCCTTTTAACCTCTTTCTTTTCCCTGGAAGTTCGACAATAATGCAGGCAACAACTTGATAAAGCGCATGCCACGGTCACCTCAAGCGCCGTGCAGCCAATGCGGCCCCAGATTTTGATACGAAGCTATAGGAGAGATCGGCGTGAAACTAGCAGTTTATGGCAAAGGCGGGATCGGCAAATCGACAACGAGCTGCAATATCTCAGCTGCTTTAGCGAAGCGCGGCAAAAAGGTTTTACAAATTGGCTGTGACCCAAAGCACGACAGCACATTTACCTTGACGGGCTTCTTGATTCCCACCATCATTGACACACTGCAAGCCAAAGACTACCACTACGAAGATGTGTGGCCAGAAGATGTTATCTACAAAGGTTACGGCGGCGTAGACTGCGTTGAAGCAGGTGGCCCTCCCGCCGGAGCGGGTTGTGGTGGCTATGTGGTGGGTGAAACCGTCAAACTGTTGAAAGAACTCAACGCCTTTGATGAGTACGACGTAATTTTGTTTGACGTGTTGGGTGACGTAGTCTGCGGTGGCTTTGCGGCTCCCCTCAACTATGCCGACTACTGCTTGATCGTGACCGACAACGGTTTTGATGCTCTGTTCGCGGCCAACCGGATTGCAGCTTCTGTCCGGGAAAAAGCTAGAACTCACCCTCTGCGTCTAGCTGGTCTGATCGGCAACCGAACTTCCAAGCGTGACTTAATCGACAAGTACATCGAAACAGTGCCCATGCCTGTGCTCGAAGTTCTGCCCCTGATTGAAGACATTCGGGTTTCTCGCGTGAAGGGTAAAACCCTGTTTGAGATGGCCGAGTCTGACCCCTCCTTGAACCATGTGTGCGACTACTACCTCAGCATTGCCGACCAGATTTTGGCTCAGCCAGAAGGTGTCGTACCCACCGACACTCCCGACCGAGATCTGTTTGCTCTATTGTCTGACTTCTATCTCAACCCCGCACCTGTTCCTAAGAGAGAAGACGAAGAGCTAGACCTGATGATGGTTTGAAAATGAGCTAGGTGCAGCGATGAGATGCGGGGCTGATTCATCTCACCGGGATGGATTCACGTTAAGTAATCAATGTCATCAAATTACAAGTCATCAAGTCCAACTTTGTGATGCTCGATGCTTGGCCTTAGCGCAGTAATTCGCCATTCTGTATCTGGCATATTTTTCAAGCATGAGGCCCCGCGTGAACATTGAGCAGTTACGTCAGTCTTTGAAGGCGAAATGGTTAGGCTACTATCGCGAGAATCGGCACTGGCTTATTCGTCTAGGTATCTGGGTCAACTGTGATGGCCAGCGCCGCCCTGCTTCTGGTTTTATCTTGGCGACGTTATCCATTCTTGAGCCACAGCTTACCCAGATGTTTCCGCTGGTTGTGGAGCTGAGTAATAATCCAGACCGAATTGTGGCAGCGTTGGGCCTGAACTTTAACCCAGATGCTGAACTCCAAACGAGCGAAGAGAGCAAGTCTGCAGCGATCGCAGATAAAGCCGTCAAAATGCTGCCCACTCGCACCGCTAACCCCAGCCCAGAGATGATCTCAGCCAAGTCAAAGCCCGTGAATCAACCTGCTGCCATAGACGAAGCTTGTAGAGGCGTGTAGAGGCCTGAGCCATCAACCATCTCAAGTGCCCCTAATCCGCATCATTTAATCCGCCTCAATTACATAGAACCCTGGTACATAGAACCCCGGAGAGGAACACCATCCATGACCCTCGCTGAAACTCAGCCCCAACCCCTCGATTTTGAGTGTGAAACTGGTAATTACCACACTTTTTGCCCGATTAGCTGCGTCGCTTGGCTATACCAAAAAATTGAAGATAGCTTCTTCCTCGTCATCGGCACCAAAACCTGCGGCTATTTTCTGCAAAACGCAATGGGCGTGATGATCTTTGCCGAGCCTCGGTACGCGATGGCAGAACTGGAAGAAGGAGACATCTCCGCTCAGCTCAACGACTACGAAGAACTGAAGCGCTTATGCGACCAAATTAAGCGCGATCGCAACCCCAGTGTGATCGTTTGGATCGGCACTTGCACCACCGAAATCATCAAAATGGACTTAGAAGGCTTGGCTCCCAAGCTAGAGTCAGAAATCGGGATTCCCATTGTGGTCGCTCGTGCGAACGGGCTGGACTATGCCTTTACTCAAGGGGAAGATACGGTTCTAGCGGCAATGGCTCAGCGCTGTCCAGACAAGGCTGCAACGACCGAAGCAGGCAAAAATGAGCAAAATGCGATCGCTAAACTGCTCAACTTTGGTCGCAAGAAAGAAGAAGTCGCCGCCGAAGAATCGGAATACGCCAATCATCCCCCCCTCGTCCTGTTTGGCTCCTTACCTGACCCTGTCGTTACACAACTGACGCTAGAACTGAAGAGACAAGGCATCAAGGTCAGTGGTTGGTTGCCTTCCAAGCGCTACACCGAGCTACCCGTACTCGAAGAAAACTATTACGTCTCTGGGATCAATCCTTTCCTCAGCCGCACTGCCACTACTCTCATGCGTCGTCGCAAGTGCAAGTTGATCGGTGCTCCTTTCCCCATTGGCCCAGATGGTACCAGGGCTTGGCTCGAAAAAATTTGCTCGGTATTCGGCATCGAACCCCAAGGCTTAGATGAGCGAGAAGCCCAGATTTGGGCCAGCCTAGAGGATTACCTCCAACTAATTCGGGGTAAATCTGTCTTCTTTATGGGAGACAACCTGCTAGAAATTTCTCTAGCTCGCTTCCTGATTCGTTGCGGCATGAGTTGCCCCGAAATCGGCATTCCTTATATGGATAAGCGCTACCAAGCCGCTGAACTGGCTCTGCTAGAGAAAACTTGCCGCGACATGGGTGTGCCGAATCCACGGATTGTAGAAAAGCCCGATAACTACAACCAAATTCAACGAATTCATGAGCTAAAACCAGATTTGGTAATTACGGGCATGGCCCACGCCAATCCCCTAGAAGCGCGTGGCATCAACACCAAATGGTCTGTAGAGTTTACCTTCGCCCAAATCCACGGTTTTACCAACTCCCGTGACATCCTAGAACTAGTAACTCGGCCCCTGCGTCGCAACAACAATCTGAAAGATCTAGGTTGGGACAAGCTAGTCCGGGAAGAAGCCAAAATCTAATCTGTCAGCATCTACCTCCTTGTGATCTATGCTTTTGCCTAGCCCCCACCCTGAGTGGGGGTTTTGTCTGATGACCTCTTCTCGGATAAATTCAATAGGGCAGAGGATTAAGCATTTTGATTTCACCTGCTTGCTTAGCGAATCACCAATGAGGCACCTATGGGCGCGACGTTGCAACAGATTGCCAATTATCTAGATAACAAAGGTTGGACTTACGATATCGATGAAGCAGACTACCGTATCGTCACAGGCGTAGAGGCTGAAAATGTTGAAAACTTTGTCATCGTGGTTCAACTAGACGAAGAAGGTAAGTTCTTTAAGCTGTTTGCCCCACAAGTGCTCTCGGACATCCAAGACCACCCTCACAAAGATGCGATTTTGCAAACTATGCTGTGCATCTCTTGGGAAACCAAAATGTTGCAGTGGGAATATGATCCCTCTGATGGTGAAATTCGAGCCATTATTGAATTTCCGCTCGAAGATTCTTTGCTGACGGAGAAACAATTTAGTCGTTGTCTGGCAGGGTTGGTGCAAATTGTTGATGAAGTCGCTATGCCCCGCTTGCAAGCTGTGATGGAAACGGGTCAAGACCCTGGTTATGAAGAAGAAGGGGAAAGGCTACTACTGGCTTTGCAAGAGCAGGCTCCAGGACTTTTGGGACTCCTAGAACGAGCTATGGAAGCCCGAAAAAAACGAGGGATGTTTCCTACTGAATAATGATTTGCGAGCTGTCAGCCAGTTATTCTCGCTTATGTCGTTCTAACTCAGAACGCTAGATTAACTGGAGATCGAGAGAATTATTAGCATGTAAAGACAGCTATACTCCAAAGTAGTATTCTTTCTTGTTGCGAGTTGCCAAGGCCCGGACTATGACATCGTATGCAACCTCCACGACCAGAGCCGAGATGAGCGAACTCCGGCGTTTAAAAGCCCTGCTACCCCCTGAACTGCAGAGTTGGGTCATGGTGGAGGGAGCCACAACTGTTAACCCTCCCCTGATTACGGCTGAAGAGATTGGCAAAGACCAAGTTGAGATTCAGATTGACTTAATTCGCTGGGAACAGCTCGCGATCGATCAACGTAACTTGCTGTTTTGGCATGAAGTTGCCCGCATTCAGAACGATACGATTCCCAAAGATGGCTGGGAAATGGCAGCTTTAGCCATTGGTCTGGGTGGTGCTGTGGGCGAACTTTGGGTGCAAGATGGATTGCTCTTGCTGCTGGCCCTAGGGCTGTGTGGAGTTTCGGGCTACCGCTTGTTCCAGAAGAACAATAATGAGCGCACTGTGCGAGAAGCGATCGATGCTGATGAGAAAGCGATCGCCCTAGCCACGCGATTTGGCTACAGCTTGCCCAATGCCTACAAGAGTTTGGGTAGTGCTCTCAAAGCTTTAATTGACCAAACTCCCAAGAAGCGCCAGCGAGGCAAGTACGAAGCCCGCTTGGAAGCTCTGAAGCGCAGTGCAGCCAAAGCAAAAGCCAAAGCGAAAGGTAGCCGCCCGGAACTGTAATAAATTCATCATTGCCCTGCGTCGTCAAGATTTTGGGCTGAATCAAACGGAGTTGGGTGAACACTCAGCTCCGTTTTCACGCGCTCAAGAAAGAGTCTAGATTACAGTTGGCCCAGCATTTTGTGAGTTTGAGGAATCACTCGCACCTGTTTCAAGGAGCGCTTCATCATGGCTTGCCAGGTCAAAACTTGATCGGGAGTCGGCGGCGAAAAGTCATGACCTAGTGAATGGGCGGCATCCAGAGGAGTGACAGGTTGGAGAAACACCGGAATCGCTGGATCAACCGCAGCTACTAACTCAGCCGTCTGCTCTAAATCTTCTGGTTTGGTGGCTTGAGAGGCGATCGCCTTGACAAAGACTTCTACCGCGGCATCATGACAGCGCTGCAAAAACTCAGTGTGGGCTTGCCACAGCGTCTCACCGCTGACACTGGGCAACTTAATATCCATCCCAACCATATCTAAATAAGGCAAGATCATTGCCAACTGTTCAGGCCGATGCCCGCCGCTTTCAAGGTAAATGGGTAGTCCTGTTTGCTGGCGCACTTGAGGTAAAAATTCGGCTAGAAATGCCGCATGTAGTAAAGGTTCGCCTCCAGTTAGGCTGATGCTGTCGTGTAACCCTGGCTGATTTTGCCGCTGCACCCACTCCAGCAAAGTTGGCAGTGTAACCGGATTCGGATGCGTCTCAAAATCTCGTAAACCGGGCGATCGCTCAATTTGGCAAGTAGCAGGGGCCAACCAGGTATGAGCACTATCGCAAAAGTGGCAACGTAAATCGCAGAAGGCAAACCGAATAAAAAGTTGGCGTGTGCCTACATTCAGTCCTTCTCCTTGAATCGCTGAAAAGACTTCAACCAAGCGAGCTGTAGAGGTGTCAGCGGTCATCTTAACAAATTGCTATTAGCAGGGAAAACCCATTGTAGACGACCAACAAGGGTAGAATTTGTGGTATCTCTAGGTTCGGCAGCGCTCAAAAAACCGACCGCTCCCCGAGGAAAGGTTCATCTGAGCTTTAAATGAACAAAATTTTACAAAAAGATTCGCTGAAGTCTTGCCTTTAGCATTTCCTATGTTAGTGATCTGTCGTTAAGTTGCTAGTGAGGACGCAGCAAAATTCCAGAGTCCTGTGTAATGATAGGCAAATTCTGGAGGCGCGTTGGACTCGCAGCTCCGTAGAACGATTTAAGTTTAACGACTATGCGAATTCTAATTTATTCCTATAACTACCATCCAGAACCCATCGGCATTGCCCCTCTAATGACCGAATTGGCAGAAGGATTGGTACAGCGAGGTCATGAAGTTCGCGTTGTCACTGGCATGCCCAACTATCCCCAACGTCGCATCTACGACGAATACCAAGGGAAGTGGTATGTCACCGAAGAAAAAAACGGAGTTACCATCCAACGCAGTTTTGTTTGGGTTAAACCAAAACCTGGTTTACTCGATCGCATCCTCCTTGATGGCAGCTTTGTTCTAACCAGCTTCCTGCAAGCCATGCGTGGTTGGCGACCTGATGTCATCTTATTGACTGTTCCACCCTTGCCAGTGAGTGTTCCGGCGGCTTTACTCGGCTGGATTCGCCGTTGTCCTGTCGTACTGAACTTGCAAGATATTTTGCCCGATGCGGCGGTGCATGTCGGGCTGCTGAAGAGTAAGACCATGATTCGAGTCTTCTCAGCTTTAGAAAAATTCGCTTATCGTACCGCGACCAAAATTAGCGTCATTACGGAAGGGTTTGTTGACAACCTCACCGCTAAAGGGGTAGCTCCAGAGAAGATGGTCTGCATTCCCAACTGGGTTGATGTCAACTTCATCCGTCCCCTGCCTAAAGAAAACAACGCCTTCCGAGTCGCCCATCAACTCGAAAACAAGTTTGTGGTTCTCTACTCTGGCAACATCGCCCTGACTCAAGGGCTAGAAACAGTTGTAGAAGCGGCTACTCGCCTGCGCCACATTCCCGAAATCGCGGTGGTAATTGTCGGTGAGGAAAAAGCGCTACAAGGCTTGCGAAATTATTGTCAGGCTCGCGGAGCGGATAACGTACTCCTGTTGCCGTTTGCACCGCGAGAGAAATTGCCAGAAATGTTAGCAGCCGCCGACATCGGCTTAATTGTGCAAAAGAGTAACGTAATCTCTTTCAACATGCCTTCCAAAACTCAGGTGTTGTTGGCCAGTGGTCGCCCCATCATTGCCTCAGTCCCTGACACCGGAACGGCTGCTAGAGCGGTTCACCAAAGTGGTGGGGGTGTCGTTGTGGAACCAGAAAACCCGGATGCCTTAGCCGCTGCTATTTTAGAACTGCATGCTAATCCCGGTAAAGCAGAGATGCTAGGCCAGAAAGGCAGACAGTATGCCACTGAGCGCTATGCCTTTGAGCAAGCTCTCAATCAGTATGAAGCTTTGTTTGAGACGGTCGTAGCCAAATCCTCTACTAAAATTTCAGTCCTGCCAGAGCTTATGGCTGAATAGTCTCTGGTCGATCTTGAAAACTTTTGGTTCCTCTAAGGCTTCTAGAACCAAGTCGTATCCTAAATCGCTAGTCCCGTTCTGCTCAGGTATCGTGATATCTGGGCAATTTTGTACGGTTTACTAATCCTATAGCTGAGGTGCTGCTGCAAATAATTCCGTTAAAATGAAAGGCAGATCGCATAAATCTCCTTTCAAAAATTTTGCAGATCAAATCATCTATTCCCTTGGACCATAGTCCTTGTCCTGACTCTCCAACCACTTCTGACATTAAACATTTGTCAGGCGCAGTCCAGCGTGAACAGGTCTTGAGTTGGTTGGCTATAAATGTGCCCGACTCACGGCTCAAGCACATTTTGAGAGTGGAGCAGACTGCCATAGAACTAGCTCAGCATCACGGTCTAGATGTCGAGAAAGCGGCAGAGGCGGGGTTGATGCATGATCTGGCAAAGTGCTTCAAGCCCCAACGCCTTCTAGAGATGGCTCAGGCCGAGGGGTTAGAGATAGACCCTGTAGAAGCGGCAAACCCACACTTACTACATGCGCCCGTTGGTGCCATTGTAGCTAGAGATGAGTTTGGGGTTGAGGACGAAGAAGTCTTGCAAGCTATTGGTGACCACACACTGGGTAGACCTGGAATGGGTTTGCTGAGTTGTGTTGTTTTTTTGGCAGATAGCTTGGAGCCGGGACGGGGGGATAATCCCGAATTAGAAACCTTGCGGCAAAGCAGTTTGCAGGATTTACATCAAGCGGTCTATTTAACCTGTAATTATTCTCTGAAGCATTTTCTGGACACCCATCGGCTAATTCATCCTCGAACTGTTCTTACGCGCAATTGGTCTTTAAAACGATCGCATCCGATAAATTCTGTTATTACACAAGGAACTGAGAACTGAATGACCGATTTCCAAGTGCGTTCTTACCCAACGGCGGCTTCTTCTCCAGTTGCTAGCGTTGCGAAGGAAGATGCTAGTAAACAACTGGCCTTGCTAATTGCTGAAGCTGCGGATGACCGGAAGGGAGGAGAGATTGTCGTCCTTAAGGTCTCTGAAGTTTCTTACTTGGCAGATTACTTTGTCCTAGTCACGGGTTTCTCCAGTGTTCAGGTACGGGCGATCGCCCGCTCAATTGAGGACAGGGTAGAGGAGGAATTCCAACGACTCCCTCTGCGCACCGAAGGCCAAGGCGAAGGCAGTTGGATGGTGCAAGACTACGGTGAGGTCATTGCCCACGTCTTTATGCCAGATCAACGAGAATTTTATAATCTCGAAGCTTTTTGGGGCCATGCGGAAAAAATTGAATTTTCCACGTTGGCAAAGGATTAGGTAAATTAAAGGGACAGACGGCTCTTGGGTAGCCTCTGCACTTGCTAGTGTTGCCTATGGATATTTCTACCCCTGTTTGTCCCGTTCCTTTTGAGCAGCAACCACTTAATGAATACCAAGACCTCAAGGAGTCTTGGTTTTTCCGTTGGGCAACTTTACCTTTGCACACCTACCTCACTACGATTCTTTGGATTTGGGCTTGTAGTTGGTTCGTGGTAGGGCCAGTTGCAACCTATAGCTTTTCCTGGGTGAAACACCCGGTCCAGTTTGCGCTGAGTGGGGCGGCTGGTGCGGGCCTCATTGTTGTCTTAGCCTTACTTCGCCTGTATTTAGGCTGGAGTTATATTCGCGATCGCCTCCTCAACGAAACCGTTTTTTACGAAGAGTCGGGCTGGTATGACGGTCAATATTGGCCCAAGCCGCCGGAGGTGCTGACGCGCGATCGCTTAATTGTTAGCTACGAAATTCAACCAATTTTACGGCGGCTACAGCGCAGCTTTGGGGGGCTTGTGGCTCTTTTTTGCTGCGGTGGCATTGTTTGGCAATACCTGTAGCTCAAAACATAGCCATAAAAATTAGCCCCACAAAGATTAATCAAAATATTGCAAGGGTCATAGCGCTGTAAGCTAGGCTTGCCTTGGGAACTGGAGTATGTCAGAGTTTTAGCCATGACTAGGGGAAAACGAACTCAAGCCGCTGAGCTAGAAGTTAGATTACTGCGTGAAGGTTTGGTCGAGTCCAGCCATCACGTCCAAGCCGTCGCCTGCGATGACCGAGGGCGAGTATTGTCGGTTGCAGGCAATGCGGAAACTGCTACCTTTGTGCGTTCTGCACTCAAGCCGTTTCAGGCGCTGTCTATAACCACAACAGGCACATTAGAGCGCTATAATCTGACCGATCGAGATTTAGCGATTATTTGTAGCTCGCACAAGGGCACGATTGAGCAGGTGCGGCAGGCTTTTAATATCCTGTGGCGCAGTGACATTGATCCATCGGCTCTACAATGCCCGATTCCTGAAGGCAAGCGCAGCCCATTGGAATATAACTGCTCTGGCAAACATGCTGGGATGCTAGCGGTTTGTCAGCAACGCAACTGGCCGTTGTCGAATTACTTGCAGCGCAATCACCCAGTCCAGAAATTGATTCTGGGCAAGGTTGCCGAGTTACTCCGGATGCCCGCTGAAGAATTCATTGGCGCTAGAGACGACTGTGGCGCTCCGACTTATTTCTTGCAATTGGGGCAGATGGCTACTCTTTATGCCCAGCTTGCTTCCGGTAACAACCTAGATATGGAGCGGATTGTCCGAGCCATGACCCATCACCCGAATATGGTGGCAGGGGAAGGTGAGTTTGACACCGAGGTCATGCGTTTAACGCAAGGCGAGTTGGTCAGCAAATCGGGTGCGGAAGGTGTGCAGTGCATTGGTCGAGTCGGGGAGGGCTTAGGGTTAGCCATTAAGGTGGTGGACGGAGCAAAGCGAGCCAAGTACGCAGCCGCAATTCACATCCTCAAGCAGCTCGGTTGGGTGACTCCAGCGATCGCAGAGGCTCTAACCGAAAGCTTTATTACCCTGAGCGCATTCAAGCGTTTAGACGTTTTGGGTGAATTATCCCTAATTTAGAAATTGGGGGTTGCAATCTCAGAAGCTTTTGGTTATAGTAATAAAGCCGACGCGGGGTAGAGCAGTCTGGTAGCTCGTCGGGCTCATAACCCGAAGGTCCATGGTTCAAATCCATGCCCCGCCACCAAATAAAAACAAAGCTCTGTAGTTAATTGCTACGGAGCTTTGTTTTTTAGTGTTGAGATATTGATATTTTGCAATCGTAGAAGCCTTGGGTGTCTGAGTAGAAGCAGAATTCTCCTCGTAGAATAGAGGTATCTAGGGCACTGCAAAACTGGATGAGTAACACTTTTAGTCAGGCATGGAATTTTTTGCCGTAGAAGTGATACTACTAAGGCCAGTAATCCTCAAAAAATTCTTTATCAATCGCTTGTAATTCTATGACTGTCCTGTGGCGGCGACCTGTGTTGGTTGGGGGAGTAGGTCTTACCTTTGGGCTGTGGTTTCTAGAAACTATGGCGCACTCGCTGGCAGAAGTGAGTGGTTTAGTTACGCTAGGGGCGATCGCGGCAGGGACGGGGTTTTGGTTCCTTCAGAAACCTAGCGCTCAAATTGCTGCCATTTCTGCTCCAGCGGCTCCTGTGAGCCGTCTACAGGTAGATCAAAGTCTTGCGGAGGTTGAAGACAGAATTCATCGCTTACAGGCGGAAGTAGCCACCTTAGAAAAGGTACGTCCTGAAACCATTGCCCGCATTCCGATACTAGAAGCGCAACTCCAGGCTTTGACACCGGAGCTAGAGCGGCAAGAACTTCGAGTCGCTGTGGTAGGGGGGCAAGCGGTTGGCAAAACTTCTCTCGTTCAGGTGCTGCAAGCACAAGGATTGGCTGCTGTGTCGCAACCTGTTGCTTGGCAAGATCTCCCCGCTCTACTGGCAGCAGAGGCTTCTACCCTTGATGTGGATACGATCGCTGAGGCTCAAGCCGCAGATGCAGTCATCTTTGTGGTGGCAGGAGATTTGACTGAGTCTGAGTTGCAGGTGGTGCAGCAACTGTCTGCTGCTAATCAGCGCCTACTCCTGGTTTTGAATAAGCAAGATCAGTATTTACCCACTGAGCGATCGCTCGTGCTCAGGCAACTGCAAACGCGCACTCAAGATTACTTAAACAGTGCTGATGTGATGGCGATCGCGGCAGTACCCAATCCTTTGAAGGTTCGCCAACATCAGGCAGATGGTTCGGTGCAGGAGTGGATGGAGCAGCCTCAACCCGACGTTAATTGGCTCTGCGAGCGGTTACAACAGCTTCTAACTCAAGAGAGACAGCAATTGGTTTGGGCCACGACTTGGCGGAGCGCGATTGCTTTGAAGGCAGAGGTGCAGGCCGTGCTAAATCAAGTCCGTCGCGATCGCGCCTTACCACTCATTGAGCAATACCAATGGATCGCCGCAGCCACAGCGTTTGCTAACCCAGTACCAGCCTTAGATCTCTTAGCCACTACCGCAATTAACGCTCAGTTAGTCCTAGACCTGAGTGCCATTTATCAGCAGAAGTTTTCCTTACAGCAAGCGCAAACGATTGCTAAGACAATGGCTAGCCTACTGCTGAAATTAGGCTTAGTAGAACTCTCTACCCAGGCGATCGGCACGGTGCTCAAGAGCCATGCGATTACCTATGTAGCAGGTGGTGGAGTCCAGGGTGCCAGTGCTGCTTACTTGACTCGCCTGGCTGGATTGAGCTTAAGCGAATACTTCGAGGAACAAAGTGCCTCTATTTCCCCAGAATCCGAAAATCCCCTAAGTCTCGATCGCCTGACTCAAGTTCTCAAAAGCGTATTCCACCAAACTCAGCAGAGAAGTTTCGTTCAAGCTTTGGTGAAGCAGGTGACAGAGCGCTTTGCGTCCTTTGCGCCAAACCCCTCGCCTCAGTCGCAACCTCCATTGCAATTAACCGCAGCGATCGAGCCAACTCTGCCCTTGGCATCTATACCGTTACCAAACCTCCAGTTAGCTAGCCACGAATTGGAGCTAGTAGAGGAGAATAGAACTGCGGTCAGTCTTTCCAGTACTAGCCTTGAGTCATCCTCCCTCCTCTCAACCTAACGCCCCCGCCAACTTTCAATCTGCCCCCAGTTCTGCCCCTTCGGCTCGGCAAGAATCGCACTTCAGTCGAGCCAGAGCCAGTTTGCGAGAGATTTTGTCGCGGCACAACCAGCGACTGCGGCAATTTAAGCTGCCGAATAATTTAGAGCTGCAAGCAGCTTTGCAAACAGAGCTGGAAGGTTTGTCAGCCACTCTAAACAAGCTGGACCAAGGAGTAATTCGGATTGCCACGTTTGGGTTGGTGAGTCGAGGGAAATCTGCCGTATTGAATGCTCTGTTGGGGCAAAAAGTTTTGCAAACGGGGCCGCTAAATGGCGTGACCCAGTGGCCGCGATCGGTGCGTTGGGTGCCAAATGTCGAAAGCAAGGTACAAGTTGAACTGATTGACACCCCTGGCCTCGATGAGGTGCAAGGACAAGCCCGTGCCAAGATGGCCCGCGATGTGGCTCGCCAAGCCGATCTAATTTTATTCGTAGTCTCTGGTGATATTACTCGCACTGAATATCAAGCGCTGTGCGAATTGCGAGAAACTCAAAAACCGCTGCTTTTGGTATTCAACAAAATTGATCTGTATCCCGATCGCGATCGCCAAGCGATTTATAAAAATCTACAGCAACTAGGAGCTAACAGCAGAGATAGCCGACGCCTACAGCAACTGCTCTCGACTGACGAGATTGTCATGGTGGCTGCTGAGCCTGCCCCGTTGCAAGTGCGAGTAGAATGGCCCGATGGTCGTGTCACCTATGAGTGGGAATCGCCACCGCCCCAAATTGAGCCGTTACAAGACAAACTGCTAACCCTGCTGAATCGGGAAGGGCGATCGCTTTTAGCTTTGAATGCCTTGCGACAAGCACGGGAAGCTGAAACCAAGATTGCCCAAACGACGATTGAGCTATGCAGCCCAGAAGCTGAGGCGCTGATTTGGAAATTTACTCGTTATAAAGCAATGGCGATCGCTCTCAATCCAATTGCCTTCCTGGATTTGGCTGGGGGAGTGGTTGCGGATTTAACGCTAATTCGAGAGTTGGCGCGTCTCTACGGCTTACCGATGACTCGCTACGAAGCTGGAAAGCTCTGGAAAACGATTTTGCTCAGTTCTGGCAGTTTGCTGCTGAGTGAATTGGGCAGTGGTGTTTTGTTGGGTTTGGGCAAGAGCAGCGTAGCGATCGCTTCGGGCGAGAACCCTGCTAACTTTTCTGCCTATGCTGGGGTTGCGGTGGTGCAAGCGGCGGCTGCTGGGTATGGAGCTTATGCGATCGGACGGGCGGCGCAGGTTTATTTGGAGCAAGGCTGTACTTGGGGACCACAAGGGCCAAACACGGCGATTCAGGATATTTTGAGCCAAATTGAACCAAATACGATTGTTTATCGGTTGCGGCAGGAGATTGGGGAGTTTTTGGGCTAGCCTGTCAATCTGAGTTATCCAGCTTTGAGGTGCTCGCCCTTGCTTAACGGATAGATGCATTTTCCGCAGTATGAGCTTCTGTGGGGGCTATGTTGGTTGCGTCGATCAATGCTGCTACCTTATATAACAGCTGTTCCGGTTCAATAGGTTTCTCTAAACAGTCGTCTGCCCCTGCTTCTAAGTAATGGGAATCAGCTTTATCGGGGCAGTGAGTGGTTAAAACTAAAATTTTGAGAGATTGAGTGGTGGGTGAAGTCCGTAGATAGTGCATCACCTCGTATCCATCCATCCCAGGCAGTTGCATGTCTGCGACCACGACTACTGGATGCAAGATTTCGATTTGCTTCACTGCGGTTGAACCGTCTACTAGCCACACCACTTGGTAGCCCGCTGCCGTCAGCAGATCGCAGATCAGCATCGCGCTTTCTTCGTGGTTTTCAATCAGAACAATACGCCCTTGAGAATTGCTGTGATTGGCATTAGTAGGATTGATAGCACTGGAGGTAGGCAGAACTTGGGCAGGAAGATGAACTGTAAAAACAGAGCCGATCTCGACCGTAGAATCTACATCAATCCAGCCGCCATGCAGTTCTACCAATTGTTTGGTCAATGCCAGACCTAGCCCTGTGCCTTCATACTTGCGCTGGTAAGAGGTGTCTAATTGCTGAAATTTTTGAAACAGCAGGGGCCGTTGGTGCTCTGGAATGCCAATGCCTGTGTCTTCCACTTGCAGCACCGCTTTCCCTGCTTCTAGCCAAGCCCTCAGTGTTACCCGCCCTCCTTCAGGAGTGAACTTAATTGCATTACTCAGGAGGTTGAGCAGCACCTGCTTGAGTCGGCGCTGGTCGGCGGTAAAGCGATCGCCTGTCGCCGCAATGTTGACCTCGTTGATTAGCTCAATGCCGTTGAATTCGGCTTTGTCTTGGAGGGTTTGCAAGCTTTGATTCAGCAGGTGAGTCAACGAGAACTCACTAATATTGAGGGTGGCTTTGCCTGCTTCTACCTGAGACAAATCTAAAATGTCGTTGATCAATGCCAGTAAATGTTCGCCGCTGTCGTGGATGGTTTGTAGATAGTGGCGTTGGCGATCGCTCAAGTGCCCAAAAGACCAACGCAAGAGGGTGGCTGACATGCCGATCACACAGGTCAGTGGGGTTCGCAATTCATGGCTCATCGTCGCCAAAAAGTCGTTTCTAGCGCGGCTGGCCGATTGAGCCACAGCCAAAGCATCATGCAGCTCTTGGGTGCGTTCGATTACTCGTTCTTCCAGGGTTTCCTTTTGCTGCTGCAACTGAGCGTAAAGCTGGGCTTGGTCAATGGCGATCGCTAAGTGCTCGGCAATCCGCTGCAAAAATGTCTTTTCACTTTCTTGCCACTCCCTCGGCGCAAAGCACTGGTGGGCAATCAGCAACCCCCACAATTGGCCCTGCACCACAATCGGAGCCACCAACTTCGCCACAATCTGATGGCGACGCAACAGCTCTAACAAACAGGGCGATAGAACGTAGGTGGCAGCGACATCATTGACGGCTAACGTGTAGCCTTGGCAATACTTTGCTTGGCAATTCGGAATCCCGACAAAGCAGTTTTCCTCTTCTGCCACATGCAGCACCGAAGGAATATTGGCGGAGGCACAGGCTTCGTAGGTAATGCAGCCATAACCGGGCCGCAATGTTTGCAAGTGTTCTTGCAAGTGCTCTGAGTTGATGGGAGCGTTAGGATTCGGGTTTAGCGAAGCTAGATGAGCATCAAATTGATAAATAACCAGGCGATCGGCTTGCAGAAAAGGGCGCACTTGCTGCACTGCCGTTTCTAAAATGGTGGACAACTCCAAGCTTTGGCGAACTTGGGTGATCACTTGATGGAGTAAGCGTTCTTGCTCTACCTGCTGGCGCAAAGCTTCTTCCACAGGTTGGCAAACGGATACGGCTGGGTAATTGCTGTCTAGTGTTTGGGGTGATTGAGCCGCGATCGCTAGTCGCTCGACTAATTGCAACGTAAAGTCACTTTGGATTTTGGCATCATTCGGGCGAAGTCGTTGGCAAAGTTGCTCTAGCGTGCCAACCACATCGGAAGGTGAGGTAAAGCAGTTGCTGATTTGGGACAAAAACTCGGCGATCGACTCTGGATCAAATGTTAGATCGAGTTCGTAAACCGATTCAGCCGCGTACTCACTAGTGGCCTGAGGTTCAGCAGTTTTGGCAAGCAGCAGCGCACTAAATGGCTCGGAAACTACTACCACAAACCGAGCTATTTCCAACTTCAGCAGGTCTGGAAGGGAGGCAAGAATGGCTTCAGTCAGCACAGTTACAGTTGTTTGGGGGGCGATCGCCGCAGCCATTTGCTGGAGAAGATCGTATAGCTGGCCGAAGGTTGCACCAGGCAAGGTTCGACGTACTGCTGAAGCTGGGAAACTAGGCATTTTCAGGTTCGTTCACACAAGTTAGTCGCCTGACTCTGTCAACCTTCGCGCTCAATCTTCACCCACAGCATTTTTCACGGCCTTAGACTGCACTCAACAACTAAACTCAACAGCTTTTCTGCCCTAAAGCTAGGAATCTCAGAACCGCTCGAAGTTTGACATGTAATGCTCAGTTATGAGAAACACTGTAAGCTGGTACGATGCAGCATGGCTTTAACCACACACAAACCATCAAATACTCAGTAACTAGATTGCTGGGTTAATGCTCGGCCAAAACAAGGCATAAAGCTTTTGAGTTACCAAAGATAGAGCCTGACGGGATGATTCAGTTAATAATCAGCATATCTTAATCAACTCCTCTCCAGATCCGTGGAGGAGAGCGAGTTTCAGTGCAAGCAATTTTTAGAACTAGAAACCATCATGCATCGTTTGGCTGCTACCCCTGGCGGTTGGAATCCCCAAGCAGAGGGGGTCATTTTTATTGAGCAAACACCCGCACCCGTAGTCCTGCTAACGGCGGCAGATACCGACATCCAGACCCTAGCCCAAGCTCTACCCCAGCTACCCCCAGGCTTTCCAGCTATCCGAGTGGTGAACTTGTTACAGCTACAGCAGCAACTCACCATTGATACCTATGCTGAGGATGTTTTGGAGTCAGCCCCGGTCATTGTGTTGCGCTTGCTAGGAGGACGGTCTTATTGGTCTTACGGTTTTGAAGTCGTTAAAGACATTGTTCAGCGCACCCAAGCCACTCTCATCGTTTTGCCAGGAGACGATCGCCCCGATCCAGATTTGGTCAGTCACTCCACCGCACCCCTGACAGCAGTGAATCAACTCTGGCGCTACTTCACCGAGGGCGGCATCACCAACATGGTCAACGCCCTCAAGTTTGCCGTCAAAATCGGTCTCAACCAAGACTACACTCCCGCCCTACCCCAACCAGTCCCCCAAATCGGCCTCTACCCCTGGCGCTCTCACTCCCTTCCTCCTTCATCCCTCATCCTTCCTCCTTCATCCCTCCCCAAAGCAGGCTTACTGTTCTACCGCGCCCACTACCTCGCAGGCAACACCGCTCCAATTGATGCCTTGTGCCAAGCCTTGAGCGATCGCGGGTTAGCTCCTATGCCCATCTTTGTGCCATCCCTGCGCGATCCTGACTTACAAACAGAGCTGTTGAAATACTTCCAGCCACCAGATGCTCCGCCAATTCAAGTGTTGCTGAATGCCACAAGTTTTTCGCTGGCTAAGTTGGAAACCGAAACTCCGAATCTGGAGCTATGGCAGCGGTTGGACGTGCCCGTTCTACAAGTGATCTTGAGCGGCGGTACGGTAAAGCAATGGGAAGCCGAGTATCGGGGATTGTCGCCACGAGATACCGCGATGAATGTGGCTTTACCCGAAGTGGATGGCCGTATTATTAGCCGTGCGGTGTCCTTTAAAGCAGTACAAGTTCGCAACCCAGATTTGCAAACGGATGTGGTGGGTTATCAACCTGTTCGCGATCGCATTGAATTTGTCACGGATCTAGCGGCTCATTGGGTGGCGCTGAGACAAACCCCACCCGCAGAACGCCGAATTGCCTTAATTCTGGCAAACTACCCTACCCGCGATGGCCGACTGGCGAATGGCGTGGGCTTAGATACGCCAACGAGCTGCGTAGACATTCTTAAGGCTCTAGAACAGGCGGGTTATCAAGTGGCAGATTTGCCTCAAAGCAGTGAGGAACTGATTCAGCGCTTAACTGCCGGAGTCACGAACGACCCTGAAGGATATGAATTACGCTCGGTGCAACAGAGTTTAGCTTTGCCTGAGTACGAGGAGTATTTTTCTGCTTTGCCTGCATCGGTGCAACAGGGGATGCGCGATCGCTGGGGTGCACCTGCCGTCACTTACTCTGAGCCAAGTTCTGAGCCAAATTCTGAGAATCCTAACTTACCAGCAACGGCTTTTCCTATTTCTGGTTTACAGCTTGGTAACGTTTTTGTTGGGATTCAACCCGCGCGGGGCTATGACTTAGACCCCACGCTGAACTATCACGCGCCTGATCTAGAGCCAACCCATGCTTATCTGGCGTTCTATTACTGGTTGCGACAACACTTTCAAGTGCAGGCGATCGTTCATGTCGGGAAGCATGGCAACTTAGAATGGCTTCCTGGCAAAAGTCTGGCGCTGTCGGAAAATTGCTATCCAGAAGTTGCTTTTGGCCCCTTGCCTCACCTGTACCCGTTTATTGTCAATGACCCCGGAGAAGGGGCGCAGGCAAAGCGGCGATCGCAAGCGGTGATTTTGGATCATCTCACTCCCCCCATGACCCGCGCTGAACTCTACGGCCCCTTGCAACAGTTAGAGCGCTTAATTGATGAATATTACGAAGCCCAAAGCCTAGATCCAACTCGCTTACCTGTAATTCGCGATCGCATCACCCACCTAGTTTTGCAGGAGAACCTGCATCAGGATTTGGGTATTGAGTTCAACGCGGCCCAAGTTCAGGAGCAACTTGCAGAATTTCTGACGCGAGCCGATGGGTATCTATGCGAACTGAAAGAAGCTCAAATCAGAGATGGGTTGCATATCTTTGGCCGCTGTCCGGAAGGTCGCCAACTGCGGGATTTGATTGTGGCGATCGCACGGCATCCAGGATCAGGTCACATCGGTTTAACTCGTGCCTTAGCCAAAGATTGGGGTCTCGATCTTGATCCACTCATGGCTGATTTAGGCAGTCCGTTTGAGTGGGTAGCAGAACTCCCAGCCATAGACAGTTCACTATCGCCTTCGGATCTTAAGCAAGAGCTATCGACTTGTCGGACTTTGGGAGATGTCGTGGAGTTGTTGGAGCAACAAGCGGCTTTTCTGGTAGAGCAGGTGATGAATGGGCAAGCTGGCGATCGCCTACCACCTCACACCCAAGCAGAAATAAATTGGATTGAAACAGTTCTATTGCCCAAACTGCAACAAACGCCGCAAGAGATCACTCATTTATTGCGAGGGTTGGCAGGAGGATATGTTCCGAGTGGGCCTTCTGGTGCCCCTACCCGTGGTCGTCCAGAAGTGTTACCCACCGGACGCAACTTTTACTCGGTTGATATTCGCGCCATTCCGACCGAGAGTGCTTGGGATGTGGGACGCAAGGCGGCGGCAGCTTTAATTGAACGCTATACCCAGGACAACGGGGAGTATCCCAAGACCATTGGTTTATCAGTTTGGGGCACTTCTACGATGCGGACGGGCGGTGATGATATTGCCGAAGCCTTGGCTTTACTGGGAGTCCAGCCAATTTGGGAAGGGCCATCGCGGCGCATGGTGGATTTCGAGATTTTACCCGTCTCTGTCTTGGGGCGACCCCGTGTGGATGTGACTTTACGGGTGTCAGGCTTTTTCCGCGATGCTTTCCCCAATTTGATCGATCTGTTTGATCAAGCAGTGACAGCCGTAGCCGCCTTGCCAGAACTACCCGACCAAAATCCGTTAGCGGCTCAGGTGCAGCAAGAAACCCAGCGCTGGCAATCCGCAGGCTTAACGCCAGAACAGGCAGAGCAGCGATCGCACTATCGGGTCTTTGGTTCCAAACCAGGAGCTTATGGCGCGGGTTTGCAAGGTTTAATCGAAGCGCAAAATTGGACAGACGATCAAGATTTAGCGCGGGCTTATATCAATTGGAGCAGTTACGCCTACACGCGCAACGGCGAAGGTCGAGCTGCCCCAGAAGCCTTTGAGCAACGCTTACAACAAATGCAGGTGGTGTTGCACAACCAAGACAACCGCGAACACGACCTACTAGACTCTGACGACTATTACCAATTCCAAGGCGGCTTAACAGCAGCAGTGCGATCGCTCACTGGCAAAAATCCCCAAACTTATTTTGGCGATCATTCGCTACCCCAAAACCCCAAAATCCGCAAGCTCCAGGAAGAAATCGCCCGTGTTTATCGTTCGCGTGTGGTGAATCCCAAGTGGCTTGAAGGCGTGATGCGGCATGGCTACAAGGGAGCCTTTGAAATGGCCGCGACCCTCGACTACTTGTTTGCCTACGATGCTACAGCTCATTGTGTGGAAAACCACATGTATCAAGGAGTTGCCAACGCCTATCTCTTGGATGAAAAAGTCCAAGCTTTTGTTCAGGAGAAAAATCCTTGGGCCTTACGCGATATGGCAGAACGATTATTGGAAGCCCATCAACGCGGGTTATGGGAACAGGTGAAACCGGAAACCATCGACCAATTACGAGCGATCGCCCATGAAGCAGAAGCCGCGATCGAAAACACTCTTTCTGCTCCCAATTCCTAGGCATAGAAACTCAAATAGTCAGGTTGGGGACTGCTGCCGAGGGAGAGGTGAGGAGGCTATCGAGGGGGCTACCAATGGGTTGCACTGGAATTTCAATCCAGAATTCTGTGCCCTGTTGCGGTTGGGATTCACAATATAGTTTGCCTCCATGCTTCTGCACCACAATTTGGTGGCTAATAGATAGCCCCAATCCGGTCCCTTTGCCTACGGGTTTGGTCGTGAAGAAGGGATCAAATAGCCGCTGCTTCACTTCATCCGTCATGCCAGAGCCATTATCGGCAATGCGGATCGCTACTCGATCGGATGCTAGCGCTTTGGTCTGAATCCGAATTTGGCTGGGAGCACTTTGAATCTCCGCGATCGCGCGCGTCTGATTGAATTGGTCGAGGGCATCAATGGCGTTGCTGAGAATATTCATAAAGACTTGGTTGAGTTGTCCGGTGTAGCACTCCACCAGAGGCAACTGACCATACTCTTTGATTACCTGAATTTCAGGGTGGTCTGGCTTGGCTTTGAGCCGATGTTGCAAAATCAACAGCGTACTATCGATCCCTTCGTGAATGTTGACCCGCTTCATGTCAGATTCGTCAAGGCGCGAGAAGTTCCGCAAGGAAAGCACAATTTGCCGAATCCGCTCAGCCCCAACCTTCATGGAAGCCAGCATCTTGGGCAGATCAATTTCGAGAAACTCTAGATCGATCGCCTCTGTGTATTGCTGGATTTCAGGATGAGGCTGACCGGAGTGTTGCTGGTAGCGATGAACCAGCCCTAGCAAATCTTCTACATACGCATGGGTGTACTCCAAGTTGCCGTAGATGAAATTCACTGGGTTGTTGATCTCGTGGGCCACTCCCGCAACTAGTTGCCCCAAGCTGGACATTTTTTCGGTTTGGACTAGCTGAGCTTGAGTTTTTTGCAACTCCTGAAGAGTTTGCTCTAGCTGCTGGGCACGCTCCCGCTCTCGCTCCTCTGATTGGCGTAACGCGGTTTCGGCCTGCTTGCGATCGCTAATCTCACTCTCTAAGCTTTGATTCACTTGCACTAATTCTGCGGTTCGTTCGGCCACCTTCTGCTCTAAAGAGCGATAAAACTCAGCTAACTGAGCTGCCATCTGATTAAACTCTTGGGCCAATGCCTCAATTTCGTCCCTAGTCGATATTTGCAAGCGGTGATCTAAATTGCCAGCCCCAATGGTCGCCGCGCCCAATTGTAGCTGGTGGATGGAGCGAATGACTGGCAGCAAAATCAGCAAGAACTGACTAATAAATACCAACACAATCAGCCCACTTAGAACATAAGTAAAAGTTTGGGCTTGGCGCTTAAATTGCTGGGCCGCTTGCTGAGCTAGGGCATCTTGCTTCTGCGCCGTTTCAGTTAAAGCTGCTAGGTAAAAGTCGATATCCTTGCCAAAAGAATCAATGGCTCGTAAGTCCTGCTCAGTCAGGGCGTCATTAGTTGGCGTATCGGCCAAGTTATCAGCCAATCGCACTAAGAATTGATGCCGACGACGCACCACAGGAATTTCTGAGGCTCCTGGCATCACGCGCTCTAATTCTTCCAAACTGATTAGAAAATTAGACATTGCTTTTTGGTAATCGGTCATCGCGATCGCATTTCGATCGATCAGCAAAAAATTCTTCAGCGCCAGTAGCTGCTCGCGCAAGGCAAGTTGCAATTCCAGGGAAACTGTCCGGGCTTGAATCGTTTTTTCCCGACTCATTTGTACGGAGCGATCGGCCTGCCTGATCAAGAAAGCGCTGCCACTCATCAAGGTAGCCACCAATCCAGCCGCAACCAAAGACGAGCCAATAAACTTCTGCCAAATCTTCATTGTCTGGGACCAGAATCGACCTTCAAGCTCTTTTGCAATTGCCGAATTGGCTCATAATCAGCATCTTCAACTAACGTGTAGCCCGCAGACTCAGCCCCTGTAATATCCGCTAGTCCTTCTGGGGCATTGATCAGGGCTTTCTTCAGACTGGAGACAATTTCGGGGTCCAGTTTTTTGGAAACAACCACGGGCGACATCGGAATGGGGTCTGATTCCCAAATAACCTGGTACTGTTTAGGGTCAAGTTTGCCAGCCTTTTGGCTCTTGAGTAAAGAGGGTTTGCTATCTGCGATCGCATCTACGACACCTGCCTCCAAATCGGCCTCTGCTTGGTCATGACTACCAGAATATTTAACCGCAGCAAAGTCTTGGTCTGGATTGAGACCAATTTCTCGCAAGTGGGCCAGGGGCACTAAGTAACCAGAAGTAGAGGAGCGACTGACAAAGGCAAAGCGCTTGCCTTGCAGGTCACTTAAGCTTTGAATTCCCTTAGCAGTATTGGCAATGATGACGCTGGTATACCAAGGGCGGCCTGTGTTTTTCTCGATGGGAGCGACAATTGGCTCAATTTGAGGATTTTGCTGCTGTGCCTGCACATAGGTTAGAGGCCCTAAATAAGCAACTTCCACCTTTTCCTGTACTAGTAGCTCGACTGCTTGCTCATAGTTCTGAGTCACCTGGAAATAAATGGGATACCCCAGTGATTTTTCTAGATACTCTTTAAGAGATTCCAGTTGCTTTTCTTGTTCTTTAGGACTGAGCGCGGGAATGACAGCGACATCAATGACGTTGAATTCTTTGAATTCTCGATTGCTGGTTGCAGGCAGATTGGAGGGTGACGGAGCAGGGCGATCGCTGACAGATCCACAGCTTCCCATCAGCAGCATCACCACCAGCATCAGAAAATAGCGCATTGAAGTGCGGCAGCTAGAACGATCGAGCAGAGAAGAGGTAGCTCGCATGATGTTAGGAGATGTTTAGGATTGGAGGACTTGGGGCTGAGGAGTGGGAAATCAAGCTGATGTCTGAGTTGGCATTAACACTTGGCATCAGCACTTGGCATCAACAAGGGCGATCGCTGCCTTAAGACTCAAACTATAATCTTCACCAAACATCAAGATGAATAACAGGGTACTTCTGCGGCTTTTAGCAAGGTAGATTCATGGCAGAACATCAACATGGCTCTGATCAAGATTCATCTGGATATGCAATGGGCTTTAGCCGTGATCCGGAAGCAGCCAAGCT
This sequence comes from Trichocoleus desertorum NBK24, assembly GCF_030409055.1. GTDB lineage: Bacteria > Cyanobacteriota > Cyanobacteriia > FACHB-46 > FACHB-46 > Trichocoleus > Trichocoleus desertorum_B. The sequence goes on along the minus strand of NZ_CP116619.1, from coordinate 2,576,831 downwards.
AGATACTTTATCGGTTGCAGAGACCTTAAGAGATGCCGGACATCTTCACGTCCTCAAAGCCACACCCGAAACTTGCTTCTGGGGCTTTTTTGATCAGTCCTTACCCCCTGTACTCACGATTGATTCAGGAGACATTGTCTATGTTGAAGCCTTGACGCATCAAGCTGGTGGCGCACCTGACCTGATGATGGATTCAGCGGTGCGAGAGGTTTACGACCAAGTGAGCGATCGTGGCCCTGGAATGCACATTATGAGCGGGCCAATTGCGGTTAGGGGAGCTGAGCCAGGAGATACCTTAGTCGTTAAAATTCTCAAGACCACGCCCCGCTTGCCTTACGGTGTCAATATTGCTGCTCATTGGGGCTATCTCTACAACAGCTTCAAAAAAGAGCGCCTGACTATTTACAAACTAGATGCCGAAGCGGGGCTGGCCCAACCTGCCTTTGCCTACGACTTCAAATCGCAGCCTTTATACAATCATCCTGGGCTGATCATCCCGGCTGAGGCGGCAAATCGCGAACCGATTAAAACTCAGGTTTCTATTCCCCTACGGCCTCACTTTGGCATCATGGGTGTTGCTCCTGCCCAGAGTGGTCGCATTAGTAGTGTCCCTCCGGGCCTGTTTGGTGGCAATATCGACAACTGGCGCATGGGCGCGGGCGCAACGGTTTACTATCCAGTTTTTACCCCTGGTGCTAATTTCTTTGTGGGCGATCCTCACATGGGGCAAGGAGATGGGGAAATTTCAGGCACCGCGATCGAAGCTTCGATGAACGCTTGGCTGCAAGTCTCCTTGATTAAGGATTTCCCAGTCAGCAGTCCACTACTAGAGACAGAATCTCATTGGATTACCCACGGTTTTGATCATGATTTCGACCAAGCGGTCAGCCAATGCGCGGATCAAATGCTGGACTTCTTGCAAACCAAACAGAAGATGAGTGCAGATGAAGCTTACGCCCTGATGTCAGTTGCAGTAGATTTTGGCATTACCCAAATGGTGAATCAGCGGCGGGGCTGTCACGCCTCACTTCCTAAGTGTCTTTTTCTCCCCACGCCTGATGGTCATGAGTGAGCTGTTCATGAGTGAACCGTCGTTGAGGAGTGAATCGGTAGCTTCAGCCAAAATTCTGCACCTTGACCCAATTCTGAGACACACCAAAGCGCCCCTTGATGAGTTTCTGTGACAATTTGCTGACTAATCGAAAGCCCAATGCCAGTGCCTTTACCGACAGGTTTAGTGGTAAAAAAAGGTTCAAAGAGCCGAGCTTGGACTTCAGCACTAATTCCGGGGCCATTGTCCGCAATGCAGACCGTGATGGTATCAGAATGATGCACTTGAGTCCGAATCGTAATGCTAGGAATGGGGCATGACTCTGTTAAATGTTTCTGAGTAATGCGATCGCTACTTCTGAGGGCATCAATCGCATTACTCAATAGGTTCATAAAAACTTGATTAATCTGCCCTAAATGACACTCTACAAGGGGCAAGTCACCATACTCTTTAATCAACTGGATGCCTGGAAAGCTGCCAGTCGGTTTCAGCCGATTTTGCAAGATTAGTAAAGTGCTGTCGAGACCGTCATGAATATCCACTCGGCGCATCCGGGCTTCATCTTGCCGAGAGAAGTTGCGCAGCGATAAGACAATTTCTCGAATCCGAGCCGTCCCCACAGCCATCGAAGACAAAATCTTCGGTAAATCTTGGATTAAAAACTCCAGGTCAGTCGCTTTGAGCTGTTGCTGAATCTCTAATTCAGGTTGGGGGTGATACTTTTGGTAAAGAGCCGAGAGATTGAGTAAGTTGTGGGCGTACTCGCTGACATGGGCTAAATTACCGTAAATGAAATTGACAGGATTGTTGATTTCGTGAGCAACCCCCGCTACTAATTGACCCAAACTAGACATTTTTTCGGTTTGAATCAGTTGCGCCTGAGTTTGCTGTAGCTCCACTAACATGGTTTCTAATTGTTGCGCTTGTTGTTGCGCGGCTGCGGTGGCTGCTTCTCGCTGCTCAAACAGTTCTGCGTGAGCGAGATCAAGCGCCAGTTGTTCGGCTTCACTCTCTTGTTGATATTGGCTGACCACCGCATCTAGAGATTCTAGGAGTCTTGTGGAAGCAGCCGTGAGAATTGCCTGCAAATTTGGATTTTCTAGAGTTAGTTCTGCTGCTGGGGCTGTGGCGATCGCCCGGAGCTGAGAGATGTAGTTCCGCACTTGCCAATCCAAGTTCAGGGGTGGCTCAAAGTACATTGCTTGCAAAGTCGGAGACAAACAACCGGGTAGTTTCAAGTTGGTATCGCCTTTCAGCAATCCTTGATGAGACTGTTCCATCAAGGCGATCGCTTCTAGCAAAACAGACCGTAGCTTGTCCCGCTCCTCCTCATCCTGACTGCATACCAGTTGCATGACAAACAAAGCAGTGCGCTGAGAGAGCATGCGTTGGCGACCGCTGACATTTACAACTGCTGCATTAATCGCTCGCGTTGTATTGAGCTGATCTAGATCGAAACCAGTGCCGAAACTGAGCACAGACAACAACTCCAAATGAAGTAACTGAGAGGCGGCACAATTCAGAGCTGCGTTATTCATGACACAACTTCACCTAAGTACCTCTGTGAAACAAGGGGGCTAGGTTAACCAGTTTGAACCTCCTGCTTTCACCGAAGAGTTGTTTGAGCAACGGTAGAGCTTTGGCAAAAGTTATCTAGATGTGTTTTTGAACACTAAAACTATGAACGAAACCATGCTCTAATACGGTGTCTTTTTATACTCGAATTGATCAATTTAGGGGCAATTTAGGGGTCAAACTTAGAATTCTGGCGGCGGCAGTTGTGATCCGGATAGAATTTAATCCTGAAGTAGAAAATTTGCAAGATTGTTTAGGTTCAGGTTCAACAAATCCTCACAAAAGTAGCGCCGAGTAAACAGCTTTGTTGATCCCTCTATTGTGAAGTTGGTTTTGACTGCTAATATGTGGGGATCAGTACCTTTCTGTGGTCAGATTGGCATGAAGTTAATGCAGCCCGTACCGCAAGAAGTGATGCAGCAAATTGCTGAGTACTTCAGTATCTTAAGTGAGCCAATGCGTCTGCGAATCTTGAATTTGTTACGCGATGGTGAGAAATGCGTACAAGATTTGGTCGAGGCTACGGACACCAGTCAAGCTAATGTTTCTAAGCACCTAAAGGTGATGCTGCAAGCAGGGATCTTGAGCCGACGGACTGAGGGAACTTCGGCCTACTACAGCATCGAAGATGACCTGATTTTTGAGCTTTGCAACTTGGTTTGCGATCGCCTCGCCACCCGGATTGAACAGCAAGCTCACTACTTTCGTAGCTTTGGTCTGGCGGAACAGTCCATCAGCGTCAGCACCCCAGAACGTTAGGCTAGAACCCAAAACCAGAACCCAAAACCAGAACCCTACAGCGAAAAGTCTCTCGCAAAGCTTTGGCGAGTAAAGGGTTGATCGAGAAGTAAGCCTTCACCCCCCAGCGCTTCTAGAGGTTCGCCATCGACGGAGAGCCAAACTTTAGCATCAGGCTGTAGGCTTGTGGCTGTGTAAAGAACTTGAGCAACTCGGCCTGTCATAGAAGCGCTGCCACCCCCCGCCGTAAACTCCTCGGAGAGATCAACATGAATACCATCTGGCTTGACGGTTAGGCTGCGAAGTTTCGTGCCTTGAGGAATGGTTGTGGCGATCGCGGCTTCTCCTGCCTTTGGCCCGCTCAGTAATTGAGCAAAGGCGGCTTGAAGGGCTGCTTCTGGCTGCAAGTCAGGCTGTAGAGCGATCTGATTGGGTACTAGTTCTAGCCCTTTGCCTGTGTCTTGGAGCCAGTAAGGACGAGCCAATTCTGATTGAGAAGGCTTTGTAGCTTGGGTCTGTGGCGGTTTGGTAGTAGAAGAATCTGTCGAATTAGTGGCATTAGGGACGCGACTGCCTAAGTCAGGCGGAGACGACTGCCATGCTAACCAAGCGGCTCCTCCCCCAGCGGCCATGATTAAGGCGGACAAACCTGCCATGAGACCGACAGAAATCCGACGGGTCCGAGATTGGTCTTCCATAGGAAGCTCCTGTTGAAGGTTTAGTAGTGTGATAGATGCACTACCAGCGCTGATGACAACAACCCCACCCTTGAAAGGTTTAAAGTACCACTGACTACAAGAGCATACCCAACTTTTTCGCCTAACTTCTAGTTTGATGGGGTGGCAGGGGAATCTGGAGGCGTTTCAGCACGGACAAAAGCAACAATATTGATCTGTTGCTCTGGGACTACCTTCAATTGTAGAAGCCGTGCCGTTATTTCTGGCCCCGCTAATTGGTCAAGGTCAAACCGCTCCGTCACTCCCCTGGCAATCGGATCTAAGATTTCTTGGGGTACTGCTTCCCCATTCACGCTAATGCGCGGCTCTACCAATTGCAAACGCCTCCCCGCCACAACTGCTAGACCCGACTCAACCGTAATCTGCAAGCGATCGCTTTGTCCCTGTTCTTGCAGCTCTGCCTTGGCCCGAATCCGGTTGTTTGCCAGCAGCTCCACTTGAGGATTAAGAAAATCGTAGCGTTGCACCTGCTGAGCTTCCGAGTCATCCAGAGCGCTAGCTCCTAAATCCCGCAAACGTTTGGTCACTGTAGGGGAACTGAGGGCCCGATTGATATCCGCTTGGGTCAAAACCAGATGTACCCCTGCTTGCAACGGGCGCTCGAGCTTCAGACCTTTGCCCCCACCGCGAGGATTGATGTCAATCGGATCGGTTTCTACTTCTAAAGCAGCAATCCGAACTTCGGGTAATGGAAACAAGCCTCGACCTGCAATCCTCACCTTTTCTGCCTTACCCTGGACAATTTGGTAGCTCGGTGCGTTATCGACTCGGATTTGTAACTGCTCCACCGACTTAAATTGCGATCGCACCGCATTTTCAGCCACGCGATCGATCACTAAGCCTGCGGGTGAAACCAAAGCAATCAGGCTCGACAGAAAAATGGTGAGAAATTCCATAACAGGTCCAGAGTTGTGGAGGTGTGACCGACCTAACCCCCTAGCTCCCTTCCCTCCTAGGGAAGGGAGAATTAAGCCCCTCTCCGCGTCGGGGAGGGGTTGGGGAGGGGTAGCTTAGGAGCAGGCGGCGTTCACCCACTGCTGAATCGTAGACACAACCTCGGTGAGGGGAAGTTCCTGAACTGTTTTGGTGGCCCGCTGCACTACTTCCACTTTGCCGTCTTTCAGCGACTTGCCCGTGACGATGCGGTAAGGAATGCCAATCAAGTCGGCATCTTTGAATTTGACCCCCGCCCGCTCATTCCGGTCATCTAGCAAGGTGTCAATTCCTGCTTGGTTCAACTCGGAGTACAGCGTTTCAGCCGCTTTCACTTGCTCAGCATCATTCACATTGGGAATTACTACGATCGCTTGGTAAGGGGCGATCGCCACAGGCCAGATGATGCCATCTTTGTCGTAGGATTGCTCAACCGCAGCTTGGGCCACACGAGAAACGCCCACACCATAGCACCCCATGATCAACGGTGCTTCTTCGCCTTGCTCATTGGTATACGTCGCTCCCATCGCCTTGGAATACTTGGTGCCAAGTTGGAAGATATGCCCCGCCTCAATGCCACGAGCACTTTGCAACGTTTGGCTAGGGTCGTGGACTGCGCGATCGCCGAGTTTGGCTTTCCGCAAATCGACCACTAGTTTGGGCAACTGGAACTGATCGCCCCAATTTGCCCCTACAACGTGATAACCAGATTCGTTGGCTCCGGTGACAAAGTTCTTCAGCTCCGCCACGGTCGGATCGACCAACCGCAGGAATTTGGGTGCTATGTTCTTTGCAGATTGGATGTAAGTATCGGCAATATCAGGAGCAATGTAACCCAGAGGTAATGGTTGAGCCGCCCACTTGGCTTGAGCCGTCGCGTCTGGAACCGTGAGCGCGATTACAGTTTTGGCTCCGAACTGCCCTGCCTGTCTCACCAATTCGTTTTGCAGTTTAACTTCGTTGACTTCCTGGTCACCACGAATGCTAATCAGGACTAGAGCAGTCGTGCCATTGTCATAAACCGCTTGGTAAAGAACGTTCTTGGCAATCTGGGTGGGGGAGCACTTAAGAAATTGGCAGAGTTTTTCGATCGTGTCAGTCCCCGGAGTTTCACGCTTCTCGTAGGCTGTAAACGAGGAAGGTTCAGCATCGGCAGGTAGAGAAACCGCTTTCTCCACGTTGGCGGCGTACTTGCCGTCTTCGGTGTAGAGCACTTCGTCTTCGCCCGCTTCCGCCAGAATCATAAACTCATTGGAGCCAGAACCCCCGATCGCGCCAGAGTCTGCTTCTACAGAGCGAAAAGCCAACCCACAGCGCCGGAACATATTGCTATAAGCCTGGTGCATGGCTTGATAGGTTTCTTTCAGGCTGTCTTCTGTGGCATGGAAAGAGTAGCCATCCTTCATAATGAACTCGCGTCCCCGCATCAAGCCGAAGCGAGGCCGAATTTCATCCCGGAACTTGGTCTGAATTTGATAGAGGTGAGTGGGCAGTTGCCGATAGGAGCGAATCATCTCCCGTGCGACTGTGGTGATCACCTCTTCGTGGGTGGGGCCGAGTCCCATTTCCCGCTCTTGGCGATCGACCAACGAAAACATAATGCCTTCGGCCTTGGTGTAGGTATCCCAGCGCCCCGATTCTTGCCATAACTCAGCAGGTTGCAACTGCGGCAATAAGCATTCCTGTGCTCCCGTCGCGTTCATTTCTTCGCGCACAATTTGGGAGACTTTTTGCAGCACTCGCCACATCAGCGGCAAATAGGCATAGATTCCGCTGCCAATCCGCCGGATATATCCTGCCCGCAACAACAATTTATGACTGGGGATTTCCGCTTCCGCCGGATCTTCCCGCAGTGTGACAAAGAGCATTTGAGACAGGCGCATAGGTTCCCCTTTCAGACCGGAGATTATTATCTCATAACCGCTCAGACGTAGCTGCCCTCTAAGCAAAAGCGATAACAAACGGCGATCGCAGAATCTACGGTGCCGTTCATTGGGCAGGTATGAGTGGCACAAATGGCACAGTTGGCTTGGGTGGGCAAAATTAGCTCAGTCGCCGGATAAAGGCTAATCCCCTGCGTAATAAAGGCTTGCGCCTCCAACTCCGCGATCGTGTTGCAAATCAAAATTGCCTGAGTAATGCCTAGAGCCGTTCTATCGGCGTTGATTTGGCGGAGCGTTTGGCTAAAACTTTGGCTGTCCTCACGGACGATAACCAACACCTTCTGCGGCAAGCTTTGAAAACCCGCAGGCTTGGTTTCAGAAAAATAATCTTTGTATTGCAGGCTAAATGTCCCATCTGGGTAGCGCAGCGTGCGGATATAGCGCAAAAACGGGATGGAGAACTGCCCTGCTGCATCCAAGGCATACCACCATGACTTGTGCGAGGCTTCGTAGGACAGGTGCAAAATTTCCTGAATTTGCTGTGGCCCAAATCCTGTCTTAGTCAGCAGCGCGATCGCCTGAGCCAAAGAAACGTTATGGGCTAGCGTCAGGGTTTCCGACTCGCAACTGGAGTGTCTGGTCTGACTGGTTTTAGTCTGGTGACGATAGGGACTATGGCACGATTCAGCTTTCCCCGCAGGCGTTACAGGGGGTGAATCTGCTAAGACACATTTCACCGCCTCAAAATGCAGCACCGCATCCGCAGTTTGTTGATTTTCTAAAGGAATTCCAATTTCTGTGCTGACTTCGCCAATTTCATGAGGTTGGGCGATCGCAGGCAAGCAATTCGTGAGCAGTGACTTGAGAACCTGTGGATCAGCGATCGCTAAAGCAATCTGAATTTGGTCATGGAGCGGTGTTGCTGGAAGATGCTCAGATATAGGGTAGAACAGAGGGTGATTTGGCATGGCGAGTAAATCCAACTCTGCGATCGCTGACAAGCCTTAGCTCTTTCCCTCAGAACCAACCTGTCGTGGTTAAACCTCTAAGTATCTCTAAGCCCAAATAAAAACTCGGTTTTCTCCAGTTTTTTTTAAGAAATTGACTCCAAACAAAAAGGCCCGATAGTTCAGGGCCGAGACAAACCTCTCATAGCTGACTGATACCATCAGACCTTAGTCTGTACAGATCTAGCGATTCGTTAGATTTGACGGATGAATCGCTTATTTAGTTTCCGAGAACTCAGCGTCGATCACGTCATCATCACCACTGCCGCTGCCACTACCGCCTGTGGGGCCAGCATCAGGGCCAGGAGCGCCAGTTGCGCCATCGGGGGCTGCACCGCCACCCGCTTGCTGGTAGATGTTGCTACCAATGCTATAAAGTGTCTGTTGCAACTCGGTGGTTAGAGTTTTGATGCGATCATAATCTTCTTGGCTAGAGGCTTCCTTAAGATCTTTGATCAATCCTTCAGCCTTGCTCTTGTCACCTGCTGGGACTTTATCCCCTAGCTCACCAATTTGCTTCTCAGCTTGGTAAACCAAAGTATCGGCTTGGTTCTTGAGGTCGATTCTCTCACGGCGCTCTTGGTCAGCCGCTGCGTTTTGCTCAGCTTCGCGAACCATGCGTTCCACATCATCCTTGGGTAGGGTAGAAGCGCCAGTGATGCTGATCGACTGCTCTTTGCCAGTTCCTTTGTCCTTAGCTCGGACATTCAAGATACCGTTGGCGTCAATGTCAAAGGTAACTTCGATTTGAGGCACGCCACGAGGAGCGGCAGGGATACCATCGAGACGGAAGACACCGAGGTCTTTGTTGTCGTTAGCCAGTTCCCGCTCACCTTGCAGGACGTGGATTTCCACGTTGGTTTGACCATCGACCGCAGTCGAGAAGACTTCGGACTTCTTGGTGGGGATGGTGGTGTTGCGAGGGATAATCTTGGTCATGACGCCACCCAAGGTTTCCACACCCAGAGAGAGGGGGGTCACGTCGAGTAGCAAGATGTCCTTAACTTCACCCGCCAGCACACCTGCTTGAATCGCTGCACCAACCGCAACCACTTCATCAGGGTTGACGGTTTGGTTGGGGTCTTTGCCCAAGACGCGCTTGACAATTTCTTGTACCGCAGGAATCCGGGTAGAACCGCCCACCAGTACTACTTCGTCGATCGCGCTCTTGTCGAGTTTGGAGTCGCGCAGAGCCGCTTCAACGGGGATGCGGCAGCGATCGATTAGGTCTGCACACAGCTCTTCAAACTTGGCGCGAGTCAAGGTGGTGTCGAGGTGCTTCGGACCGTCTTGAGTCGCGGTGATGAAGGGCAGGTTGATTTCTGCTTGGGTAACGCTAGACAGCTCAATTTTGGCTTTCTCAGCCGCTTCAGTCAGGCGCTGGAGAGCTTGCTTGTCTTTGCGGAGGTCGATGCCTTCAGCACTACGGAACTGATCAGCGAGCCAATCTACGATCTTCTTGTCAAAGTCGTCACCACCCAGGTGAGTATCACCAGAGGTCGCTAGTACTTCAAAGACACCGTCGCCGACTTCTAGGATGGAAACGTCGAAAGTACCGCCGCCCAAGTCGAATACTAGAACGGTTTCATTGCTCTTGCGATCGAGACCGTAAGCCAAGGAAGCAGCCGTCGGCTCGTTGATGATCCGCAGCACTTCAACCCCGGCGATTTTGCCAGCATCTTTGGTGGCTTGGCGTTGGGAGTCGTTGAAGTAAGCAGGAACGGTGATTACTGCCTGAGTAACCGTGTCGCCTAGGTACTTGCTGGCGTCTTCGATCAGCTTCCGCAGGACTTGAGCAGAAATTTCTTCAGGCGCAAACTGCTTGCCCTGAGCGGGGGAGTCGATCTTAACGTTGCCGTTGCCGTTGAGAACTTTGTAGGAAACTTCGGTGAGTTCGTTTGATACTTCGTCAAAGCGACGACCGATGAACCGCTTCACTGAGTAGAAGGTGTTTTCGGGGTTCATCACGGCTTGACGCTTGGCGATTTGACCCACAAGGCGATCGCCATTCTTTGCAAAAGCGACAACCGATGGGGTGGTGCGGAAGCCTTCTGCATTCGCAATTACAGTAGGCTTGCCACCCTCCATTACTGCGACACACGAGTTTGTCGTGCCTAAATCAATACCAACAACTTTTGCCATAAAATTCTCCGGCTCTATTCAATTCAATACAAAAGACAAGACTTAGCGATTTCAAAGGCCAAGTTTGTTAGAGGTGGGGTAGGCCTGAGAACTGAACTGGAGTTCTGTCGGCAGCAAACCTACTGCATGAGGCCAGACCAGACAACCGCACTAACCTCTATACTGCTTGCCCTTGGCCATTCTCTTGAAGGGGTATTTACCGAACCTGGATGGTCGGTTCTGGATGGGCTAGGTTCTTTTCTTCCACTTTGGTTGAAAGAACCAAGCCATTGGGGGCACCTGCCCTCAAACCCCGGCTGAGGGACGGCTGCATCCCCCAGACCCCCTCCAGAAGGGGCCAGGAAGGGCCAGAAGGGGTGAGGTCTTGAAGGTTACTGCTTATGCGTTTGCTTAGGAGCGTTGCTTTGGTTCCCATGTCCCTACTGTAGGCAGCAATACCTCAGGCTGCATTCAGGGGAACCGTAAGCTCAGAGTCGTGTTTGCCGCCTGATCCAAAAGGGTTAAAGCAGGGGCGATCGCTTGTCTAAACCCAATGGGTTAGCTCAATTACTTACAATGTAGAAACTCGTAATGCACCCGCTTGCAATGGTTTCTCTGTCTCCTAGCCTGAAGTCTCGTCTGTCTAGCCCACTGAAAATTGGTTCCTTTGAAGTTAACAGTCGGGTGCTTCAGGCTCCGCTGTCGGGGGTGACGGATCTGGTGTTTCGGCGGTTGGTGCGGCGCTATTCTCCTGACTCGATGATGTATACCGAGATGGTGCAGGCGAGTGGGCTTTGCCATGTGAAGCACCTGCCCAAAATTATGGAGATTGACCCCAACGAGCGCCCCATTAGTATTCAACTGTTCGACTGTCGCCCGGATTTTTTAGCAGAAGCAGCCCGGATGGCAGTAGCGGAAGGAGCCGACACGATCGACATCAATATGGGCTGTCCGGTGAATAAAATCACTAAGAATGGGGGTGGTTCTTCGCTGTTGCGCGATCCTCAAACGGCAGAGGCGATCGTGCGGACGGTGGTACAAGCGGTGAATGTGCCTGTAACGGTGAAAACTCGCATCGGCTGGACCGACGAGGAGATTAACATTCTGGAGTTTGCCCAACGGATGCAAGAGGCTGGGGCACAGATGTTGACAGTACATGCCCGGACTCGCGCCCAAGGCTACAACGGTTCTGCTAAGTGGGAGTGGATTGGTCGGGTGAAGGAAAAACTCACGATTCCGGTGATTGCCAACGGAGATATTTTTTCCGTGGAGTCAGCCGTGGCATGTCTGGAGCAAACTGGGGCAGATGGGGTGATGTGTTCACGTGCCACGATGGGTTATCCCTTTTTGGTGGGGGAGATTGATTACTTCCTTAGAACTGGCATCATAAAAGCGCTGCCCACTCAAATAGAACGACTATTATGTGCGCGGGAGCATTTACAGGCACTTTGGGAGTACAAGGGCGATCGCGGCATTCGGCAAGCGCGTAAGCACATGACTTGGTATGTCAAAGGCTTTTCTGGGGCGGCTGAGCTGCGTGGTCAGTTGTGCTTAATTGAGACAGTACAACAGGGTTTGGATTTGTTGGATGGGGCGATCGCAACTCTGGCTCAATTGGAGCCTGCTCTGGTGGAAATAAATGGAGATCCCTTTCCCTTGATTCCTGTAGTTGCGTAGCCGGAAACAGCGAAGCATCAAACAAAACATCAAACCTTTGCGTCATGAGCCAACTGGGTCTGCTGTTGCAAAAGGCAAAATTGGTGGAACCCTAAATCTATAAGCTTTTGTTTCCCTGAGTAATCACGCTACCTGAAAATGAACCAGCCAGACAGCAGTAGAGACGAGCAAATAGAGCGATCGCTGCTTTCTCAAGGAACTTTATTGAACCGGATGACGAACCGCATTCGTCAGTCCTTAGAACTTCCCGAAATCCTGTCTGCAACTGTGGCAGAAATGCGATCGTTTTTGGGCACTGACCGGGTCAAGATTTATCGGTTTCAGGCGGATGATAGCGGTGAGGTGATCGCGGAGTCGATTTATCAGCAGCGCTTGCCGTCTCTGCTAGGACTAAACTTTCCAGCAGACGACATTCCTCTGGAAGCGCGAGAGATGTTTGTCAAAGCTCGGCAGCGATCGATCGTGGATGTCACGACGCAGCAAATCAGCTTTACTCGCCTCACTTCTCCAGAAACAGCTGAAGATCTAGCAGTCGTAGAGATGTTGCAGCGTCCTGTAGACCCTTGCCACGTGGAGTACTTGACGGCAATGGGGGTAAAGTCCTCGCTAGTTGTGCCCATCTTGCACCAAAAACAGCTTTGGGGACTGCTGGTGTCTCACCACTCCGAGCCTAAGGTCATTTCTGAAACGGATTTGCAGATAGTGCAGATGGTGGCAGATCAAGTTTCGATCGCGATCGCTCAATCCAATCTGCTAAGCCAAGCGAGGGAACAAGCGCGTCGAGAAGCCATCATTAACCAAATTTCGACGCTGCTCCACGCCCCACTCAACATTCAAGAAATTCTGCAAATTGTCCTTAAGCGGGTAGTTCAGTCTGTCGGGGGTTCTGGGGGCCGATTGTTTCTGCTGACGACCGAACCCGCCACCTCTGGTAGCCTCTACACCTATGGTAAGCAGCCCGTCCTCGCTGAGGATGACCAACCTGATTTGCCGGAGGAAAGCAGTTTTTGGCAGCAACTTATAGCTAGTCCATCGCTGACTTTGCAGTCGCCGTCCCTCGACATTAACTCATTGCTGCCTCTCATCCAGGAAGAAGCCGCGCTGAAATCTAGCATGACCTTGATGCCCGAAGTGAATGGAGAAGTACGACCCATTGTCTACCAAGCCATTCCTAGTATCCGGGCCATCAATGACCTCTATCAGGAGCCTGATCTGGCTGCGCTGCAACCTGCTTTTGCCACAAACCAGATTCGTAGCGTTCTAATCATGCCTTTGCGCTATGGTCGGCAATCTTTAGGCTGCTTGAGTATTTTTCGCGATGAAGTTGATACGGAAAAACTGTGGGCAGGGCACTGGGACTCGGACGAACGCCAGCAGCGGCCTCGCCAATCTTTTAAGATCTGGCGTGAGTTAAAGAGTGGTCAGGCTCAAGCTTGGCTACCGAGCGAAATCGAATTGATTCAATCTTTAGGAACTCACCTTTCGATGGCCGTAATGCAAAATCGGCTCTACCAATGCGAGCGTGAGCAGCGGCTTTTAGTAGAAATGCGTAATCAAGAGCTACATGCAGCGCGAGCAGTAGCTGAAGAAGCGAGTCGCCTCAAATCTGATTTTCTATCTTCCACCAGCCACGAGTTACGCACTCCATTAGCTTCAACTTTGAACTATTTAAAATTACTGAAAGAAGGTTTTTATGATAACGAAGAAGAACTCAAAGAATACATTCAAGTCGCTTATCAATCTGCCGAAAACTTAGTTGCTATTATTAATGATGTTTTAGACATTGCCAAAATCGAAGCGGGTCGGATGAACATTAATTTGGAAATGGTTCATCTGCCCACCCTGTTGCAAGAAGAGCAAAATTTATTCAATTTAGATAGCCGTCGTAAAGGTATTGCCCTCATTGTTGACTGTGAAGTGGACAATGTTGAGGCAGACAAAGTTAAGCTTAGACAAATTTTGACCAACCTGGTTTCTAATGCCTTGAAATTTACGAGTCAGGGTGAGATTCGCATTCAAGCAATTAGAAAAGTTGATAACTCTGATCCAAACTTTCATCCACAAGTTGTGGAGATCTCCGTAGCAGATACAGGAATAGGCATCGATATTAGTAAGCGAGACTTATTGTTTGAACCCTTTGTCCAGGCAGATGGTTCGATTAAGCGGCGCTATGGGGGAACAGGTTTAGGTTTGACGATTTGTAGACGCTTGGTAGAGCTAATGGGTGGCAGGATCTGGATCGAAAGCTCTGGTAAAGACCAAGGCACTAAAGTTAGTTTTACTTTACCCGACCTAAATGTTTAATTTATTCGATTCCTGATGAGGTGAGGAATAAAGTTGAATATTCTGCTAGTTGATGATGATTACTTACTCGCTAAAGGCACAGCTAAGCTCATCCAGCGGCTAGGCGGTCATCAAGTTCAGATTACAGATGATCCAGCAGAGATTTTTTGTCAATGCCAAACTGGAAATGTACATTTAGTTCTGATGGATGTTAATTTGCCGGGAGCCCAGTGGGAGGGACAGGCAGTCAGTGGCGCTGACTTAGCCCGCTTACTCAAAACTCATCCTCAAACTGCTCACATCCCAATTATTTTGGTAACTGCTTATGCGATGGTGACAGAGCGTCAGGCACTTTTAGCCGCTTCTCAAGCAGATGAATTTTGCACAAAGCCTATTACCGATTACGATGCCCTTCTCGTCGCGATCGCTCAACTCAATCCCATGAACCAATACAACGCTAACTAATCACTCAGTAATCCCTTATTAATCAAGTCGCTACTAATCTAATGTTTAAGATTGCTGTGCTGGATGATGACCCCCAATGGGGATTTGCCATTCAACGGTTTTTTAGAAATGAGTTTGCAGTTTCTACTTATGTAGATGTCTACAGCTTTTTGTCTAAAGCCCATGAGTATGATCTGGCGATCGTTGACTTCTCAATTCCACCCGCTAGATTTGAGAGAAACTTAAATGGCTGTGAGTTAATTTGTCAGCTCAAAAATAACTTATTGCATCCACCTATTTTGATCTTGGCGACTGGATTCTTGAGCCAGCAAGACATTGGGACAGGTCGAGCACTTTGTCCTGAAGCGGATAGCTTTTTAGTCAAAGATATGGGCTTAGATGCCATTTTGCAGCAGATCAAGCAACTTTTAGCGACTAAAGCTCCTCAGCCATAAACCAGGCAATATCAAGGTTTGCTGGCTAGGTTATCGCTGAAGGATCTGGTAGGGTTTTAAGACGGCCTCTCAGTCAGGCGATTCAGGGTAACTTGCAGGTGGCTGGCGGTTAGCATCTGTAGGTTCTTAGCCTCTGGAGACATCAAGGGGCATCAAGGCAGTTTGCTTCAGTGAATGAGGATCAGCATGGAGGCAATGAAAGGACGGGATCTTCTGAGTTTGGCAGATCTGAACCCAGACGAGGTGCAGGAGCTGCTGCATTTGGCAGGCCAGATGAAGTTGGGTAAAGTGGCACCCCATTGCCCCAAAGTTTTAGGGTTGCTATTTTATAAAGCTTCGACTCGGACGCGGGTGAGCTTTTCTGTGGCAATGTATCAACTCGGAGGGCAAGTCCTAGACCTCAACCCAAACGTGACTCAGGTAGGCCGTGGGGAGCCGCTGGAAGATACAGCCCGTGTTCTCGATCGCTACCTCGACATTATGGCGATCCGCACGTTTGAGCAGCAAGATCTCGAAACATTTGCCCATCATGCTCAGATTCCTGTCATCAATGCCTTGAGCGATCTAGAGCATCCCTGTCAAATTCTGGCGGATCTGTTAACGGTGCAGGAGACGTTCGGTTCTCTAGCGGGCCTAACGTTGACCTACCTAGGAGATGGCAACAATGTGGCTCATTCCCTCCTATTAGGTTGTGCGTTGGTCGGAATGAATGTGCGCATAGCCACACCGCCGGAATACCAGCCGTTACCAGCGATTGTGGAGCAAGCAAAAGCGCTCGCAAATAATCGTTCAGAAGTCCTAATCACCCTTGATCCAGAAGCAGCCGTCAAAGGAACTCAAGTTCTTTACACAGATGTCTGGGCCAGTATGGGGCAGGAATCCGATGCGGCGGCTAGAATTCCCATTTTTCAACCTTATCAAGTGAATGAACCCCTGCTGAGTTTGGCAGACCCCAAGGCGATCGTTTTGCATTGTCTCCCTGCTCACCGGGGAGAAGAAATTACGGATGCGGTGATGGAAGGGGAACAGTCCAAGATTTGGGATCAAGCCGAAAACCGTCTTCACGCTCAGAAAGCTTTGCTAGCCAGTCTTCTAGGAGCAGTTGCCTAAGCGATCGCAGATTTATTGAATGTAGGGCTAGACAGACGAGTATTGAGATGATACAAGTGTTCTATGGGGTGAGATTTATCAACCACCTAGAACTTTTTTATGGAACGCCTCACTGAAGCCCAGCAACAACTCTTCGACTGGTTACTAGAGTATATCCGTCAGCATCGCCATTCGCCCTCCATTCGGCAAATGATGCAGGCGATGGAGTTGAAGTCTCCAGCTCCCATTCAAAGCCGCCTAGAGCATTTGCGCACTAAGGGATACATTAGTTGGACAGAAGGCAAAGCTCGAACCATTCGGATTTTGCAAGCGGATACTCAAGGAGTGCCCATTCTAGGAGCGATCGCGGCAGGTGGCTTGGTAGAGCCATTTACGGATACGGTAGATCGCCTAGACCTGTCTAATCTCTTGCTACAACCTCAATATTTCGCGTTGCGGGTCACGGGCGATAGCATGATCGAAGCGCTGATTGCGCCTGGTGATGTCGTAATTATGAAACCCGTCGCTGATCCTAAATCTCTCAAGAACGGCACCATTGTCGCCGCGATGGTAGAGGGACATGGCACCACTTTGAAACATTTCCACCGCAAGGGCAATAAAGTGACACTGAAGCCTGCGAATGTGAAGTATCCACCAATTGAAGTGTCCGCTAGTCACGTCCAAGTCCAAGGTTCGCTTGTAGGTGTTTGGCGGGGTCTGGAGTCAGCTTTAGCTTAATTTTGTAACACCTCTCTACAATCAATGAGTGCTTGAATCTTCCTGTGGCATGATTGACAGACTGCAACAGGAAGGCTCTGTTGTGGAAGGAATTCTAACTAACTGTGAAAGCGACTCCATCTGTGCTGCAAGTTTTTCAAAGCCGCAAAATGGCTGCATTATTGCTGCTGGGCTTTGCTTCTGGCTTGCCATTATTCTTAACCAGTAAAACCCTTCAAGCCTGGATGACGGTAGAAGGCGTCGATCTGAAGTCGATCGGCCTATTTAGCTTGGTGGGCTTGCCGTACTCCCTCAAGTTTCTGTGGTCCCCTATTCTCGATCGATTCATCCCACCATTTTTAGGGCGAAGACGAGGCTGGCTGATCTTAACTCAGGGAGCTTTGCTGCTGGCAATTGGGGCAATGGCGTTTCAAGACCCCTCTCAGGCGTTGAAGCTGTTGGCGATCAATGCGCTACTCATTGCGTTCTTAAGTGCCACCCAAGATATTGCCTTTGATGCCTATCGCACCGATGTGCTCGAAAACTACGAGATGGGAGCAGGAGCAGCCGTTGCAGTTTTAGGATATCGGATTGCGCTTTTAATTACTGGCTCATTAGCCCTGATCTTGGCAGATCGCGTTCCTTGGCCCACGGTTTATTTACTGCTGGCTGTATTGATGGCAATCGGGATGGTGACAGCGCTTTGGGCTCCAGAACCCGTGTTGCGCGATCGCCCGCCTGAATCCTTATCTGATGCCGTTACCTTACCCTTCATCGAGTTTTTTCAACGTTTGGGGGCAGTTCGGGGGGCTTTGATTCTGGTGTTTATCGTGCTTTACAAGCTCGGAGACGCTCTCGTTAACAACATGTCTACCCCGTTCCTACTCAAAACAGGGTTTACACAAACTGATATTGGGGCAATTCAAGGTGGTATGGGCCTGCTGGCAACCATCGTGGGTGTATTAGCGGGTGGAGCGGTCCTGAGCAAACTGGGCATTAACCGCTCCCTCTGGGTGTTTGGGGGGCTGCAAGCTGTGAGCAACTTGGCTTATTTGGGCTTGTCGCAAGTAGGGCGAGACTACTCATTTATGGTCGTCGCCATTAATATCGAGAATTTTTGTGCTGGATTAGGAACTGCGGCCTTTGTTGCTTTTCTGATGAGCCTTTGTAATCAACGGTTTTCGGCTACACAATTTGCCTTGCTTTCGAGCCTTATGGCGGTGAGTCGAGACATTTTAGTGGCACCTGCGGGCGGGATTGTTGAGGCGATCGGCTGGCCTCTATTCTTTACACTGTCCTTGGTGGCAGCGTTGCCAGGTTTATTGCTACTACCTGTTTTTGCCCCTTGGAATGCCAAAGTTGAGACGGTAAATACTCCTAGAGGAGACGGGGAGAATTAGCCGTATCAGTTGTAGGATGAAGGAAGAGTCGCTTCACAAATCTTAGGTTTCTTCTCAGACAAGTTTTCCACCCTCGCTTCCCTGTCACTATGGCTTTCTTCCGTCAGTACATTGCCCCCCTGATCGTAGTCTTGGTCTTCTTAGTGGCCTTGGTTGCGGTTAGCGCCCGAATTTTCTTACCCGGCGATATGGCTGCACCTGCACCCATCGAAGGAGTGGGCTTGCAAAGTGCTCCTGCCAGCGCCGAACAAGTGGCTGACCTACCGCCTGCCCTTTCAGCCCTAATTAAAGGGTTGCCAGATGATCCAGCCCTGTCCGAGCAACTTTAACCACTGTCCTCCCGTAATTTAGAGAGTGGTGTCATCGCCCAAGCTGCTTTTACCAGGTTACTGGCTACGTTCTGGCTCTAGCTTGGAACGAGCCTTGCTGGTGAAGTTTATGCAGCGAACCTACCAGGAGTTGTATCCAGAGCAAGATTTCTCTCATTTGGCACAGACTGTAGAGCGTTACCTGACGAATGAGAGTCCGGTGTGGTGGGTCGAGCCAGAAGCGTCAAATCCAATCGCTGTAGTCACGACAATGTTATCTCGCGGAGTGTCGTCTCCTGTAGCTTGCCTGTGGCTCGGTAACTCGGTCGATCAAGTCACAGGCGATCGCCACGCTTGTATTTTTCTGCTGTATGTGGCACCAGAACATCGACGGCGAGGGATTGCTTCAGCTTTAGTGCAACATGCGATCGCTTGGTCTCAGGCAAGGGGCGATCGCCAACTGGGACTGCAAGTTTTTCAAGCCAACCAACCTGCGCTGAATCTGTACCAAAAGTTAGGATTTCAAACACAGGCTTTATGGATGGTTAAACCGTTAGAACCACCGCTCACCGAACCCTAAGCTGCGGCTCCAGTTGTTGCTACAGAGACTTTCAAATAATTGCAAAAAGTCTATCTGTTGACCTGCTCATGCGTCCCGCGAAGTGCTGTAAAGTGACAGTATGTATGATGATGACGATCTAACAGTACTCGATCTTGAGGCCGAACTGGAAAGCCCCCTCGACCGCATGGGGCCAATTGATGCTGAGTCTGAAACGCCCAAGCCGAATCCAGAGGCGATGCTAGCGCTCTTAGACTCACCGGAGACCAACCAGCGGATGCTGGCAGCCAGAGCCTTTTGTGAATTGCAGGATGAGCGCGCAATCCCGCAATTAATTAGTCTGTTGCAAGATGCTTGCCCATTGGTACGAGTGAGTGCGGCCTATGGTTTGGGGCGCAATCCTAGCCATGATGCGGTAGAACCCCTCATTGATCAGCTCAATCGAGATTGGAATGGATATGTGCGCAAAGGTGTAGTTTGGGCCTTGGGCAATTGCCGCGATCGCCGTTCTCTCCTGCCGTTAATTGATGCCCTCAAAACTGATATTTCTGCGGTGCGGCTCTGGGCTGCCAGCGCTTTGGCTCAAATGTCGGATGTGAACTACGAGTCAGTCATCGCTGCGATTCCACCCTTGATCGAAGGCTTAAGACGCGATCCGGTGGCAGCAGTGCGGAGCAATTGTGCTTGGTCAGTGGGGCAACTCTGCCGCGAACTCCCTTCTAATGTGGTCTATGCCACAGCGATCGATGCGCTGATCGAAGCCTTTGCCGAGGACGAAGAACTGGGTGTCCAAGAAGATGCCAAAACTGCTTTGCTGAAAGTGGGTGATCCACGGGGCTTACAGGTAATTGAAGAAATTGAGCGCGATCGCTTGATCTAACCATTTCATCTAGCTCATTGAGCGATCGCCTGCCCTGCCAGCCAAGCAGTGGTCCAAGCACTCTGGAAGTTGAAACCACCTGTGACCCCATCAATATCTAGAATTTCTCCAGCAAGGTAAAGCCCTGGACAGCAGCGGCTCTCCATCGTTTTGAAATCTACTTCTTTGAGGCTGACTCCACCACAGGTAACAAACTCTTCTTTGAAGACTCCTTTTCCTTTGATGTTGTAGGAACCTTGAGTCAGTTCTTGCAGGAGTTGGTTTAAGGCTTTGTTGGAGAGTTCGGCCCAGCGAGTCGTTTCTGTAATGCCAGCGCTAGCAATCAATCGCTCCCATAAACGGCGTGGCAAGGGAACTGGGCAATTGGGGGCGATCGCTTTTCTGGGTAACTGAGACTTCACCGCGAGGAGTTGTTCCCGGAGCGCTTCTGGTTTGTACTGCGGCAACCAGTTGATCTGCAAAGTGCCTTGATAACGGCTGTCATGCAAGGCTCTCGCGCCCCAAGCCGATAGTTTCAGTACTGCTGGCCCACTCAAACCCCAGTGGGTAATCAGGAGCGGCCCGCTTTGCTCGAATTGCTCACCATTGGCCGTCCGCAAGCGTACTCGCACCGAATTGGCAGAAACGCCCGCTAAGTCGTGCAGACGCGGATCAGAGACATTAAAGGTAAACAAAGATGGCACTGGGGGGGCGACTTCGTGGCCCAACGCTTTAGCGAGTTGGTAGCCTTGGGGACTGCTGCCTGTGGTGAGGAGGAGGCGATCGCAACTCACGGTTTGTCCAGACTTCAACTGCACCTCAAAGCCAGAGTCGAGGCGAGTAATCTCTGCAACCGGAACGCCTGTGCGAATCTCTACTCCCGCCGCCTTCGCTGCATGGATAAAGCAATCCACAATGGTCTCAGAATCATCGGTGATGGGAAACATCCGCCCATCGGCTTCAGTTTTGACTGCAACCCCGTGCTTGTCCAACCAAGCGATCATGTCTCGCGGCTGAAAGCGAGTAAAGGCTCCCCGCAGGGCTTTGCCGCCTCTGGGATAGTACTGCGTTAAAACGGCAGGGTCGAAACAGGCATGGGTGACATTGCAGCGACCGCCCCCCGAAATCCGAACTTTGGGCAAAAGTTGGCGGCCTGCTTCTAGCAGCATGACCTGCGCGTGGGGATGCGCTTCGGCACAGGCGATCGCGCCAAAAAAACCTGCCGCCCCGCCCCCAATCACTAAAACTTTTAACGGTCGTGAAGCCAAAAGAATTCTAACCCTGATTGCAAACTCTAGAATTCTAGGCTAACGCTTCATTGCAGCATTCATGCTCCCCTAACCAGTTCAACTTCTGCTTTTTCCTGAGACATCCTAATTTTGCTTAAATCAATCCTTGTGATCCGTAACCAGACTAACTTCAGCGCTATATCTAAGGAACAATTGCTAAATTATTGCGTCGCTCCAAGTTAGTTATGTGGTGTGAGAGAATTATGAGTCCTAAAGCTTTTAGCGCCTTTGCTCAAGGTGCGCTTCTCGTTGCTGCTGCTTCCGCGATCGCTGCGACTAATGCTCCGATCGCAACTGCTGCGGGTGTCCAAGCCGAGTCAACCACTACGACAAACAGCTCGGCTACCCAAATTAGCCAGCTCACTCAAGTTAGCTTTTCCGATGTCTCTAACTCCTACTGGGCTACTCCCTTCATTGCTGAGCTAGCGAGACTTGACATCATTGAAGGGTTTCCCGATGAAACCTATCGGCCTAACGAACCTGTGACCAAAGCTCAGTTTGCCGCTGTATTGCGTCAAGCCTTTGAGCTGCGGGAAGTTCGCCAAGCCGTTGACTTCACCGACGTTTCCAACCGCTACTGGGCTTACAGTGCTGTCCGCGAAGCTTATCAAATGGGCTTCTTCGGTGCAGATAGCGATCGCCAGTTCAACCCCACTCAGCGGCTAACTCGCCTGGATCTCTTGGTTGCCTTAGCCAGAGGCTTGAACTATACCTCCACGACAGGCTCGGTCAACTCGATCTTGGCTGTCTATAGCGATGCTGCCTCGATTCCCGCTGAAGCCAGAACCCTAATTGCCGCTCTGACCGAAAAGGGATTGATTGTGAACTATCCCAACAGCAAGCGGCTAGAGCTGAACCGAGTTGCTACTCGAGCGGAAGTCGCAAGTTTTATCTATCAGTCCCTGGTGACGACAGGTAGAGTGACTAGCATTTCTTCTCCCTACATCGTGAGTCAAGCGATCGCCACCAGTACTCAAACGACAACCAGCACGGAGGCTGGTAGCTCAACCAGCACCGAAACGGAAGCTGAAATTGAGACGGAAACGGAAACCAGCACCGAGACGACAACTGGCAGCTCTACCAGTACTGAAACCACTACAGGAACGAGCACCTCGACCAGCGGCATAACCACCAGCACCGGAACTGAAACCAGCGGTAGTAGCAGTGAAACCACAACGGCTTCTTCCACTGTGACCCTCACCAATGGCTACCGAGTTAGCTATCTCGGTGTCACTTATGGCTCTGGAACTTCCACTTGGCGCTACCGAGTAGTCGAACTGCCAGAAGCGCAAGATTTGAGTAACTGGGTGTTGGGTTTGCCAAGCTGTGCTCGCGTCGTGAATGCTTCACCGAAAGGAGAAGTGGTCAATCCAGACCCAAATGCGAAGATCAGCGGTATTAAATGGCAACCCGGTGGTGGATTTGTTGAAGGCGACTTTTCTGTCACTGTGAATGGAGAATGGACCGTGGGTGAAATTGATGTCGCAGTCAAAGGGCCTGATGTGGCTCTAGGTCGTTTAGCAGGGCCTAGCTGCACCAGCCGCTAAGTTGTTGGTATTGCACTACAGCTAGATCTCACGCTCTCACAAAAAGCTGAAGGAGTTGCCTAATCTTTTTTGCGGTCTCCTTCAGCTTTTTCTTTTGCTTGTTTTTCTGCTTCGCGCTGCTGTTCCGCCTGTTGTTTTTCTGCTTCGCGTGCTGCCTCTGCGGCTTGTTTTTCTGCTTCGCGCTGTTGCTCTGCGGCTTTTTCGTCTAGTGGTTCAGGAGGAATACTCTCAGATTCTGGAGGTAAGGGTGGGCTAGTTGATGGAGGTGCAGGTTCTAGTTCGCCTTCTGGTTCAGGAGAAGTTGCAGCGGGCGGTTCAGGCTCGTCAGGGGGTGATGGCTCAGGAGTCTCTGGTAGCACCGATGGCGTGGGAGTAGAGATTGCTTCTGGAGCAGGAGTTGTAGCTTCCTGAGTTGGGCTAGGAGAAGGAGCGGTCGGGCTTGGTTGGGCGACAGAGGGGTTTGAAGTGGAGGGTTGCCTAGCGACTAAGGCTCCTACCGTTGCAGCTACGATCGCGGCCAACCCACCAATGAGCAGGTAACGCCAGAAGGGGGAGCGAGGAGATGCTGAAACTACAGTCGGAACCGACTGGGGAACTGGCCGATGTTGGGGAATTACAGCAACGGTTGCGACTTGGCTCGTGGAAGAAGCCACGGGCTGACGGACAGGTAAGGAATCAGGCAGCAACTGGAGCCACGCATCGATACTGACTGGTCGCAATTGAGGCTCAACCGCCATGCCCCTGACAACCGCTTGGTTGGCCGCAGCGCTGAGGTCCGATCGCCACTCTCTAGGTTCGCGTAGGGATTGGCGATCGCGAAGAATGGAGGCCATGGGAACTTGAGCGGTCAGCAACGTGTAGAGAGTTGCAGCTAAACCATAAACATCCGTGGCAGGGGACCGCTTCTCTTGGGGAAGATACTGCTCAATGGGTGCATAACCCGGAGAGACGAAGCTAGTGTGAGTTTGAACGGCTCCTGGAGAAAACTCCCGCGCAATGCCAAAGTCAATCAAAATCACCTGATCTGTACCTTGGCGCAAAATCAGGTTCTGAGGCTTCACATCTCGGTGAAGTAGACCGTTCTGATGGACGACTTTCAGCGCTAGCCCAGCCTGCCGAATATAGTGAATTGCTGTTGCCTCTGTCAGCGGCGCATTCGGTAAAACGACAGCATCCAGGGTCGCTCCAGGAACGTATTCCATCACAATGAAGGGCAAGCCATCTTCTGTGAAGAAGTCCATGACCCGAACAATATTAGGATGAATGCACAGCGCTAATCTTTTCGCCTCATCCTGAAACTGCTGTTGTGATTGAG
The DNA here is from genome assembly GCF_030409055.1 of Trichocoleus desertorum NBK24. Taxonomy (GTDB): domain Bacteria; phylum Cyanobacteriota; class Cyanobacteriia; order FACHB-46; family FACHB-46; genus Trichocoleus; species Trichocoleus desertorum_B. The sequence goes on along the minus strand of NZ_CP116619.1, from coordinate 2,552,844 downwards.
CAAAGTTGGGATCTCTACGCAAAGATTCATCAAGCGTTTTGATCACTACAGGTTGTGCCAGCGAGTGGAGAATGGCTTTATAGGTCACACCAAATCCGCCACGTCCCAGCTCTTGCTCAACTGTGTACTTGCCGCTTTGAAGCTGACGACCCACTAGAGTGCTCATATTACGTTTAGAAAGTTAGGCTCCCATTTCTACAATTCCCAGATTCAAGATTGCGGCTCAAAGTCTGCTTTAGTCGCGCCACACACCGGACAAACCCAGTCTTCTGGTAAGTCCTCAAAAGCAGTACCAGGAGCAATTCCTGAATCTGGATCGCCTTGGGCTGGGTCATAAACATAGTTGCAAACTGTACAGACATAACGTTGCATGGTTCACTCGTGCCAGTTACTTGGCTGCGATCGTACAAGCTCCTAGGACTAATTTCTAGGCAAAGACTATAAAGTTTTAGGGTGATACAATCTCTGCATCCATTTAGCAAATTGAGAAACTCATGGCTATGAGACGCAGTAGAAGTACCGCGACTGGCTTTTTGAGGGATTTTCGAGAATTTGCCTTAAAAGGAAATGTGGTGGATTTAGCGATCGCAGTGGTGATTGGTGGAGCCTTTGGCAAAATCGTCACTGCTTTTGTAGAAGATTTGGTCATGCCACTGTTAAATCCCATTCTTTCCAGGGCAGGGGGTAACTGGCGCACCATTGAAGTAGGGCCTGGCATCAAGATTGGTGATTTTCTCGGAGCCGTGCTTGACTTCGTCTTAATCGCTTTGGTGCTATTTCTAGCCATTCGGGCCTTGAGTCGGTTGCAGCGGAAAGAAGCCACGGCTCCCCCAGTCCCTACTGAGAAGGAATGCCCTTATTGCCTAGAGAAGGTGCCCCTCGCGGCGGTGCGATGTCGAGCTTGTACTTCAGAACTTACTTAGATGCTTCTTAGCGATCGCGCTTAAGCGTTGTGCTCAGGCTTTGCCGAACCCCTAGCCGAACTCCTATAAATCCGAGGCACTTTTGGGATTGCTAGGATTTAAGGACAAGAGCTGTGGATGACTGGGTTAGCAACGGATGGCCTGGTTGATCCAGACTCATGTTTTGGTGTCAATCAGGCAAAGGGGCAACGATGGTACAGGATTGGTGGCAGGCAACCTTTCCGCTGGGCCGACAGCAAGTTCAAATCACAGATGCCAGCGGCTATCCAGTGGCGATCGCCTATGGAGAAAAAGGTAGCGGGCCACCTCTGATTTTGGTTCATGGTGCTGCTAGTTGGAGCTATGCTTGGCGAGATTTAATTGAGCCGTTATCGCAGCACTTTCGCGTCATTTGTTTTGATGCCAAAGGGTATGGATTCTCCGAGCAAATTCGCCATGCCGAAGTCCCAGGGCATCAGCTTGTGGAATTAGCGCGGATAATTCAAGCATTGTGCTCTGAGCCTGCGATCGTGGTGGGGCAGTCTTTAGGCGCTTTGACCGCGATCGCCTTGGCAGAAACCTATCCCGAACTGGTGGCTCAGTTAGTGGTGATCAACGTCCCCATCTTTCCGAAGCGCTTGCCCACTTGGGGGATGCAATGGATGGCTGACATTCCGCTGCCGTTGGTGCAGTGGGTCGATCAACTGCAACTGGCGCGTCCCGTCACACCGCTGGTGCATTTACTGGTGAAGATTGCTCGCTTAGAAGTCATGGTAGACCCCACTTCTACGTCTCCAGAGGAAATCTACTGGTTGACCTATCCCTACGTTGAAATTCCGGGAGCCATGACCCAATTTGCTGTGGACATGCGCCAATCAGCTCGCGAGATTCAGGCATTGCTGGCAGGACAGCCGAATCAGATTACCCCAATTCAAAACAACTTGAGCGCGATCGCTTGTCCAACCCTGATTCTTTGGGGTAGAGACGATCGTTGGTTTCCGCTCAGCAACGGTGAGGAGTTGCATAGCCGTTTACCTCATGCTCAATTCGAAGTAATTATTAACTGTGGTCACGACGCGGCTGTTTGTTGCCCCGACGCAATTACTAGCGCAATTCTGAAATTTTTAGGCAACCCTCGTCCATTGCAACCCACCCAGAAGCTGTAGATTACCTCCCGTGGATGTTAACTGGCAATTACAAACCCCTTTGCTCGACGCCTTGCGTCTGTGTGCTCAACGCGCTAACACTCCTTTCTATGCACCGGGCCACAAACGAGGGCAAGGAACTCCAGCGGCACTAGAGGATCTTTTGGGATCTGAAGTGTTTCGAGCTGACCTGCCAGAACTCCCGGAATTAGATAATCTATTTGCGCCTCAAGGCCCCATCCAAGCAGCACAGGAGCTAGCAGCGCAGGCATTTGGAGCCGAGCAAACTTGGTTTCTAGCCAACGGTTCCACCTGTGGTGTAATTGCTGCAATTGTGGCGACTTGCAATCCCGGCGATCGCATCATTTTGCCGCGCAACGTCCACCAGTCCGCCGTCTCAGGCTTAATTCTCTCCGGAGCAATTCCGGTATTTGTGGAGCCTGAATACGACCCAAGTTTAGATTTGGTGCATAGCATCACATCTACTGGAGTAGCCGTAGCCCTAGCCCAACATCCAGATGCCAAAGCGGTGTTGATGGTTTACCCCACCTATTATGGCGTCTGTGGGGATGTGCAGGCGATCGCGCAACTAGCTCACCAACACCACATACCGTTACTTGTAGACGAAGCTCACGGGCCACACTTTGCTTTTCATTTAGAGTTACCGATTGCGGCCTTAAGGGCTGGGGCTGACTTGACGGTGCAATCGATTCATAAAGTGCTGTCCGCCATGACCCAATCGGCAATGGTGCATGTCCAGGGAGAAAGAGTAGACCGCGATCGCCTCACCAAAGCGCTGCAACTTGTGCAATCTACCAGCCCCAGCTATCTCTTGCTAGCTTCGTTAGATGCAGCACGGCAGCAGATGGCAACCCAAGGCCAAGAACTGATGACGCGAACTTTGCAGCTAGCAGACTTAGCCAGAACTGAAATTAGCCGAATTCCGGGACTCTGCGTGTTACACCCTGAATCAGCTGGAACGCCAGGATTCAAAACGCTCGATCGCACTCGCTTAACTGTGACAGTTTCGGGTTTAGGGCTGACTGGCTTCGCAGCAGATGAAATCCTGAATGAGGAATTTGGTGTTACTGCTGAACTCCCCTCCCTGCAACACCTCACCTTCATCATTAGCCTAGGCAACACCGAAGCTGATATTCAACAGTTGGTGCTGGCGTTTAAAGCGTTGGCGAAACGGAGCGATCGCTCTCCAACTGCCAACGACTCTAAACCCGATCATCATTCTGACCCTTTACATACGGCAATTTTTGCCCCCCTAGCCCCCCAATTTTGGGGGGGACAAGAGTCAAAGTCCCCCAACGTTGGGGGATTTAGGGGGCCTTCAGATGTGTCACCGCGTGATGCCTGGTTTGCCCCCACTGAAACAGTTGCGATCGCCCAAGCCATACATCGTATTAGTGCCGAACTCGTTTGCCCCTATCCCCCTGGAATCCCCGTTTTGCTACCCGGAGAAGCGATCGCACCAGAGGCAATCAGCTATTTACAACAAGTCCTTGCCGCCGGGGGATTCATTACAGGTTGCGCGGATGCTAGTTTGGCAACGCTGAAAGTAGTTAAAAAGCAGGGATGAAGGATGAAGCAGAGGGATGAAAAAGGTTGAAGCAACTGATAAAAGTTGAGCAAAACGACTAAATTCAGTGCTGACTAACGTTGATTTTTCTAGACTGGTAGAAATTACGATGAAGTCATTCTTTTAATTTTTGCTTGTTTCCAATTTTTCCCTTCCTCCCTCATCCCTCCTCCTTCATCCTTTAACCTCATGTCTTCTCCCCTCTGGCCCTACGTAACTCCTGGCATTCCTGACGATCTGTTTGAGCGACTGCCAGGGATTCCGATGAGCCAACGGGAGGTGCGGTTGTTGCTGGTATCGCATCTGCGTCTCAAAGCCGATTCAGTATTATGGGATGTGGGGGCGGGCACAGGGACGATTCCGGTAGAGGCAGGGCTGCTCTGCCCCCAAGGGCATATTGTGGCGATTGAGCGAGATGAAGATGTTGTCAGTTTGATTCGGCGAAACTGCGATCGCTTCGGGGTCAAGAATGTGGAAATTATCGAAGGGAGTGCGCCTGAATGCCTCAAAACTATTCAACGTCAGCCCAATCGTATTTGCCTTGAAGGAGGTCGTTCGGTTAAAGCAATCCTCAAAGCTGTGTGGTCTCATCTGGAGTTGCAGGGGCGGATTGTGGTGACGGCTTCCAGTTTGGAAGGGTTGTATGCAGCTTCTGAAAGCTTTTCGGAGTTGCAGGTTCGCAACATCGAAGTAGTGCAATCAGCCATGAACCGCTTAGAAAAGCGAGGGATGAATCAAACCTTTGCCTCCGTTGACCCAATCTTTGTCCTTAGCGGTGAGAAGCTAGAGTGAGCTTGAATTTTCGCCGAATTGCTTAAAGTGTGCCAAAGTAATTCTTAACCTTCAGCTAACCTTATGATTCGGCTCAAGCCTAGACTGAGGCCAGATTGGAGTGTATCCATCAATTCCTCAGTGCCCTGACAAAAGTTCCATACTGGAGGAATTGAGGGGTGAACAGTTCATGTAAGACATCGATCCTATGCCTTGGTCTCGGATTTTCAGTGGAATTATTGCGATCGCTCTGGCCCTAGCCCTGGCTGTGGTGGGGGGCTGGTACTTCACCCTGGCCTTCGGTGTGATCATTTATTTAGGCCAACTAGAATACTTTCAGCTAGTTCGCGCCAAAGGAATTGCTCCTGCTGCTAAGACAACCCTGGTAGTTAGCCAAGCCTTGTTGGTGATCTCCACCATGTCTCCAGATTTAGCAGATGCTGTGTTTCCAGTGGCGGGTACGTTTATCTGCTTTTACTTGTTGTTTCAGCCCAAGTTTGCCACGATCGCCGATATTTCCGCCTCAATTATGGGCTTGTTTTATGGCGGTTATTTACCGAGTTACTGGGTAAGGTTGCGATCGCTAGGCACCATCGAGCACAGCAACTTACCCCTCTGGGGCTACTGGCCTGACAATTGGACTGATTTGCAAGCATTGCCCCAAGGCTTGGTAGTCACCCTTTTAGCATTTGGCTGCATTTGGGCCGCTGACATTGGCGCTTATACCTTTGGAAAATTCTTTGGCCGCACTCGTCTCTCAGACATCAGCCCGAAGAAAACTGTAGAAGGTGCCGTTTTTGGGGTGTTTGGCAGCATTGCCGTGGCGATGACTGGCTCCTGGTGGCTAGGTTGGTCTGGTTGGCCGTTGACTGGCTTTGCCCTAGGCTTGCTAATTGGCATTGCCAGCTTGTTAGGCGACCTCACCGAATCGATGATGAAGCGAGATGCTGGCGTCAAAGATTCCGGGCAGCTAATTCCCGGACATGGCGGCATTCTCGATCGCGCTGACAGTTATGTGTTTACGGCACCCCTGGTCTACTACTTTGTGACGCTGCTACTACCGCTGTTGCCTCAAACTTAAATAAAGAAAAAAGGTAATACCAAAAGCATTATCTTTTTTTGATTTCTATGCTGGCGTCACCATAATGCGACCGCGACAAATTAGGGTGTTGTTTTCTAGAGATAACTCTTGGAGATCAACTTCTGATCCCAGATCGACTTCAAAGCCGTCTAGATCGCCTAAAGGTAAACCTCGCTTGGCTTGTAGATGAGTTAGCCATTGAGGGCGATCGAGCTGTAAGGTATGGCCGTTTTTTAGCTGCAACCCAGTGCGAATCACGATCGGAGTCATGGCTCCGCTGACGGCGATGAGGCTGGCACTCAAGGTTAGTTGGCCCGCAGCGATAATAATTTGGGAGTTTTGCAAGTTGATTGCTTGGTGACCTGGGAGCGGCGCATCTAAAACTGCTTGGATTTCTGATTTCAGCAGAGTAGCTAGGAATTCCGCTAAAGCGGTTGCGAGTAAGGGGGCTGACAGCGAAGCATTAAGATCAGCTTCTTCTAGCACTAGGCTGCCTGTAACGGGGATCGGTTCTAGCAAAGTCAGTGGTTTGCCTCGCAAGACTTGGCCCAAGTTAATCCGAATATTTTCTCCCACCAGTTGCAAGTGGCTGAGATGCAGTCCTTGGTAGATCGCTTTGTGTGCTGTGATCCCCACTCGCTGAATCTGTCCAGTCAGGATGCGGCGATCGCCTCCTTCAATCTTGACGTGCAATTCTTCAACCCGCTCCACCTGCGATCGCAACCAGAGCCGTACTGCGGGCGACAACACCTTACTAATCAGTTGGCTTTGTTTTGCTGTGGGCATGTCGACTTCTGTGCTTTCAGGGAATGGTGACTGGGCGGGATCAGGAGACGGAGAAGCAACCTTCGGAGAGCTGGAGCTAGAATCCATTGCGTTAGAACTGGGGAAAGGGACAGAAAACACCACTAAGCCGTTGTAACGGTCTGCTCAGACTGCAACCTGAGGCTAAAAAGCGGCTCGATAGAACGAGGTGGGAAACTGGGATCAATGACGTTGGCAGCAGACCAAAAGGTTGCAAATTCACCCTTGCATCGTGCAATCTCTACTGCCCAAAAGCTTACAGGAAGGTGGCGAAATTCCCACTATAGGGCTGAGAGCTAAATTGTCATGGTTTCTTGATTTTTGCTGAGCCTGCTGATTTTGCAATCGCTAAACGCTATGAATACTTGATCCCCAGCTTTTTCTTTATGTCATAGATTCATGACATATGATCCCCGATCGCCTTGTAAATGCGTAAAAATGCTCAAAATCATTGTTTTTACCCCTTGACCGTACTAAAACTTTTTTGCAACATATGAGTAACCCAACGATCCCAGTGATCCCAAATTAATTCTGATTCGCTGACCGCTCTCTCAATCCGTCTAGGATTGCAGAAGTTAACGGGGATCAGTTTATAGATACTTCCTCGCGATCGCTGATCAATAGCTGGATGGCTCAGGAATTCGCACAAGGCATTGAGAGTCTTTGAACTCATAATCCGCTTTCGAGCGTAGTCCTTTAAACCGTTGGCTGGAGTACTGCCTCATCTCGGTTAGTCAGAGTTTGAAATAAAGGGGGGCTACAGGGCGAGAGGCAACGATTGTGCAGATTCCACGAGCAGGCATGTATCACTCGTTCAGGCGTCAGTTTATCTAGTGATCTACTTGCCGTCGAAACTATTTGGAGACCATAACCCATGGCTAAGGAACGTCCACCTTTAGAAGAGATGACCCTGCGGCAGCTACGTAAAGTGGCTAGCGAATGCAACATTTCTCGCTACAGTCGCATGCGCAAAGATCAGCTGCTAGCAGCGATTCAAGAAGTACAACGTACCAAGTTTTCTCTCAGTCCATCTCGCACGTTGGAGGCACAAGAAGAAGTGGAAGCAGCAAAGTTTGACGTAGGTCAAGAGGACCGTACAGGAGGTTCACTGGCTGCCGTTGACGAAGGATTGGCAGATCTCCCTGAAGGATATGGAGAAAGCCGCGTTGTGCTGATGCCTCGTGATCCACAATGGGCTTACACCTACTGGGATATCCCCAATGAGCATAAGGAAGACTTGCGCCGTCAAGGTGGTCAACAGCTAGCTCTGCGTCTTTACGATGTGACAGACATCAGCCTGGAATACCAAAGCCCTCATAGCATTCAAGAGTATCCTAGCGATGAGTTGGCGCGGGAGTGGTATTTGCCAATTCCCGTTAGCGATCGCGACTATGTAGTAGACATTGGTTATCGCTGTGCGGATGGTCGCTGGTTGGTGTTGGCGCGTTCTGCCCCAGTGCGGGTGCCCCCAGTTTATCCCTCCGACTGGATTGAAGATCAGTTCATCACGCTTGCTTGGGAAGAAGATCTGCGCGGTAAGACCTTCCTAGAGTTGATTCCACCTGCCAAGCGGGCTGCTGCGGCTGCTCCGACTGGCTACGGTGCAGGTGCCCCTGTCGATGCTGCTGGCAACCCCATCTACGATGCCATCTTTGGCATGGCACAATCGACGGAAGCTCAGCGAATAGCGGGTTCGCTCTACGGCTCCATGCAGCAAGCTCCAATCCATGAGCAAGCAGTTAGCTCTTATGTCTTCCCCTCTGGTGTGGGCATGTGGGCAGTCCCCACGGCTTCTGGCCTGAATATGTCTGGTGTGGGCATGTCTGGAGCTGGTTTCGCTTCCGCTCCTCCCATTCGGCCTCGCCAGTTCTGGCTAGTTGCTGACGCGGAACTAATCGTTTACGGTGCTACCGAACCTGATGCGACGGTAACGATTGGCGGTCGCCCCATCAAGCTCAACCCCGATGGCACGTTCCGCTTCCAGATGTCGTTCCAAGATGGCCTGATCGACTACCCCATCATGGCAGTAGCGTCAGATGGCGAACAAACGCGATCGGTTCACATGAGCTTCACTCGCGAAACGCCTTCTCGCAACACCAACACTAAGGAAGAAGCTGTTCCCGAATGGCTATCTTGATTCCTTAAAGTTACACAACTAAAAACCACAAAACCTCCGGTCGCGCGATCGGGGGTTTTCTTATAGTTGGGCACCTTTACAGCTTGATGGGTAACATATGACTGAGTAGTTTGTCGTTTTCATGAGCTAGCGTATACCTATGTCATGGGATGCTCCCGTTTTTAGTGTCTGTGCGTCAGGTAATACTTGGTTATGGGCTGCGTGGAATAGTACTAAAGATGCTTATAGCTTTTTGGGAAAGCCCGATAAGAATTTAGCTCTTGACTGTTTCTTTTACGCTGAAGCATCTTCTAAAGAGACTGCAATTAAAACAGCTCAAAAGCTGCTAGGTACCCACACTAAACAAATAGGTAACGAGTGGGCGATAGAAGTTCGCAAATTGATTAATGAGAAATCTCACATTGACACTGATGAGCGTGAAGATACTGATGAGTGTGGAATAGTTAATGATGACCTTCAAGAATATTTAGACCAACTCCATACATTAACTGGATTATCTGCGGTTAAGTCTACCGTTCAAGAGTTAGTAAATATTGCAAAAATAGCTCATATGCAAGCTGCGGCAGGCATTAAAGCGCCCTCAATTACAAGACATCTTGTATTCACAGGTAATCCCGGAACAGGAAAAACTACAGTAGCAAGAATTCTGGGTGACATCTATAAAAATCTTGGTGTTTTGTCAAAAGGTCATTTTGTTGAAGTAGATCGAAGTAATCTAGTTGCAGAATACTTAGGGCAAACAGCACCTAAAACAGCAAAAGTAGTTGATTCTGCTTTAGGCGGTGTACTTTTCATTGATGAAGCTTATGCCTTAGTTCCAGATGGAAGGGGAGACATCTTTGGGCAGGAAGCAATCAACACTCTCCTAAAAATGATGGAAGATCATAGACAAGATCTGGTGGTCATTGTTGCAGGATATAAAGGGGAAATGTCTCGATTCATTGACTCTAATCCTGGATTGAAGTCTAGATTTGCAAGGTCTATTCACTTTGAAGACTATTCTTCATTTGAGCTGACTGAAATTTTTAAGGTTAGATGTGAGCAACACGGATATTTACTCTCAGATAGAACCCTGGAATCTCTACGTCGTCTAGTTGATCAATTTGAACATCAAGTTGGAGAACTGGGAAATGGCAGATTCGTGAGAAATATTTTTGATCGTTGTGTTGCTATTCAATGTAACCGTTTGGCAGCATTAACCAAGCCATCAAAGAACGACTTAAAAACCTTCCTACCTGCTGATATCCCTACTCATGAGCAGTTAGCACAGTACCTTCTTTAAAGGTATCGCTGGATTGTAGAGGGCGATCGCTATTACTTTTTCAACCTTATTTCTAACTAAAGCTGCTTTAGTACAACTCTAAACAGTGTAAATTTGGGTTTTCTAAAAGCTCTTGGATAGCTTCTACTCCAGAAGAAAGTAGAGCTTCAATTTGGTAAGTTGGTGCATTTCCACAGCGTAGCCATACAACTTTAGGCGGGGAACCATACAAGCGGCTTCTCTCCGCGAAATCTGCATCCTGAGTAACAATACAAAAATTATTCGCTTTAGCAAATTCCCATATTTCAGTATCAGTTTTTTCCGCTAAATCATGAAACTGAACATGACTAGAATCAGGAAAAATATTTGCTAAGCGAGTAACTAGCTTACGGCTTAAATTTTGATCGAAGAGTAACTTCAAGCAGCACCTACAGAAGCGACTAAACGATGCTCACGATCAGCAGCAAATTCTAGGCAAGCTCGAATATCTGCTTCGGTCAGTTCAGGAAAGTCTTCTAGAATTTCAGCATGAGACATCCCAACCGCTAACCATCCCAGAACATCGTACACAGTAATTCTCATACGGCGAATACAGGGTTTGCCACCTCGCTTATCTGGTTCAATTGTGATGATATTGCGATAGCTCATGACGGTTCTGAACCCGGTAGTAATAGTAACTTCTCAAGTCTAGAGCAGCTTCATTTAGTGCTGCAATGACGTTAGCTCAAGTTAGCCGTTGATTTTTTGAGGAGAGTTTGAGATGTGCGATCGCTGGATTGTACATAGCGATCGCTAATTCCATGCAGAAAGTCAGAGAAATTGCGTTGAGAAGAATTTAATAGGAGCGATCGCTAGGTGATTGATAGCGGTACATTCAGAATGCTCCCACTTTATTGATGCAACATGCGATCGCAACTTTTGGATCACGCTTTACAGCCCACCTTAGACTCCACACAGGCAGCTTCACCGTTGGGCATGACTCCAGCGACTTATGAGCGTAATGGTAAAGGCGCACAAATCCGTTTCAGTATTGTTCCTTGCTCGTTAGGCTTCTTGTTAGTAGCGGCGACTCCAACAGGTCTTTGTTCCGTTACATTAGGCGATGCAACAGTAACGCTCGAAGCCGCCCTGCGTCAGGAGTTTCCGGCAGGTGAGATTCAACCCGATGATTCATACCTGCAAAGTTGGACTGAATCGCTTTTGAGATTCTTGGCGGGGCAGGAGCCTCAGTTAGACTTACCCTTGGATGTACCAGGGACGACGTTTCAGTGGCGCGTTTGGCAAATCTTGCGCTCTATCGAATATGGTGACACCCGCTCCTACTCACAGGTGGCCGCAATGATGGGGCAACCTCAAGCAGTACGGGCAGTGGCACGGGCTTGCGCGACTAACCCAGTGGCTTTGGTGGTGCCTTGCCATCGAGTGCTACGGAGTGATGGTTCGTTGGGTGGGTTTCGTTGGGGCTTGGCACGCAAGCGAGATCTGCTGGCCCAAGAACGTAAACCTCTATAGCATCCCAACACCATCCTCAATCCAAAGCTGCATCCCGAGAGCCTGTGACCAACGGGATTTTCTCAGGCTCACTATAATAGGGGCGATCGCACTCAAGGCTACAAATAGCCAATACAGCTTTGAAAAGCCAATATCTTCAGACCTGGCAATCCCTCGTGCTAGGGATTATCGCTTCCGTTTTAGTCTTAGTGGGTTTCAACTCTTTTATTGTCATCAACCCTGGTGAAGCAGGGGTACTCAGCATTTTGGGTAAGGCCAAAGATGGCGTCCTCGAAGAAGGGTTGCACTTTAAGCCGCCGCTCGTTTCTCAGGTGTCGATCTACGATTTGACTGTGCAGAAATTTGAAGTACCCGCCCAAAGCTCCACGCGCGATCTGCAAGACTTGTCGGCACGCTTTGCCATCAACTTCCGCATTGATCCGGCTGAAGTAGTTGAGATTCGGCGTAAGCAAGGTACCTTGGCAAACATTGTCTCCAAAATCATTGCACCCCAAACGCAAGAATCTTTCAAAATTGCGGCAGCGAGAAGAACCGTCGAAGAAGCGATTACCAAGCGCAACGACCTCAAAGAAGACTTTGATGCAGCGCTGAGCCAGCGTTTGGAAAAGTACGGCATCGTAGTTATCGATACGAGCGTGGTAGATCTGACTTTCTCGCCAGAGTTTGCTAGAGCCGTAGAGGAGAAGCAAATCGCGGAGCAACGAGCCCAGAGAGCTGTGTATGTGGCGCAAGAAGCAGAACAGGAAGCCCAAGCAGACATCAACCGGGCACGAGGCCGAGCCGAAGCCCAACGGCTGCTAGCTGAAACCCTAAAAGCGGAAGGAGGCCAGCTCGTCCTGCAAAAAGAAGCGATCGAGGCTTGGCGACAGGGTGGGTCTCAAATGCCTGAAGTGTTAGTCATGGGAGATCAAGGCAATGGTGTCCCCTTCTTGTTCAACTTGGGGGATCTGAAGCAAGCACCCAAACTTAGGGCAGAAGGAACTTAGCCAAAAATTGCTTGTAACGTGCTCGTCAGTTCCTCGCGGGTGTAGGGATGATTGAGAACTGCTTTGATATTGCCGCTCAGCTCAGCACTCACTGGATCGGTGAGGAACTGGTTAGTCGTGACAACGACCCCAACTTGCGGGTTGATTTTGTGCAATGCCTGAATCACTGTGGGGGCATCAAGTTCTGGAACTGCCATATCCAAAATCACCAGGCAAATCTCTGACCAGTGATGAGCGTAAAGCGCGATCGCCTCAATGCCATCACTAGCAGTCAGAACTTGATAGCCACAGTCTTCTAGCGTTATTTGAGCCAGATCACGGGCAGGCTGGTTGCCATCGATCACCAGAATTAAGCTGCCTTCAGCCGTTGATTCGGGCGGGTGGTTGCTAGGAATAGAACGCGGAATTGCAGGTAAATACACCTTGAGTTGGGTGCCCTTCCCTACCACACTAAACACATCAACGGCTCCCCCGTGACCTTTGATGATGCCTACGGCTCGCGACAACCCTAAGCCTGTCCCTTGCCCAAACGCTTTGGTGGTAAAGAAGGGTTCAAAAATGCGGTTGAGATTTTCGGTGGGGACGCCAAAACCTGTGTCAGAAACCGTGATCAGAACATAGGGACCCATTTCAGCGATCGCATGAGTCCGCAGATTACTCGCATCAATCCAAAGATTTTCGGCCAAAATCCGCAGAATACCGCCGTTGAGCATGGCATCGCGCGCATTGTCACAGAGATGCATCAGGGCCTGGTGCAGTTGGTTCGCATCTCCCGATATCGCCCATAAGTCCGAAGCGCTGAGCGAATTGCGAATGAGGATGTTCTGAGGAAATCGCTGTTTCAGGGTTTGCTCAACGCCCAAGATGAGTTGATTGACATCTATAGTTCGCTTTTCGCCTTCAATGCCTCGGACAAAATCTAGCACCTGCTTCAGCAGACTGGCACTCCGTTGCGCGTTTCTTTCTAGCATCCCTAACAGTTGCTGGCTTTGCTCGTCCTGGAGCTTTTGGGAGAGCAAAGGAATCGCCATTAGAATGGGTGAGAGTGCGTTGTTGAGGTCATGCGCCAATCCGCTTGCTACGGTGCTAATGCCTTCTAGGCGCTGAGTTCGTAAGCGCTGATTCTCAGCTTGTTTTCTTTGGGTGATGTCGGTGTTGACGATCAAGATCGACTTAGGGACATTGCTTTGCCGAATTAAAGACCAACGGCTCTCTACCGTTACTTGTCTGCCATCTTTTGTGCGTTGTTGAAGTTCACCTTGCCACTCACCCTGTTCGTTTACAGCTCTTTGAGCGGCTTGCAGGGTTGGACACAGCTCGTCAAACAGCAGTTCATCTAGGTAGCGACCGATCGCTTCCTGAACGCCCCACCCAAACAAGCGAGCTGCCCCACTATTCCAAAATAGGATGCGGTTTTCTAGATCCAAAACCAGAATGGCATCTTGAGAATGGTTAAAGAGCAGGGCTTGTTCACGAATTTGCTCCTCGGTTTGCTCTCGCTCGGTGATGTCCGTTTGTAAGCCCACAAAATACAGGAGCTCCCCGCTTTTGGAGCAAACTGGAGAAATCCTCAGTTGATTCCAAAAGGACTGACCATCTTTGCGGTAGTTCAGGATCGTGGTTTGAATTTCTCGCCGTTGAGCGATCGCCTCCCGCATCTGGGTCACAGTCTTAGGATCAGTGGCAGCACCTTGCAAAAATCGACAGTTACGCCCCAAAACCTCTGCGACTGAATAGCCTGTAATCCGGGAAAAGGCAGGATTGACGTAAATAATTGGATTGTCGTCCTGGTTTGGATCGCTCAACAAAATGCCATCGGAAGCAGAGTTGATGGCTTGGGCAAAGTTGAGGTTAGCGATCGCCGCAGCTTCTCCAGTCTCATTTGTGATTTGGATCTCCGGCGTGCGCGGACATCCTAGCGACTCTTGCTGCGTTCGTTGCCAATAAGTATTAAAGAAGTTAACCAGTCGAGGCTCACGTTCCACTAAATCGCTGAAGTTGTTTTGAAACCGCTGATCTGCTTCGTAAGACACTCCAGGATGCGCTTTCATCCATTCATGCGAGGTTTTGATATAAGCAATGAAAGTGACGAGATAGTGGTAGTTCTCATCACCCAAAAGCTGACGCAATTCCTGTCGGCAGCCCTCAGCTTGGTCGGTCTGCAAGGCAATAAAGATAGCGCAGCACAGCAAACTCTCATCTAGCGCTGCATTGAGCTGTGAGAGCATTCTGACGACATCCGCTTGGCCGCTTAATCGATCTAGATGAATATTGATCTCTTGGGGGTTTGGTGGCGCAAGTTCGAGAAAAGTCAGAATTTCTTGCGCTTGCATACCCAGTTGGTGCAGTGAACAACTATGGCAAATCAGGCAGTAGGGAACAGGACAGAACCGGGAAAGATAACTTGAAAGTTTTTCTTTAAATAAAGGGGGTAAAGGATTTTCAACGTAGGCTGCGAGAGTCTGCTGCCAGAGATTCTCTAAGATTTTTGGAGTCGCTAATGCAGGCGAGAAGAAAGGTGGAAAAAATCCAAACTTTTCTTCGATTTCTGTAGAAATTTCTGTACTTGTACGCATGAATAGAATTGCGTTAAATCAAACTAAAGATTAGATTTCTTGTAGATTAGAATTTTAATTTATTGAGGCGAAATTTTGGTTCTACCTCATTTCATAGGTACATCTCATAGGTAATAGTTATTCAAAATAACTAACTAGTTCGAACTGTCCAACCCAGTTCAAATATTTCATTAAATATTTAGATAGATTTAATCATTGATCTTGCTGTTCACAGGAGCCTTACTCAAGATAGCGAATCCCCCAACTCCTTGTAGCAGAAACGTATTAGAAAGAAGCTTGCTGTATAACCCTATAGCCTTCTAGCGACTTTGGCCAATCTAACGGCCTAACTTTTGCCGCATCTGCTGCCGTACTCGGATCGCGTCTGGATAATCTGGCTGAATTTGAATTGCTTTGTCGATGGATGTCACAGCTTCATCGAATCGCCGCAAGCTCCACAAAGCCACACCGCGATTGTTCCAAGCTTCGGCTAGGTCAGGTTTTAAGGCAGTCGCTTTGTCATAGGCAGCCACCGCTTCAGCAGGACGCTCGAGAAGCAGGAGCGACGATCCTTTGTTACTCCAAACTTCTGCAAAATTAGGCTTTAGCACGATCGCTTGGTCATAGAGGGCGATCGCTTCTGAGTGGCGTTTGAGTTGATCCAGCGCATAGCCTTTACTCCACAACGCTTCTGGATATTGAGGGTTACTCGCTAAGGCTTGATCGCAAGCAGTAATCGCCTCTCCAGGACGCTGCAATTGATTCAAGCTGTAGCAGCGACCCCATTGAGCCGTGGCATTGGTGGGTGCTTGGGAGACCGCTTGGTCATACAGAGCTAAAGCTTTTTCTGGCTGATTGGCGGTGCGTAACCCATCGGCTTGAGCCAAAAGTGGAGCAATGGGAGGCTGAGCAGGAGTGGGGCTGGGGGCAACGGTTGGGGGAACGGCAGCTTGAGGGTTACTAGAGGGCGTAGGGTTAGCTGGGGCAGTGGAGGCAGATACAGCAGGTTGGGTATTGTTAGCTGGAGTAGAGCTAGCAGTTGGAGTAGAACTAGTAGTTGGAGCAGAAGCGGTAGTGGCTGGAGTAGAAGCAGTTTGAGGCGCAGGTTTAGGCGTGAATAAAGCTTTGGCAAGCAGGAAGGTTGCTGCGATCGCCACTAAAGCGGCCACAATTGCCGCTGGCTTCACACCTTGAAGGCGGGTGGCACTGGGTAAAACAGCCGTGGGAATAGAACTTTTGACTGGGGGAGAGGGTTGCGTTTCTGGCAGGGCAGCAGGTAAAACCCCTACAGCCAAAGTGGGAGCTGTGACGGTGTTAGCAAGAGGGGTTGGTTCTGGAAGGGCGACTGTATCTAAATCTGTGGTGTCTTCTGCGTCTGGGGCGAGGGGGGTAGGGCTGGGAGGAGAGACAGCGATCGCGGCTAATAATTCAGCGGGTAAAGCTTGTAACGCGGCCAAGGCCTCCCCAGCGGTGGTGTAGCGGGCGCGGAAGTCGTAACGCACCATGCGATCGAGGAAATCTGCTAGTTCAGGAGTTGCATGAGGAGCGCGGTCGCGCCATTGAATTTCTCCAGTTTTAACGTCCTCACTGAGATGCCGAGGATGAACACCCGTGAGCGCCTGAATGCCGATCATCCCCACCGCATAAAGATCACTGCTGAAGCGAGGATTGCCACCCAATTGCTCGTTGGGCATGTAGCCCTGAGTGCCAATCGAAATAGTTAAATTTGTATGCCCAGATTTAGCGGTGACAATTTGGGTGCTCACCTGCTTCACCGCCCCAAAATCGATCAGCACAATTCTGCCGTCTAGGCGGCGACGCATCAGGTTAGGCGGCTTGATATCGCGATGAATCACATGCTGATCATGGACAAACGCCAGGGCTTGCAAAATATCTTGCAACAGTGCCACCACTCGCGCTTCCGGCCAAGGCTGCCCAGTGACTAGTTCTTCTGAGAGAGCGGCCCCATCCACAAATTCTTGCACCAAGTAAAACTCTTGGTCTTCCTCGAAGTGGGCCATGAGGCGAGGAATCTGGTCATGGCTGCCGAGTTGATACAGTACTTTCGCTTCGGTATCAAATAAGCGTCTGGCAGTTTGTAGGCTACTGGCATCGGTAACTTGGGGCTTCAGTTGCTTGACCACGCAGCAGGGATGGTCGGGTAAGTGCATATCTTCCGCCAGAAACGTCTGCCCAAACCCACCTGCACCCAACTTGCTCAGGACTTTATAACGCCCACCCAGGGGTTTGTCAGGGTTGGGTGATTGCAGTAACCGTAAAAGATTTAAGCCCATGCTGTGCCCTGTACCTCAGAGTTGTTCCTACTAACCTGCCGCCATGTAGATTGAAAGTTTTCTACAAAAAAAGTTTCAATTTAGTCAAATGTACTTATGTGATTTTGCCCGCGATCGCTGCTCACATTGCTACTCACATCACTGCTCAGTTGAAATGGGCATTTCAAGCTTGATGGTTTATGATACCGACGGTAATAAAGTCGGAAATAGCTGCTAGAAGACCTGCCATGTCTAGTGATGAGTCTGTGTATGTACAACTAGTTTGGGAAGACACAGCAACCGGAGAGGTGCAGCAACCCTTACTCAAAGCTCCGATCGCCATTGGCCGAGAAAGTGACCAAATGCCAGAGACACTAGGAGAAAAACCAGTCTCGCGCCTAGAGCTAGCCCACAAAGAAGTTTCGCGCTTCCACACCCTGATCACAGTCGCGAACTCTCAGCTTTATATCACCGATCGCAGCGCCAACGGTACTTTTCTCAATGGTCGGGCCATTCGTCCCGGAAGTCATCCATTTTCTAGCAAAGATACCATTCGCATTGGGCCTTACAAAATTATTGCCACGGTGATGGGAGAAGGCGATCCCAATGCCACAGCCTTAAACCGAGAACGCACTCATTTTGACCAACAGCCGAGCGCTCTGCACAAAAACACAGTGGTCATTTGGCTGATTGGTGGCATTGTGCTGTTGTTGATGGGGGTGGGTGCTTGGGGCTTGGTCGGCACTTTGCTGGAGCGATCGCGGCCCCAGATTCCAGAAACCCCTACTCCAACTACTTCTACTCCAGCTACTTCTACTCCTAACCCTTGAGGATTCTGCGATGACGGCTTCTAAACCAGTGTGCCGCCTGCGATCGCATCCCTCAAGGTTGCGAGTTCAACGGCGTTGGGGTTGGTTCTGGCTAGGGTTGCTCACTTGGCTCACTCTTTGGCTCACATTTACACCCAGCCCAGGATTTGCTCAAACTAGCCCCAACAGTCGGGCCGCACAAGCTCCCGTGGTGTTGGATGGTCGGGTACTGTTTCAGGTCGGTAATTTTGGTAACTTTACAGCTACAGAACGGGCGGCGATCGTCAATGCAGCGCTAGAGCAAGAAGTTCAGTCTTCGGAACCAATTGCCGTTGAGGTGGCTGAGGAAAATCAACAAACGATCATTCGCAGCCAGCCCAGCGATCGCGCCTTGCTTACCGTCACCGAGCGAGATGTCCTCCAAGGCACTAATCCAGCGAGTCAGGGTCGCTTTTGGAGTCGTTTGATTCAGGCAGCATTGCGGCAAGGACAACTGGAGCGCAGCCCTGCTTATTTTCAGCAGGCGTTGGTGTTTAGTTCAGTCGTGCTGTTAGGGGCGATCGCCGTTCATCTGATTTTGTGGCTCGTGGAGCGCTTACTGACTCGCCAAATCTCTCGCTACTTGGGGCATCCCGCTTCCCTGCTACACCTTTGGGAGCAACCGAGTCGGCTTCTACTGCATTTAGGATTACTTGGTCTACAGGCTGGTTTGTGGGCTGCCGTAGTTTGGTACGTCACCGATTTATTTCCGCAGGCTCGGAGTTGGCGGTATCAGCTATTTCACTTCGTGACAGTGCCCGTGGTCAGCCTAGGGGAGAGCAACTATTCGGCACTACAACTGCTGTTGCTGCTGGCATTTACCGCTGGTTTATGGTTTGCAGTCAGTGGCCTAACTCGCTTATTTCGGTTTTATGTCTTGGCGAGAACGGGAGCCGAGCCGCGAGTTCAAGAATTGGTGGCTGTCTTAACTCAGTACGTCCTGACCTTTTTAGGCTTGATTGT
Source organism: Trichocoleus desertorum NBK24 (assembly GCF_030409055.1). GTDB lineage: Bacteria > Cyanobacteriota > Cyanobacteriia > FACHB-46 > FACHB-46 > Trichocoleus > Trichocoleus desertorum_B. Next base: position 2,534,018 of record NZ_CP116619.1, on the reverse strand, counting down.
GCTGCTGCAAATTTGGGGTTTAGATGTCCGTTCTTTAGCAATTCTAGCCAGCGTCCTCGGTGTAGGGATTGGTTTTGGCGTCCAGAACATTACCAACAACTTCATCAGCGGTTTGATCATCACGTTAGAGCGACCCATCCAAGTTGGTGATCTGATTAAAGTCAATGAGCTGCTAGGGACGGTGAAACGAATCGGTGCCCGCAGCACCGAGATTAGCACCTTCGATCAAGTCACGATCATTGTGCCCAACTCTCGCTTCCTAGAGAGTGAGGTGATCAATTGGAGCCACGGTGATCCAGTCTCCCGTTTGAAGCTGGCCGTTGGGGTGGCTTACGGTTCAGACATTGATCAGGTACAGACAGCCCTATTGGAAGCGGCCAAAAGCCATCCTGAAGTATTGGTTAAACCGCAACCCGAAGTTTGGTTTCAAGGCTTTGGGGATAACTCTCTTAACTTTGAGTTACTGGTTTGGACTGGAGAACCGAAGAAACAGTTTCGCGTGAAAAGCGACATTTACTATCGCATTGAAGCTTCTCTGCGCCGCTACGGCATTGAAGTGCCATTTCCCCAACGCGATCTTCATGTGCGATCGCCGGAACTCAACCAGTTATTGGCATCTTTGCAGCCACCTCCCTTCCCGTCCTGGAAGCCGCAACGCGCTGCCTCAAATGGAAATAAATCTAGCGATCGCCCGATTTCTGCTCTCCCAGAAACGGATGGTTTTGCTGAAGCTACTCTGAGCACACTCACGCTTGCCGACTCCACCACTCGCCTACAAACGGATACCTCTCTGGATGCCTTGATCACAGCAATGCGAGGGCCAGCAGGACTTAAAATTCAAGACCGTCGATATCGGATGAATCTATACCCTGCCTGCTTTACAGGAGCCGAAGCAGTGGAGTGGTTGGTGCAAACCCAAAACTGTACCCGTGAGTCAGCGATTCAGTTGGGGCAAAGCTTGATTGAGCAAGGCGTGGTTCACCACGTCTTAGAGGATCGTCCGTTTGAAGATGGCTATGTTTTCTATCGCTTTTATATCGATGAAGAAGATGCCGATGCAGAGAATGCCGATGAGACAGAAATTAGCGATCGCTGAGTCGTTTATCCACCGAGAACCAGAATGTCTAAGCCCTTAGTTTTGCTGGATCACGATGGCGGCGTTGATGATTATCTATCAACCCTGCTACTGATGACGATGGGGCACTTACATCCGCTAGGGGTCGTGGTGACACCTGCCGATTGCTATATTCAGCCCGCTGTCAGTGCGACGCGCAAAATTATCGATCTGGTGGGTCGTGAGGAAGTTCCGGTAGCAGCCAGCACCGTCCGAGGCATTAACCCCTTTCCACGTCTCTATCGGCGAGACTCGTGGATTGTGGATCACCTCCCCATTTTGAATGAGCCAGAAACCATCCAGACGCCTTTGCTGCCAGAGTCAGGGCAAGATTTTATGGTGCGATCGCTGCGGGAAGCTGCCGAACCTGTGACGCTTTTGGTGACAGGGCCATTAACTACAGTAGCGATCGCCCTCGATACTGCCCCAGACATCGAAGCCAAAATCAAAGAGATTGTCTGGATGGGTGGCGCTGTGAATGTGCCGGGAAATGTCGAGAAATCGATCGAAGCAGGTCAAGATGGTTCCGCTGAATGGAACGCTTACTGGGACCCCTTCGCGATCGATCGCGTTTGGCAAAGTAATATTCCGATCGTGCTGTGCTCTTTGGATATCACCAATCAAGTCCCTGTCACGTCAGAGTTCGCTCACCGTCTCGCCAAGCAGCGCAAATATCGCCTCTCCGACTTCGCGGGTCAATGCTACGCCTTGGTGATTCCGCAGGATTACTATTTTTGGGATGTCCTCGCCACGGCTTATCTGGCCCATCCAGAGTTCTATGAACTGCAAGAAGTGGAAACTGCGATCGTCACCACCGGACTCAGCCAAGGCCGTACCAAACTTTTCCCCGGAGGTCGCAAAATCCGCATGATGACTCAAGTCGATCGCGATCGCTTCTACACTTACATCCTTCAGCAATGGTCTCGCTAGCAAGCGGATCTAATTCTCGAATGGGTGCAAAAAGCGATCGCCGAAGGCACTAGCAAAATGCTGCGAGAACTCCGAACTTAGCCCTTTTGAACAGGTAATAGTGGAATCAGTATGTCCAAAAGTTCAGGGATGTTGCGTTGGATTACTTGCCAAACAATATCGAGATCAATGCGGTCATATTGGTGAGCGATCACGTCTCGCATCCCAGCAACATCATCCCAAGGAACGTTAGGGTATTGTTCTCGAAATTCACGGGATAGCCGTTTCGTTGCTTCTCCCATAATGGCAATTTGGTAGAGGATTGCTGATTGCGATCGCAAATCTGCTTCCAACTGTTCGCGGCTAAATCCTTGAGAAAATTGCAGAACCAGTTGCCCTGCTTGGACAATATCGAGCAGTGATGCCTTATCCCGTGACATATACAGGCTGAGCCGTCTCTAAAATTTCTTGCCGACGAATCCAGTTGTGGCTTTGCTCAATTGACTTTTTCGTAATCAAGTCTACTTCGCGTCCTAACACCGTTTTCAACTCACGTTTCAACCGGACAAACTCTAGGAGCCCCCAAGTAGCATCTGCGGAAAAAGTCACCATAACATCAATGTCACTATCAGGTCTAAAGTCCTCTCGCAATACTGAGCCAAAAAAGTACAATTCTTTGATCTTCCATCGTTGGCAAAACTCTGCAAGTGCTGGTTGAGGTAGTTGAAACTTTATTTCTTGTCTCAAGGTTGCTCCACTCCCTAGCTGCTTGCTAGTTTTGTCTACTCTCCGTTATACACGGTTCGCTAACTAGAAGCATCATCGAAGGCTAGACCTTACCTCGCAACGCCTCTACCTCTTCCCGCAGAGACAATGGCGCATAGCCTAGCGAAAATGCCAGCGAGCTATCCAGCGACACATCTGGGGGGCGAGGGGCGGCCATTTGGACATCTTGTTGGCGGCAAGCTTGGAGTCCTGCTTTTGGTAGGTCAAGAACCTCAACCAGTAAGCGACCAAACTCATACCGAGAGATGCGTTCTTTGCCGCCTAAATGAATGCAACCTTGCACCTTTTCTAACGCTAGCAATAGTCCTTGAGCCGCCGTAGTGCCACTGGCAGGGGTGCGAAACTCATCAGTGAATAAGCGCAGTTCTTGTTCCGATCGCAGCATTTGAATAAACGGCTGGATAAAGCTGCTTGCCGTGGGGCTGGCTTCCCCAAACATCAGAGGCATCCGACAAATAGCGGTTTGGGGGTAGCGCGATCGCATCCCTGCCTCTGCCAAAACTTTTTGCTCACCATACAGATTCACTGGATTGACTGGATCAGTTTCGCAGTAAGGCGAATTGAGACCATCAAACACCAGGTCTGTAGAAGTAAAAACGCAAGGAATGGCGCGATCGCTACAAAGCCCCGCAATATTGCTAGAAGCCGTCACATTGATGGCATGAGAGGTTTCGGGATGGGTTTGGCAATAGTTAGGGCTGGATTGCGCCGCTAAATGGATGACTGCATCCGGTTGCACAGTTTCAAACAAGTGCTTGAGGGCCACAAAATCGCTGATATCAACTTTGAGAGTGGTGACCCCAGCAATAGCGATCGCTTGAGAACAGTAGGTGCCATAGACATCCCATTGACGCTGAGCGATCTGGCATAGATGCCAACCTAAAAAACCACTGGCTCCGGTGATTAACAGTTTTTTCAAGCTTTATTTCTCAGTAATCTCGTAAGTCTTACCACTAATTACTACACTAATTTTCTTAGTTTCTTTGGGTGGCTTATAAGTCGCAATTTGTAAAGCAATCACAGTAGCTGCCGCGATTAGCGCACCTAATAAAGGGTCCATAATCTTCCCTGATGTTTGATTTGAGCTGTTTTATATTCTGGCTCGGAAAATTAGGTTATGCCAAACATTACCAGTGTTTCTTGATACAACTTCCTGCTATGTGTTTTTTGCGTGAGTTGGTATCAGAAGTGTTAATAATTCTACGGTGGCAACGTGACAAGATAGGAAGATTCTAGTACTCTAAATTGCCAACCTCATTGGCTACCTCTCATGCGTCTCGATTCAGATGCCAAAACTGCTCGGCTCAAGCGAATTCGTAGCCTCAGTCACCTGCTCGACAACTCGATTACGATTCCAGGGACTCGCTACCGTTTTGGGCTAGACCCGATTCTAGGGCTTGTACCCGGTGGCGGAGACTTCGCTAGCTTTTTATTCTCGGCCTACATTATTTGGGAAGGTGCCCAATTGGGAGTGTCTCAAGAAACCTTGACCCGGATGCTGTCTAATGTACTATTTGATACAGTAGCTGGCACTGTCCCCGTATTTGGCGATTTCTTAGATGTCACTTGGAAGGCGAATACCAAAAACGTCGCTTTACTCGAAGATCATCTCAAAGTTGCGCCTGCGAATGCCCACTCAGTCAACCGTTGGATTGTGGTTGCCGCATTGCTAGGACTGCTGATTGTGTTTATTGGTGTGGTGACCTTGAGCTTTTTAGTTTTTAGTTGGCTATTTCGCCAGTTTACAGGCGGTTAAGGACGACTAAGGGGTGCGGCGATCGGTTGGGTAATCAAGACTGGGCGATCGCAAACTTACCTAATTTTTTGGTCAGTTTTTCTCATGGCAACCCCTTGTAGGCATGTCATAATGATCCGGCTGTTTTCTGCACATGGTTTCTCATGGTTCAAGCCCCTGAATTTCCCACCGACTTTGCCGAAGCTGCGCTAGAAGGTGGACTAGAACTCAATTTCGAGCTGCCTGACCCAGAAGATGAGCAGATTCCAGATCTAGAATTTCAGCAACGGGTAGAAGCAGCTTGGCAAGTTTGCGATCGCTTTGACCTGCAAACTGATATTTGGCGGGGGCGAATTTTGCGCACCGTTCGCGATCGTGAAAAACGGGGAGGTGAAGGACGCGGCACCGGATTCCTCAAGTGGCTGCAAGACCGAGAAATCAGCAAAAGCCAAGCCTACTCCCTCATTGAGGTAGCTGATAGTGCCGACACCCTCCTAGAAGGCGGCTATCTCGACACCGACTCTGTTGAGCGCTTTAGCAAACGCGCCTTTGTCGAAACCGCTCAAGCCGCGCCAGAAGTGCAGCAAATGGTGAGTGATGCCGCGCGAAGAGGCGATCGCATTACCCGACGTGAAGTGCGGCAGCTCTCCGACGAATGGACCGCCATGACCTCCGATTTGCTACCAGAAGTCATTAAAGAAAAAGCCGCCGCCAACTCCATCCCCTCTCGTTATCTAGCGCCATTCGTGCGGGAAATGGAAAAACTGCCAGAATCGCACCAGGCAGAACTTCGCGAAACCGTAGCCGAAAGCCCAGACGTAGACACCCTCAAGCAAGTCACCTCAGAGGCCAAGTATCTAGCCAAATATCTAGAAGCCGCCACCAACGTCCAAGCCCTCAACAACGAGTCCCTAGACCTAGAAGGAGCCTTAGAAGAAGCCCTCCGCATCGGCTCCCTCAGCGCTACCGCAGATCTAGTCAACCAAGCCGCTCAACTCGAACAAACCATCGCCAAGCTTTACACCACCTGGAAGCGAGTCACAGGCTTAGTCGATCGCCTCTACGTAGACAGCGGAGCCAGCACCCCCCACCTGCGATCGCTCCTCAGCTGCCTCAACCACCTCTCCGGAGAAGTCATCGAAACCCAAATTGGTAGCCTAGAATCCTCCCGAACCATTCGCCTCAGCATTCAAACAGACTTGAGCGATGAGGAAGGGATGAAGGAGGAAGGATGAAGGGGGAGAGCCATAAAGTGAGGAGTGAGAGGTGAGGAGTGAGGAGTGAGAGGTGAGGAGTGAGAAACCCAAAGACTCGAAACCCCTACAGTCAATTTCGTTTGGAGGGGGTCTGGGGGACGCAACCGTCCCTCAGCGGGGGTTTGGGGGCGAGTGCCCCCAAGGATCGGATTACCTCAAGTTGCGCCCTAATCGATTAATCCCCCGCTTCAGCGATCGCCACACAGCCTTGAAATTAAAAAACTGTCTATAGCGCTGTGCTGCCTCCTTCCCCACAATCAGCAACCCCAGCCAAAACAATATCTCTGCCAAAACCAACAACACAGGAATAAGCAAAGTTTTTTGGGTTCTCGTGATCGGTAGCCAAGGTAAAACAAACGCGATCGCCGCCCAAGGCAAAAACGACACCCCAACTAAAACCAAGCCCAACTTCTGCATGCTCTAACTCCTGCGCCCCCGTCTTTCAGTATAAAAGCCGCTTCATGCACTGTTGGAGCTTCAAGCCTGTCGGAGAAACCACTCTCTAGTTTTTGATTCCCGTAGTCGCAATCCCTTGAATGAACTGCCGCTGACCCACCAAAAACAGCAACACCACGGGAACAGTCGCGATCACCACTGCTGCCATCATCAAAGGCCAATTGTTGGTAAATTGCTCTTGAAAACTGGCTAAAGACAGCTGGACAGTCTGCAATTCCGGGCGAGTTGTAAACACAAGCGGCTTAAACAAATCATTCCACTCGCCAATAAAAGTAAACAGAAATAGCGTCACCAAAGCAGGACGAGCCAACGGCAGCATCACTCGCCATAGAATCTGCCAACGAGTCGCTCCATCTAGCGCCGCCGCTTCTTCCAACTCCACAGGAATCGTCTGAAAGTATTGCCTTAGTAGAAAAATGCCAAACCCATTAGCTGCTGTGGGTAAAATTAAAGCCCCATAAGTATTAATTAAGTGACCCCACTTCAAAATCAGAAAAACGGGAATCACCAACAATTGAAACGGAATCACAAGTGTAGCCAAGACAATAAGCAGCACTGCTCGCCTACCCCGAAACTGGAAACGAGCCAAAGCATAGCCCGCTAAAGCGGAAGTAATCGTTTGCAGCCCCGTCACAGCGATCGCGACCAGCGCTGAATTTGCAAAAGCCAGTAAAAAGTGGCCTCGCTGCCAAGCTTCCCGGTAATGCTCCCAAGTCCATCTTGAGGGTGAGCTAAGAGCACCTACCGTCTGAGTGGGTGACAAAGACGTGAAGAAAACAACTGCTAGGGGCAACAGAACGATCGCAGCGCCAGCCAGGAGCAGGAGTCCATTCAAGCAGCCTAAAACCTGGTTCCAGCTCAAGATAGGCTGTTCCGCAGGTTGGGAGTGAGGATGGAATTTTGGGGACGAGTTTGGGTTCATGACTAGTTCAGCCTCCCACCACTCTTAACGTCGTACTGTAAATATATAGTTATGGTAAATATGACCATTGAGTGAGTTTTTCCACTCATCGTCGATGTTAAGGTCATGAGAGTTATAAAAGCGTGAGTTTTGAGTGGCTTTGTAGCGACTAGCTCACGAATCAGTGCGTGATATTCCTATATCTTGTTTAGTCAATCCGCCGTTAAAAAAGGTAAAGTAACTTTAGGTTGTAAATTAATAATTTACATTTAGCCGTCGCAATCTTTGTCCATAGTTCCATCCAATTGAACTATTACCGACTGATTCATGATGAGGAGACAAGAGATCCATGCCGCAGCTTGAGGCCAGTCTAGAAATTGACTTCCATAGCGCAGCCTACAAAGATGCTTACAGTCGGATCAACGCGATCGTGATTGAAGGCGAACAAGAGGCTCACGAAAATTACCTGAAGCTGGCTGAAATGCTGCCGGACAACCGTGATCAATTGGTGAGTCTAGCCAAAATGGAAAACCGCCACAAGAAAGGCTTTGAAGCCTGTGGCCGTAACCTTCAAGTCACGCCGGATATGGAGTTTGCTCGTCAGTTTTTCTCTGACCTGCACGGTAACTTTCAAGTCGCAGCGGCAAACAATCAGGTTGTGACTTGCCTGCTGATTCAATCCCTCATTATTGAGTGCTTTGCGATCGCCGCCTACAACATCTATATTCCTGTGGCTGACGACTTCGCGCGCAAAATTACTGAAGGCGTCGTGAAAGATGAGTACAGCCATCTTAACTACGGCGAAGAATGGCTCAAAGCCAACTTTGAAACAGCCAAAGCTGAGCTAGAAACAGCCAATCGAGAGAACTTACCGTTGGTTTGGCGCATGTTGAACCAAGTTGCAAAAGACGCTCAGGTTTTGGGCATGGAAAAAGAAGCGTTAGTAGAAGACTTTATGATCCAGTACGGTGAAGCCCTGAGCAATATTGGTTTTACCACTCGCGACATCATGCGCATGTCTGCTTACGGCCTGAGTGCTGCTTAAGCTAGAAACTTTGAAGCTCCCTTCTGAGGTTGCTTGACATAATCTTGCTTCTGCAAACTTCTTTTTGCTCACGAGATCAGTTGTTTTCCACTGAGCGATCGCTATCTAGTACTTACACAAATTTGCTGATCAGAACCTACTCGCTGATCGGCAAATTTATGTAGTATCTTGAAGTGCTTTTAGCCATCACCCGTTTCAATCACCACTAACCTAAAGCTAGCCTGAATCTTAGGCTCCCTAACCGTCCATGTTTGGTCTTATCGGTCACCTCACCAGTTTAGAACACGCCCAATCCGTTGCTAAAGAATTAGGCTACCCAGAATATGCTGACCAAGGGTTAGATTTTTGGTGCAGCGCTCCCCCGCAGATCGTTGATACCATCACGGTCACTAGTCTAACGGGGCAAAAGATTGAGGGCAGATACGTTGAATCTTGCTTCTTGCCAGAAATGCTGGCGACCCGGCGGATCAAAGCAGCGACTCGCAAAGTGATTAATGCAATGGCTCATGCTCAAAAGCACGGCCTCAACATCACTGCCTTGGGTGGCTTCTCTTCAATCATCTTTGAAAATTTTAATCTGAACCAAATCCAGCAAGTTCGTAACATCAAGCTGGAATTTGAACGCTTTACCACAGGTAACACTCACACAGCCTATATCATCTGTCGCCAAGTAGAGCAGGCAGCCAAGCAACTGGGGATTAACCTCTCGCAAGCTACGGTTGCAGTTTGTGGGGCCACCGGGGATATTGGCAGTGCGGTTTGTCGCTGGCTAGATGCCCGGACAGATGTGGCGGAACTTCTACTCATTGCTCGCAATCAAGAGCGCTTACTCGATTTGCAAGCAGAGCTAGGTCGCGGCAAAGTTATGGAGCTAGAAGAAGCTCTGCCTTTAGCTGACATCGTAGTCTGGGTAGCAAGCATGCCCAAAGGCGTAGAAATCGATCCGTCTCGTTTAAAGCAGCCTTGTCTGTTGATTGATGGGGGCTATCCTAAAAACTTAGGAACTAAGATTCAGCATCCTGGTGTCCATGTTCTCAATGGCGGTATCGTAGAACATTCCCTCGACATCGATTGGCGTATTATGCAGATCGTCAGCATGGATGTGCCTGCACGCCAACTGTTTGCCTGCTTTGCAGAATCCATGCTCCTAGAGTTCGAAAAATGGCACACCAATTTTTCTTGGGGGCGCAACCAAATTACAGTTGACAAAATGGAGCAAATTGGTCACGCCTCCGTCAAACATGGGTTCCAACCTTTATTGCTAGAGAGAATTGGCTAATTGAGAGACCAGAAAAATCGACTTGCCAGCTAACTTTTTGGGGTTGATTGAGCGTACGAAAACTTAATCCTCCTGAGGTTTCCTAAAAGTATGAGCAAGTCATACTGGGGGCCGAGATTGCTGCTGAGCTTGGGAAATTATAGGTAACTTTAACAATGGTGCACGAAGGTGTAGCCTGGTTTAAGGTGCAGGTGGAAAGCCTTAGGATCTTTTTGTAACTGTTACTTCGGAGTAGTGTGGCGCTGGCATGGCAACGACTGAACGCAAACCGCTTCTTTTGGATTTTGAAAAGCCACTGGCAGAGTTAGAGGCACGAATTCATCAAATTCGTGAACTTGCGGAAGAAAACGACGTCGATGTGTCTGATCAGATCCGTCAGCTTGAGGCGCGAGCTTTGCAACTTCGCCAAGAAATCTTCAGTGGTTTGTCTCCTGCCCAACGACTCCAAGTAGCACGCCATCCCCGCCGACCGAGCACGCTGGACTACATTCAAGCGATTAGTGATGAGTGGATGGAGTTACATGGCGATCGCGGCGGCACCGATGATCCTGCTCTAGTGGGGGGTGTGGCTCGGTTTGCGGGTCGGCCCGTGGTAATTTTGGGGCATCAGAAAGGGCGAGACACGAAGGACAATGTGGCTCGTAACTTTGGTCAGGCGGCTCCTGGTGGTTATCGCAAAGCCATACGATTGATGGAGCATGCCGATCGCTTTGGGATGCCAATTTTGACCTTTATTAATACGCCTGGGGCTTGGGCTGGATTGGATGCCGAGCGGTTTGGGCAAGGGGAAGCGATCGCCTACAACCTCCGGGAAATGTTTCGCTTAGACGTGCCTATTATTTGCACAGTGATTGGTGAAGGCGGATCGGGTGGAGCGTTGGGAATTGGCGTTGGCGATCGCCTACTGATGTTTGAGCACTCAGTTTATTACGTGGCTAGCCCTGAGGCTTGTGCCTCTATTCTGTGGCGAGATGCCAGTAAAGCTCCCCAAGCAGCAGAGGCTCTAAAGATCACCGCTTGGGATTTGAAAGGGCTTGGCATTTTGGATCAACTTCTACCAGAACCGATTGGTGGAGCTCACTCGAATCCTTTGGAAGCAGCGGCAACGTTAAAAACTGCCCTTTTGCAGCATTTGGAAGACTTAAGCCAAATGACGAACCAACAGCGGCGAGAATTACGTTATCAAAAGTTTCGTAATATTGGCGTTTTCTTAGAGGCTTCCGCATAGCTGAGGGAGCAGCTTACAGTTCGCTTAGGCAGACTTAGGTTAGATTTGTATGTTGCTGAGCCAAGGCTTTGATCCAGCAGCGAAGGGTGCGCGGTCTCAATTCTGAGTGATATAATTCGCAAGGTAACATTTTTTTACATTTTGCTCGGTGGCTTGAGACTCCAACCCCGACTGCGATTCTCCACAGATGCCTCAAGGTAAAACACGAATTCAAAGAACGAGAGAGCAATTCCTCAAAATTACATGGGAGTGACATTGTTTCAAAAAGGGAATACCCTCGATTGGTCTTAGATCGTGGTTGTGTGGAATGCTTGACTTGACGCAAGAGAATCAGGATATTGCATGACTTCTCTAATAGAACGGCACGCCCTCATTACAGGAGCGAGCAGTGGAATTGGCAAAGCAACTGCCTTGGCGTTTGCTAAAGCTGGAATTCATCTGGCCTTAGTCAGTCGCTCTGCATCCAAGTTAGAAGCTGTCGCGGATGAAGCTAGACAGACAGGGGTGAAGGTAAAAACCTATCCTCTAGATCTGTCGGCTGTGGGTCAAGTCAAAGACCGCATCAGCGCGATCGCGGCAGATTTTGGCCCGATTAATATCCTAGTCAACAATGCTGGTATGGGTTATACCGGAAGCTTGATGGAGATGCCGTTAGATGACTGGCAGCAGGTCTTGGATCTCAACCTGACTAGCGTATTGCAGTGCATTCAAGGCATTTTGCCAGGGATGCGCGATCGCCAGCAAGGAACCATCATCAATGTCATCTCGATTGCGGGGCAACAAGCTTTTCCCAATTGGGGAGCCTATTGTGTCAGTAAATTTGGTCTGATGGCGCTCTCCAAAACCTTGGCCGCAGAAGAGCGAGCCAATGGCATTCGGGTCTCTGCTATTTGTCCAGGCTCAGTTAACACACCCATTTGGGACACTGACACAGTTCAAGCCGACTTCGACCGCTCGGCCATGTTAACCCCAGATATCGTGGCTCAAGTGATTCTACAAACAGTGCTTTTACCAGAGCAAGCTGTGATTGAAGAATTGACTTTGATGCCAAATGCTGGAGTTTTTTAAGTTTTTCCGTTCCTGACTACGCAACCCCTATTTGCAGCTACAACATCCTTGACTATGACTACTGCTTCTTCCAACAGTGCTAACGGCTCTAACGTACCTGCTGTGTCTGATTCCAAAACTCCTGAAGTTCGGCCCGATCGCAACACACTTCATGGTCAAGAGGCCAAAGTGATTCCTCCCGCAGACAACGAACTCAAGGATGAGATGGCAGATGCTGTCCGGACTCTCCTGATAGGGGTCGGGGAAGATCCAGAGCGTGAGGGGTTGTTGAAAACTCCCAAGCGAGTGGCAGATGCCATGCGGTTTCTCACCAGTGGCTATACCCAGTCCTTGGAGGAGTTGGTGAATGGCGCGATCTTCAATGAAGGCCACAATGAAATGGTGTTGGTGCGAGACATTGATGTCTTTAGCCTCTGTGAGCACCACATGCTTCCATTTATGGGCAAAGCTCATGTTGCCTACATTCCGAATCAAAGAGTAGTCGGCCTGAGCAAATTAGCTCGGATTGTCGAGATGTATGGTCGTCGCCTGCAAGTGCAAGAGCGTTTGACTCGTCAGATAGCTGAGGCAGTACAAGAAATTCTAGATCCTAAAGGTGTGGCGGTTGTCATAGAAGCAACTCACATGTGCATGGTGATGCGGGGCGTACAGAAGCCAGGGTCTTGGACTGTCACTAGCGCGATGGTGGGTGTGTTTCAAGAAGATCAAAAAACTCGCGAAGAGTTTCTTAACTTGATTCGCCATCGTCCTGCTTTCTTCTAAAACACCATTCTGGGAGACCTAACCCCCAGCCCCTTCCCTGCCAGGGAAGGAGAGCAAAATAAAAAAGGTAGGGGTAAGTCTAACTGGCCCCTATTTTTTGTGCTTCTTGAAGCTGGTGAAATAGGTGGGCAACTTGGATTAAATCTTTGTCACCAGGCGATCGCTCGACCCCGCTAGAGAGATCAATGCCATCCGGTTGCAACTGCGCTAGAGCCTGGGTGATATTGTTTGGCGTTAAGCCGCCCGCTAGAAACCAAGGACATGCAGGCGCAAATTGTTGTAAGCTTTGCCAGTCTAGAGTGACACCTGTACCTCCTAGCATCCCAGGATGGTAGGCATCGAGTAGGAGGGTATGAACATGGCCGTAATAAGCAGAAGCTTCCTGAAGGGCTTCTGTGCTTTTGATCCGGAGTGCTTTAATCACTTCTACGTCTGGCAACTCCGCGCGTACCTGAGCACAAAACTCTGGAGATTCTGCGCCATGTAGTTGTACCCCATTCAGACCACCGATCGCGACCACTTGACTAATCTCAGCCACCGTTGCGTTGGCAAACACTCCAATGCGATCGACCAAGCGATCTGTCTGCGGATGGCGGGGTAGCTGGTCTATTACCTGACGAATTTGCTCAGCCGTCACGTAGCGAGGGGAAGCTGCAACACAAATGAATCCTAAAGCTGTGGCTCCTAGTTCGGCGATCGCTCGTCCTTGGTCCGGTTTGGTAATGCCGCAAATTTTAACCCGCATGCTGACTTGTAAAACTTCTAGGTAGGGCGTAGTTAGATATTTAACTGAGTCTCAGTATTAATGAACGGAGCTGCGATCGCAAACTGTTGCAGATTTGTAGCAAAAGTTCTCTTGACTGTTAACTCTTAAGACAAATTCCAGTTATTTCCAAGCATCTTTTTATAATCCTTCTTGTTTGTATAAGTTTATCAATGCAGGAGACGAGATCTTGCTTTATTCGACCTTGCTAGCGCTACAAGTTGCCTCTGCTAGAGCCGTTGATTGGAACCCTACCATCGGGCTAATTATGACAGCTTGCTGCCTGTTTGCAGTTGCGATCGGTCGCTTTGCCATCAGAAAGAAGGGTGTCGGTCCCAAACTCCCCGTCGAAACCCCTGCGCTCTTTAGCAATTTTGGCATTCCTGAATTACTCGCTACGATGAGTTTTGGTCACATCCTGGGGGCAGGTGTCATCCTAGGGCTTACCAATGCAGGTGTCCTCTAGGCCATATCTTTAGGCCACACAAACCTATTTGAGATTTTTTAATCTAGCCGAGTAGTAGTGCTAAAGCTCGCCCCCGTTGGTTGGAGGCAGTCGCACTACTACTTTTTTATTGCATTTTTATTGCTTTTTTTTATGGCTCAGTGCTTGGAGCCTCTCGGAGCTGATGTTTCAGAAAAGCATTGTCTATGCTAGTAGGGAGAGGGCTTTAGCTGGATGGATGGCTATAGTCATGGAATCAGGCTATAGCTAGCATGCATCAACTGAGCTTGATTGAGCTGCATCTTGATGAGAGCAGCACAGAACAAGTGGGGCTGCATTACCAGCCACATTGAGCAACTTCGATTTAGGAAAATCCTATGCAGGCAGGCTGGCGAATCGGATCTGTATTTGGTATTCCCCTTTTTATCGACCCTAACTGGTTGTATGTTCTCGCTTTCTTTTCCATTCTCAATAGCGAGGGCTACCTCAAACAACAGCCTTGGAGTCCGGTTTTTGCGTGGGTCGCAGGTTTGACCCTGGCTCTATTATTGTTTGCCTCGGTGCTACTGCACGAATTGGGGCATAGCTTAATCGCGCAGTCTCAGGGCATCAAGGTCAATTCTATTACGCTGTTTTTGTTTGGTGGGGTTGCCTCGATTGACCAAGAATCGAAAACTCCAGGTAAGGCTTTTCAGGTGGCGATCGCAGGGCCTGGGGTCAGTCTTGGCTTATACCTGTTATTGAGAGCGATCGCCTCTGCGTTACCGGAGAAGACTGTACTCGCAGTCGTCATCACAGACCTATCTTTAATTAACTTGGTTTTAGCGCTATTTAATTTAATTCCTGGCTTGCCTTTAGATGGCGGGCAGATCTTTAAGGCGGCAGTGTGGAAAGCGACGGGCAACCGTTTTCAAGGAGTGCGTTGGGCGGTGCGATCGGGCCAAATTTTAGGTTGGTTCGCGATTACTTTAGGACTTGTGTTCGTCCTGCTCAACCCTGGTTATTTTGTCAGTGGGCTGTGGATGGCGTTTTTGGGTTGGTTTATCTTACGCAACGCTAGCGCTTACGATCGCATGACCGACTTACAAGAAGCCCTGATGCAGACAAAAGCGGCAGATGCGATGACGCGAGACTTCCGAGTAGTGGATGCCAATCTCAGCTTGCGTCAGTTTGCCGATGACTATCTCCTAGAAGTGGCTCGGCCCCCTGCCTATTTTGCTGCGTCTGAGGGCCGTTACCGAGGGATGGTAGCGGCTGATGACTTACGTCAAGTCGAGCGTAGCCAATGGGAAACTCAAGCCTTACAAGCGGTGCTGCATCCATTGGCCGCAATTCCAGCGGTGCAGGAACCTACTCCATTGATTCAAGTGATTAATCAAATGGAAACTCAACAGCTCAACCGCATCACGGTCTTGTCTCCGGCAGGAGCTGTGGCAGGTGTAATCGATCGCGGTGATATTGTCCGAGCCGTGGGCGATAAGCTAAATATTCAAGTGTCTGAAGCGGCAATTAAACGGATTAAAGAAGAAGGCAGCTATCCTCCTGGTTTACCATTGCCCGCGATCGCCAGAACTACCGCAGAATCATTAGTATCAGAAGCTAATTAGGGTTGCTGGCATTACAACCAGAGGATTTTTGCCTCAAGGTAGATTGCGCTAGCACTGCCTCCCATTCTGCGGAAGAGAGCGGCTGCGTCACCAATTGCACACCAAAACATTCCTCTAAAGCTGCTATCAAAGCATCGATCACAGCTTGAACCAAGGATTCGCCCTGTAAGGATAAGGGCAACCTTGGCAAATGGATAGAAGCTGAGCCAAACACTTGGCTAAAAAGCGCGGCATCGGGTTCTAAACGCATAGAGCCGTGTTGCAAAATCGTTTGTCCACGACGCAACTGAGCACTCCCAATAAGTTTTCCTCCCTGTGGTAGGACTAAATCTGCGCCAGTGGCCGTACCAAAACAGTTGGGATTATGAATGTAGCCTCGACCCGCTGTACCGTAGTGCAACTCAATGCCGAGCGATCGCCAACCCTGAATCAAGAACTCACAAATAGTTCGGTAAGCTTGCGTGCGATCGCTTGGCAGACCGGAAGCAATAACCGCATAAGTTAGATCACCTTGGTGCAGCACCGCACGCCCCCCAGTAGGTCGTGGCACCAACTCTAAAGGTGTGCCCTGCCAAATAATTTCCTGCCAAAATGAGGGCCACTGTCGCTGATGGTAGCCCAGAGAAATGGCTGCTGGAGCCCAGGTGTAAAACCTGAGTGTGGGGGGATGTAGCCCCAAGCAATGCTGCTGAAACAGCCAAGCATCCAAGGCCATTTGTACTTGTCCAGGGGCTTGGAGTGGAGGAATGAAGCGCCAAACTGGAGCCAACTTAGGCGGCAGCAAACTCTGCTTGGAGAGCGTCGTCGTTGTCATCTGCAATAGAGGCAACTACGGTGATGGCGCGAGAAATTTCGCCAGGTGAAAGCTCAGCAACGGTGCGAGTGGCGACAACCACAACCTGCTCATCCACCAAAGCAAACCGAGATTCAAAGGTGTCGCTCCAGTTCATTGCCAACAATTTGCGGAGAAGTTGGGCTTCATTTTGCACAGGCAGCTTCAAAATCTGTGCCCAGGTGGTAAATGTATCGTCGTCCGTGTTGCCCGTGAGTTGAACAAAAACTTCGACGCTACCATACTTAAATTTCCATACATGGCCCTTTTCGGTATGGTTGACCATCGCGCTCTGGTCTTGATCCAAGCTAGAAATTACTGTTTCAATCACCTCTGCGTGATTGCTCTGGTTAGAATTCTCGATTAGTTCGTTAACCAGCTGATTGCTAGATAGACTCTGGGTTGAGACAGCTTCCGCATCGGGTTGATAGTTAGTCATAGGAGTTCCTGCTCAGTAGAGTAGATCGGCGGGACGCAAGTACCAATCTACCTCACGCCTCGTCGGTTGTCGCTACACCAACTGTAGATCGTGAGGAATTTTTTCGTCACAGAAGGATTGAAATAGGTAGCAGCAGGCACCAAACTTGCTCATTCGCTAGTTGAGGGCAACCCCAAGAGATTGCCCTACCAACATTATCCCCATCCTGTGCAAAGCGATTGATGCGATTGATGTAAGCACTAGGCAGTCGCTTTGGAGTTTCCTGGCTTGCTACTGGTCGGTTTGCTGATGCCGCTGATAAACATAGGCACAAACTTTTCTACAAAGGCTTGGGGGTCACGTTTCCAGGCTCGCTGCACCACGTCAATTCGAGTTTTTTGCAACTCTGGTGCCAGTATGGTTTGAGGTAACCGCTCCATCAAGTATTGGGGGCGCTGCCATAATGGCATAGTTTCCGCGATCGCCATGAGTTTCTCAACCCGACGAATCTCGGCCCCAAGCGTAATGTCCATGCCTGATTCAAAGGCAGCTTGCTCTACAGCAGCATACCTACGCTTGGCTAAATCTACCTTCTGAGCATGTTCTGGACTCTTGCGAGCTAGTTCTGCCAGCCAGCGGTTGCCCCAGCGCACATGCCCCGCTTCTTCAGGCAAAATCCGCTCAATCGTTTCCCGAATTTTGATATTTTCCTCGGTTTGCGGCGCTTTTTTCAAAGCGTGAATGTGAGCTGAAAAATACTCGCAGCCCCGCTTCTCGGTGACATTGATGGCTGCTAGAACTGAAATCAAGAATTCATCGCGATCGCGTCCTAGATCCACAGCCTCTCTATCGAGTAAGCGCTCAAACTCTTGGATATAAGAGGAACCCGGTGGCAAGCCGACATTGGCACCCAAATCCACCAATAGATCCGTCAGCCACATGGCATGCCGAGCTTCATCAGAAATATGCCGCGAAAGATCACGGATTAGCTCTGGAGGTTGCCCATCCAACTGTTCAATTAAATCGGTTAAGTCTTTGCAACTGCGCTGCTCACTATAGCGGTAGCGGTTGAGGGTGACTAAATGTAGCTCGCGATCGCGGACTACCTGGCTCAAAATCTCGCGTGCACCCAATGTATTGAGCAGCTTGCGAGGATAAGCAACAGTCATACTTTTATGTGGTTTTGTAAAGTAACTTTCTCATCCTAGCGCAGTCAATTAAGCACGATTAAGCAGGTTTGCGAGCAACTAAATACTTACTCATAAAGTGAACTTCGGTAGCAATGTCTTGGAAACCCGCCTTCTCCAATCGCGCCACCAAATCATCCCGCATGTAGTGCTTGTAGTAGGGTTCGTGGAAGGTCTCATGGAAGCCTTCCATCGCTGGCTCTAATTCTGGAGAATCGCTTATCTGAATTGAGTCGCAGAGAATGAAGCTACCACCCGGTTGTAAAACTCTAAAGCTCTGCTCAATCACTCGCTGACGAGCTTCTGGAGGTAATTCATGGAACAGAAATACACAGGTTAACGCATGGAAGTAGTGGTCTCGATAAGGCAACTCTTCTGCATTGGCTTGCATTAGTTGTGGTAGTTCTCCTGGAATCTCAGACAGTACTTGATTTGCCTTTCGCAGATAAGCAGGTGAGAGGTCTACCCCGTACAGAGATGTCTGGGGCAAAGTCGCTCGGATCGTTTTCAAGGTGCGGCCTGTGCCACAAGCCACATCTAGCACTCGAACTTCTTTGGCTGGGACGTTTGCAAAGGTTTTCAGGCTTTGCTTG
Organism: Trichocoleus desertorum NBK24; assembly: GCF_030409055.1. GTDB lineage: Bacteria > Cyanobacteriota > Cyanobacteriia > FACHB-46 > FACHB-46 > Trichocoleus > Trichocoleus desertorum_B. The sequence continues at coordinate 2,515,634 of NZ_CP116619.1, read as the reverse complement.
AGAGGGGCTAGAATCCGCCGACGCATGGCATCCGCAGAGCCACTAAACAGAATCTCAACCTGTAAATCATAGAGATTGGCTGACTGCTCACTCAGATAGCCGTTGGTCTGGTGGTGAAAATTTTGTAAGTAGTAGCTGGGATAGCGCTCTGTGTCGATCTCAGGGGCAAATTCCTGATGCCGCTTCTGTTGCGATCGCTCCCAAATCTCTGGCATTTCTAGCCAAATCATTGGGTAGTAGCGGAAGAAATCTGACCAAGGGCCATCAAACAGGAGGCTAGCAGGATAAACGCCACGCTCCGCATCCTGCCAATCTGCTTCCATTAGCTGCTGCAAGCGTTGCTGAATTTTGAACAGTAACTCTGGCTTTAACGGTTGAGCCGCTTGGCGCTGAGCAGGATAGGCAAGGCGGAAAAGTTGAGCATTTAGGGCTTTATGCGCCAAGCCAAAGACGCTTTTACCCTGTTGGAAGGTTTCGTAAGCCAGTTTGGTGAGAACGTCAGCCATCGGAAGATGAGAGCGATGATTGCGATTTACCATTTATTGTAAACAAGCGTAACGAGAAAAACTCCATCTCTAATCAACCGCAAGAAGGAGATCTGGCTAGTAGTCTGGGGAGCAATTTTAAGGGCGATCGCCCCCACCCCTAATCAACAAAAAAACTAGCCAACAAAAAAGCCACCCCGAAAGGTGGCTCGCAAACTACCCTGAGTGGTAGCTAAAAATTAGACATTCAGGAGATTAGACATCGTAGTAGAGTGCAAACTCGTAGGGGTGAGGACGTAACCGCATGGGGTTCACTTCGTTGTCGAGCTTGTACTCAATCCAGGTGTTGATGAAGTCTTCGGTAAAGACACCACCCACGGTGAGGAACTCGTGGTCTTCTTCCAGAGCCTTCAGCGCATCCAGCAGAGAACCGGGGGTAGAAGGAATCTTCGACAGCTCTTCAGGGCTGAGGTCGTAGATATCCACGTCTAGAGGCTCACCTGGATCAATTTGATTTTTGATGCCGTCGATACCCGCGCAAAGCATAGCTGCAAACGCTAGGTAAGGGTTAGCAGTCGCATCAGGGCAACGGAACTCTAAGCGCTTCGCTTTGGGATTGCTGCCAGTCAGCGGAATCCGGATAGAAGCAGAGCGGTTGCCTTGAGAGTAAGCCAAGTTCACGGGAGCCTCAAATCCAGGCACCAAGCGCTTATAAGAGTTGGTAGTAGGGTTGGTGAGCGCCAGGAGAGCAGGAGCGTGCTTGAGGATACCACCGATGTAGTGGAGAGCCATTTGGCTCAGGTTGGCGTAGCCATCACCCCAGAACAGAGGTTGCCCATCTTTCCAAATAGATTGGTGGGTGTGCATACCAGAACCGTTGTCGTTAAACAAAGGCTTGGGCATGAAGGTAACGGTTTTGCCGTGACGCTTGGCGACGTTCTTGATTACATACTTGTAAGTCATCAAGTGGTCTGCCGCCCGAACCAAAGTGTCAAAGCGGAAGCCTAGCTCGCACTGACCGCCCGTGGCAACTTCATGGTGATGCTTCTCGATGGGAACGCCGCACTCAGCCATTACCAACAACATCTCGGTCCGAATGTCTTGCAACGTATCGGTAGGAGCAACAGGGAAGTAACCTTCTTTGTAGCGAGGCTTATAGCCTAAGTTGCCACCTTCTTCTTTGCGACCAGAGTTCCAGCGACCTTCTACAGAATCAACGTGGTAGTAGCCTTCGTTTTCGGTTTGGTCGAACCGCACGTCTTCAAAGACGAAGAATTCTGCTTCTGGGCCTAAAAACGCGGTATCACCTAGGCCAGTGGAGGCGAGGTAATCCACTGCTTTTTGAGCAATGGTGCGAGGACAACGGCTGTAAGGCTCACCAGTTCTGGGTTCTTGGATGCTGCAAATAATGCTGAGAGTCGGCTCGGCCATGAAGGGATCGATCCAAGCAGTGTTGGGATCGAGCACCATTGTCATGTCTGATTCATTGATCGCTTTCCAACCCCGGATGCTGGAACCGTCGAAAGGAACGCCTTCGGTGAAGCTGCTCTCGTCGATCTGGTCGTGATAGACCGTGAGGTGTTGCCAGGTTCCTGGCATATCAATGAATTTGAGATCAATCATCTTGATCTGCTTTTCTTTGATCAGATTCAAGATGTCTTGTGCAGTCGCCATGAATTACTCCTTAATGTCTGGGCAAATCTAGGAAGGGAAGGTCTGCGAGCGATCGCGAGAGGTCAGCCAGGTGAATAGAGGGAGACAACCTGATTTAGAACTGCACTGCCTCAACTGAGTCGCCAGGGTTAGCTGCGACATGATCAGTCAGCAAATCCCAAAGTCACTGGCAGTTGATAGGTGATCAGTTACAACGGTTACTTGATGATTCCTGCGACTCGCTATTTCTAGAGGCGCTTAGCAGCTAGGCAATTTTTGCGGCGTCTTTTAGCACACACTCATCGGCAGGGTTGGTTACACCTGAATCATCCTAAAAATAGGGTTGGGGATATTTTGTATCCTTTGCTACCAAACCCTATCGAAGCTTACCAAAATACGGACGAAATTAATTTTGGCGCTACCCTCCTTCAGCCTTTTTTTGAAAAATGAAAAATTGTAGCGGAATTGACAGTTTTTCATTTTTAGGCTGAGTTGGCCCCTAAAATAGTATCAGAAGCTACCGTTCTATACTTTAGACCAATCATGATTTTTGAAACTGAGTCTGAGCACCAAGAGGCACTAAAATTTCGGCCAGGTCAGAAGGTGGAGTTAAAACATCAACCCGGTATGGTCGATATTATTGTTGACTACGACCCGATGATGGTGCCGCCTATTGTATTAGCAAGTGACCCGATGCCACGCTACCCAGAAGAGTTGCAGCTTTTGCCAACTCCTGCCCTGAATCGCACCTGGTTAAACTTCCCAAGACAAGCTCAGTATCCTGCTTGCTCATTGGGCGATCGCGAAGCATCACGAAAAATGAATAGTAGAACGAAGCAGCAAGCTTTTAGTCAGCGATCGCAAGCCAAAGTTTTTTCTTGATTTTCCTTTAAATAATTAACAGCTAAGATTTCTACTATTTTTCTACTATCTTTAAATGTTGAGAATTGCAGAAATTGCAGCACATAAAACTTAACAGAATAGAAGCGACTAGCCTGGAATTCAGCGTCAATTAGGCTGATCTTGGCGTGGTAAACTTAACCCTAAATCCTAACGCACCAGCCCAACTCACGGTTAAAGGTAAGCTCAGCGCTAGGAGCACAGAATCATTCTGTGCAGTAAGTTGTAGCCATTGCATGCGCCATCTCTGACCTCAACAGTGCCGCCCAGTTTTTGGCAGCTAGAACAACTCACTTCTAACGACAAGTTGACGCAGGTCAAGAATAGCAAACACGTATAGGAACCACTTAGGAGAGTCATTTCATGCGGGACGCAGTGACAAGCCTGATTAGAAACTATGACATTACGGGCCGATATCTCGATAGAGATGCCCTTGACTCACTGAAGTCTTACTTTGGCAGTGGGACCGCGAGAGTTCAAGCAGCCGCAGTCATTAATGCGAACGCTGCTACCATCGTCAAGCAGGCAGGGTCACGTCTGTTTGATGAACTTCCAGAACTCATTCGTCCTGGTGGCAATGCCTATACCACCCGTCGTTATGCAGCTTGTCTGCGCGATATGGACTACTACCTGCGCTATGCCAGCTATGCTCTGGTAGCAGGAGACATGGATGTACTAGATGAGCGAGTGTTGGAAGGTCTGCGAGAAACTTACAACTCTCTAGGCGTTCCCATTGGCCCCACGGTGCGTGGCATCCAACTGATGAAAGACATTGTCAAAGAACAAGCTGTAGCGGCTGGTGTGGCTGATACAGCCTTTGTGGATCAACCTTTTGATTACATGACTCGCGAACTTAGCGAACAAGACGTTTAATCGCTCAGTCCACCCTGCTTTGGGACATCTTTAAGTTCAAGTTTGATTGAGATAGGGGTAGGTTTGGTAGCAAAATTTGCGTGACTGCAAAAATTGTTGCTGAGCTTACCCCTTCAGCTTGAGACCTGACTAAACCGCAGGATCATACTGCTAGAGATTTTGAGAGTCTAACTCCGCCTCCGGTTCTAGAACCCAAACCACCTCGCCTTTAACGGTGCTGGTAATGGCAGTTTGGTCACCTCTGCGAGCGAGTCTAGCTGCTACTTCTAGTGCCTGCGCTCGATCTTTAACAACTTTGAAGAAACTGTAATACTGGCCTTCAACGGCGATCGCTGATAGGCGATGGTCTAGATCAGGCACTCGAATATGACAAGGGCGATATTGGCTCCGAGATTCTAAGATTTTTGCCGCCCCCAAGCTTTTAGGCTGGGTCGTTGCTGAAGCAGGCTGAGCTGGCAAATCCAGGTAAGCATCTCGCTCTAGCACCCAAATCGCATCACCTTTAACGGTGGCAGTAATAATCGTTTCTTCGCCCTTGTTAGACAGTCGATTGGCAATTTCTAGGGCTTGCTGCCGCTCTTTGACTAGCTTCATCAGACTGTAGTACTTTCCATCCACACGAATCGCCACAATGCGATCGTCTAGATCAGGCACGCGGATATGGCAAGGCTGATACTGAGTTCGAGACTGTAAAATGCGAGGAGGAGGATTCACGGTCGTCTGCGGAGAACCTTCGGATGGCATAGTGGAAGATGATAGAGCCCCAAAGGCTTTATTTTATAGATGTTTCCTCATTCTAATTTTTTTAGTGCAGTTCCTTGGCCAAGCAACGACTCGATACCCTACTGGTAGACCTAGAACTCTGTGACTCTCGCCAACAGGCCCAGCGTCTGATTCGGGCAGGAGAAGTCATGGTGAACCAGCAGGTGATAGATAAACCGGGTACCGAGATTGATCCAGCGGCCCAGATTACGGTAAAACAGCGATCGCCCTATGTCTCTAGAGGTGGCGAAAAACTAGCCAAAGCCCTAGAAGCCTTTCCCATCGAAATCACTGGACGCATTTGCTTAGACGGGGGCATTTCTACCGGGGGCTTTACCGATTGTCTGTTGCAGTCAGGAGCCCAGAAAGTTTACGGCGTAGATGTTGGCTATGGACAAGTCGCTTGGACACTGCGCCAAGACCCCCGTGTCGTTTTGCGAGAGCGCACCAACCTACGGCACCTAAAACCAGAAGACTTGTACGAACAAGGGCAACCTGACGCAGACCTGGGAGTCGCCGACGTTTCCTTTATTTCCCTCACCAAAGTCTTACCCGCCCTATGGCAATTGCTCAAAGAACCACGGGAAGTAATTTTGCTCGTCAAACCACAATTTGAAGTCGGGCGATCGCGCGTTGGTAAGAACGGCGTAGTCCGCGATCCTAAAGACCAAGCAGAAGCGATCGCCCAAGTCATCCAAGCCGCTCAAGCCCTCGGTTGGCACTATCAAGACCTAACCTGGTCTCCCCTGCAAGGCCCCGCTGGAAACATTGAATACCTGCTTTGGCTAAGCATGAATAGCAATACTTCCACACCGGATTTAGCTGCGATCGTTCAGATTACGCAAGCGGCTCAGAAAGCACTTGCTGGAAGGGAGGGATGAAGGAGAAATGAACTTCCCTAGAAATCTGCCTGTGTGAAGGAACACACTCTACAGGTTGACGGAAACATTGATTAAGAAGCAGTGGCAAGACTGCCTCGTTGCAAAATCACCATGCCTGAACCGACGACGGGGGTACGGGCGATTAGTTTGCCTTCGGTATCGGTAATTTCTAGCTTAGTAAAGTCTAGGGTTTTGGCTTTGGCTAGCACTTCACTGGCTAACTGGTCTTGCTGATTGGTTGGTAGGTTGTACCAGCGATCGCTCAGTGCAACTGTGAGGCGATTGCCTACTAAGTTTGTTTTTACCGACTGCACCAAGTTCTCAGCATACTGGCTTGTGACTTCAGACACTTTGGCTTGAATCGAAGCCAGAATTTGTTCTTGAGGAGACAGGATAGGCGCAGGTGGCTCGATTGGTTCTGGTGCTGTCACCTCGACTGGTTCTGGCGGTTCGGGGGCAGTTAGCTCTAACGGGACTTCTGGAGCCTCGGCGATTGCGGATGGTTCTGGCTCTACCACAACAGGCGCAGGTGCTTCTGGGGCGGTTGTTTCCTCAGGTGGGGCGATCGCTACTGGAATTTCGGCTTCCGGAGCACTGAGTTCTGGTGGAGCGGTGAGTTCCGCTGGCGGCACCCGCTGGGAAAGTGGCACTTTGGCAACTTCCGGTGCCTTGGGCTTGCTAGGAGAGAGGACTGAATTCGTCGTTAAGACCAGAAATACAACTGTCGCGATCGCCAAGTTCGTCAGGGCGCGGTCAGACAGTTTTTCATTTAGAGAAGCGGGCAGGCGGTTGCGGATTTGGGGCAGAGTTTTAGTCCACCAAGCTTGCAGTCGCTTGAGTTGCGGCTGAATTTTTTCTAGGGCTGTCGTCGCCCAGGTTTGCAGCTTGGTTAAAAAGGGACGCGATCGCTCTAGGATTTCTGAGGTATTGAATTGAGCTGCTGGCTTGGTTCCGGTTCTAGAGGAGGTTTCCTGAGTTGTAGCCGAGCCTGATGTAGATTGCTCTGGAGTGTCGGTCTCCAGTTTTTCGGCTGCCGTTTCTAAACCCCGAATTGTGAAGCGCAACGCTTTGGCACTTTGCGTCTTCAATACAGGTTTGACCTGCTCCCATTTTTGCTGCAAGGTCTGGGTGACCTGTTGCAAACTAGTCCCACCCGATCCACTAGGGCCAGGAGGAGTTGGTTGGCTAGGAGTTGTGGGGACAGGTGATGGTGATTTCGGCTGCTCCTCTGACATGGCATCTCCCTCTAAGGCTACGCAAACCGCAGGAAACGCGGTAAATTCTTACGGGTGTTACCACAAAGCCTATCATTTCCTCCTACGCAACCGATATTCTCTCAACCCTGTCGCTCTCTTACTCCACACAACTATGAGCCTGAATCGCCGTCAATTTCTGGTTTTGAGCGGTTTAACAGGTGGTTTTGGCCTTGCTGTGCTGATACAAAGAACCTTTGCCGAGTCAGTCGTAAAGCAGCCTTCTAGCCAACCATCTCTGGGGCAGGCTCCCACCGCCAAACCATCTGCTCAGCTCCAAAGTGCCAATCCACAAGCGGGGAAAGCGATCGCGCCTAAAGGCATGTTTGCCCCAGCGAGAGGCGATGTGCGGATTGCGGTGATTAGCGATTTGAATAGTCAGTACGGTTCTACCACGTACGAAGCCGAGGTAGACAAAGCGATCGCGCTGATTCCCGCTTGGCAACCCGATTTGGTACTGTGTGGCGGTGACATGGTGGCGGGGCAATCTCAATCGTTGTCTGATGCAGAGGTGAAAGCGATGTGGGCGGCATTCGATCGCCATATTGGGGCACCGCTCCGCAAAGCCAAATTGCCCTATGGTTTCACAGTGGGCAATCATGACGCTTCTGCTGCCCTCTCTGCCAATGGCACATTTAGTTTTCAGCGCGATCGCAACCTCGCAGCGGCTCACTGGAATAATCCCAAGCACAACCCAGGTTTGCAATTTGTCGATCGCACAAAATTCCCCTTCTACTACACGTTTCAGCAAAACGGCATTTTCTACCTAGTCTGGGATGCCTCTAGCGCCACCATCCGAGCAGATCAGTTGGCCTGGGTGGAGAAAAGCTTAGCTAGTCCTGCGGCTCAAAATGCCAAGTTGCGAATTGCCATCGGTCACTTACCCCTCTATGCCGTTGCTGTGAGGCGCGATCGCCTGGGTGAGATTCTTGACCAACCCGATAAGCTGCGATCGCTTTTAGAAAAATATCGCGTCCATACTTACATCAGCGGCCACCATCACGCCTATTTCCCCGGTCATCGTGGCAAGCTAGAACTACTGCACACAGGCGCGATCGGTGCTGGCCCCAGACGCTTGCTCAACAGCGATCGCGCTCCGCAAAAAATGCTGACAATTGTAGATGTGAAATTAGGCTCTGCTTCGACGACCTACACCACCTACGACATGACCACTCTGCAACTGGTGAAACAGCAAGACCTACCCAGACTAATTGTGGGGCCAAACGGTTGGGTGCTGCGTCGAGATGTGCAGGAAACTGATTTGACTGCTGCGGAGCGATCGCAGATTTAGAAAAAGATTATTCGAGTAGCCAACCAAACAACTCACCGACTGTGAGCTGTAGCTCCCTCGCAAACGATGGCACAGGTAGCAGTTGAGCAGATTCGTCCAGTAAGTCTGGGGATTGTTGGGGATAGTATGCAAACACAGCCCGTTCACTCGGATCAATCAGCCAGCCCATTTGGGTTCCATGCTTCAGGCAATGCAGAATTTTAGCCGTGACCTTTGTTTGGCTTTGCTCTGGCGATAAAATTTCAATGATCCAATCCGGAGCCAAGGCAAAAACATTCGCCACACTGCCATCCTGATTACGGGGAATTCTTTCCCAACGAAACACTGCGACATCGGGCACAATTGAGCGTCCCGAAAAGGTACAGCGTAGTTCTGGATAAGCACGAGCGACTTTTTGAGGTTTGCTGACGGCATTAATCGCAGTCACTAACTCTCCTTGAATTGTGCTGTGCTCTCCCTGGGGCATGGGTTTTTGAATACTGTAGCCGTCAACGTACTCGCTAGCAGGCTCGGTTTCTGGTAGCGTCAGAAACTCTTCTAAGGTGATTGGTTTTAGGTGTGCTTGTACCATTCTCGGTCATCTCCAAGACCACCAGCTTCTATTTTAGAGTTAATAGGAAGTCACTAAAACTTCTGTGATTTTGCCTCGTTTGCTTGCCTTAGAGTTGATTGATCGGGCAGCAGCGATCGCATAAATATTGAAGCCCTGATATAACTCTCGAATAAATTCACAATCCGAATTGGAAAGCATCACTTTCACCCCTCGATTCGCGAGTTCTACAAAGACATCCCTCAGTCTTACTTGATGCTCTTGCTCAAAGGCATAGCGACTGTAAGCGGTAAAATTACTAGTGGGGCTTAAGGGATAGTAAGGCGGATCAAAATAGACAAAATCCTCATGAGTGGCATGTTGCAAAACTGCTTCAAAGGGTTTGATTTCAATGATAATCGAGCGCAATGCTATAGAAACCGACCGCAATAAATCTGCATTGCAAATCCCAGGATTTTTATAACGCCCCATTGGCACATTAAAATCTCCTTTAGAATTCTCTCGATATAGGCCATTGAAGCAAGTTTTATTTAAATAAATTAGTCGTGCTGCGCGCTCTAATTCAGTGTTAGGTTTTTCGGCCCTCACTTGATAGTAATAATCATAAGAATGGTTTTGCTGATGCTTCTGCAAAAGCTGAGTTAGAGGTTCAACCTGGTCTCGAACGCAGCAATAAACATTGACTAATTCTGGATTGATATCTGTCAGCACTCCTCGCCCAGGTAAAAGGTGAAAGAAAACAGCACCACCTCCTAAGAACGGCTCATAATATGTTTTAAACTTCCTGGGAAAGGGAAAGTAAGCCTGGTATTGCGGAATCAATTGGTTCTTTCCGCCTGCCCACTTCAAGAAGGGACGGGGAGCGATAGAGGGAGCGGTTTGAGGTGACATTAAAGAAAGCGGTGCAGCAGCAGACTCAATATTATGATGTCAAACCCACCTAACTAAAAGCCCAAGAGTTGTAGAGAAATCTTGCAGCTTGTCACTTCCTCCCTAGAGAACCGACTTCTGGCATTAAAATAAAAGTCGGACTCAGCACCTTGGCAACCTTCAAGTTTAAAACCCGCTAATAGATCAAAGCCATGAGAGACTTTTTGGTTAACGTATCTCGCTACCCCACCTACTTCATCAGCATTGGTTTGGGGGTTTTCCTGAATGCCGTCAGACCTTTAATTCCCCTCTTTAAGCGACCTGCCACCGCGATCGCCTTGACGGGCATCTTCGTCGCAGGTTTGGTCTTTCTCAGTCTGACACTCCGGGCCATGCTAGGACTAAGCCCTGCATAAGCATTTCATTTCTCTGGAGAGAGGTTGACTGCTCAATCCCTGCCTAAATTAGAAGTCTGTACCAAACATCTGCCCTGATACAAGGCTCCTGTTTCGAGTACGGACACAGTAAAATTGATGTCTCGCTTTCGAGTTAAAGAGCAGGTTTGTTATGGCTACTAGTCGTCGCGTCTCTCGCGTTTCAGAATTAATCAAACGAGAAGTCAGCCAAATGCTCCTCTCTGGCATTAAAGATGACCGAGTGGGTACGGGCATGGTTAGCGTTACTGATGTCGATGTGTCGGGCGACTTGCAGCATGCCAAGGTTTTCGTCAGCATTTATGGCAGCGACGAAGCGAGAGCTGAGACAATGGCGGGCCTGAAGTCAGCGACAGGCTTCGTTCGCAGTGAGCTAGGGCAGCGGGTTCGGCTCCGGCGCACCCCAGAAGTGATTTTTGTCGAAGATCGCTCGATTGAACGCGGCACACGAGTTCTCTCTCTAATTAATCAGTTGAGTCAGGATCGCAAGCCTGATGATGCAACCGATGGCATCGACCAAGACGCAGACGACTGGGAGCAAGATCTAGTCGGGGCACAAGACGAGGATGATGAGGAATAGCACCTTTGGTTGGATCTAGCGTGACTCCTCCACTGCCAGACTGGGAAAGCTTGTCCCTGGCTGAGCAAGTGGCTCAGATGGTGGTTGTCAGAGCTTCAGGCTACCTGTTCGACCACCAAATTCAGTATCCGATTTGGGAGCCTCCTGCTGCCACGCTGCAACATTGGTTGCAAGATCTGGGCGTAGGGGGTGTGATTTTATTGGGTGGGAGCGCTGCCGAGATTGCCCTGCGATCGCAACAACTGCAAGACTGGGCGCAGATTCCCCTCTTGATTGCCGCTGATATTGAGGAAGGCGTAGGTCAGCGCTTCTCCGGGGCTACTTGGTTTCCGCCACCAATGGCGCTCAATGCGATTGCCCAACGGGATTTAGACAAAGCACTGAATTACGCTGAGGCGATGGGAGCTTATACGGCTCAGGAAGCCCTAGCGATCGGCCTCAACTGGGTCTTGGCTCCAACGGTGGATGTCAACAACAATCCCAATAACCCCGTGATCAATGTGCGGGCTTTTGGAGAAACGCCAAAAACGGTATCGAAGCTGGCAACGGCATTTATTCAAGGGGCGCAACGACATCCCGTTCTGACTGCGGCTAAACATTTTCCAGGCCACGGTGACACCGCTACAGATTCCCATCTGGATTTGCCTGTCCTAGCTCACTCTCCCGATCGCTTAGCCGCCCTGGAACTGCCACCGTTTAAGAGCGCGATCGCGGCAGGTGTCGATGCGGTAATGAGTGCTCACCTGCAAATTCCCGCTTGGGATGCTCAGTTTCCGGCGACGCTTTCTCACCGAATTCTGACTCAAGAACTGCGGCAGAACTTGGGCTTTGACGGGCTGATTGTCACTGATGCCTTAGTCATGGGCGCGATCGCCAACCGCTATGGCGTGAACGAAGCGCCAGTTTTGGCCGTGGAAGCAGGCGCAGATATTTTGTTGATGCCCCTAGACCCCGCAGGCGCGATCAAAGCCGTCTGTGAAGCGGTCGAAACAGGTCGAATTACGCCAGAGCGCATTCAAGCGTCAGTAGAGCGGATTTGGCGGGCTAAGTTCAAGGTCTGCTCTCCCATGCCTGAAAGTGCTGACATCACTCATGCTTGGGAAAATCTACCGCCACCCCCAATTCAACTGGAGCAACTCTCGCCACCAGAAGCGATCGCCACGGCCAACAGCATCCTCAAGGATTCCATGCAGGTGCATTTCCCTCTAGAATCCCGCCTGAGCCAACCTAGCGAGAGTCAGCCTTTACGCAACGTTGTGATTGTGGATGATGCCTTAACTTGTGACTTTTTAGGGCGCTATACCCCCGCGATCGCCCTACCCCAAACCAAAGGCTATCAACTGCAATTGGTGGATAGTCATACTCCAGCTATTTCGTTTGAACGCCCTGCGACCCTTCAGCCAACTCTGCTGCAACTCTTTATTCGCGGCAACCCGTTTCGTGGTAGCGCAGGACTCACCCAGACTGCTCAAGATTGGTTTAAATTTTTGCTAGGAACAAATCAACTTCAATCGTTGGTGATCTACGGCAGTCCTTATGCAGTGGAGCAGTTTATTCCCCAACTCCCTGCCGATGTACCTTATGTCTTTACCTACGGCCAAATGCCTGCTGCCCAAGCGATCGCCCTAAACGCTTTACTCAACCCGCAAGTCTGAGGTCTACACATCATGTTGACGACTGCGATCGCCACTCCCAACATTCCGCAGCCTCCCACCTTCACCTCCCTTGCGGAAGAACGCCTACACCGCAAACAACGCTTGGCAGCAGCTTTACGGCTATTTGCTCAGTATGGTTTTGACGAAGGCATCGCAGGTCACATCACCGTCCGCGACCCTGAACATCTTGATCACTTCTGGGTTAACCCATTTGGCTTGTACTTCGGTCACATTCGAGTCAGCGACTTGATTCTAGTAAACGATGCAGGCGAAGTGGTGGAAGGCGATCGCCCCGTAAATCGGGCTGCTTTTGCGATTCACTCCCAAATTCATGCAGCGCGTCCAGACGTGGTGGCAGCAGCTCATTCCCACTCCACCTACGGCAAAACTTGGTCTTGCTTGGGCCGCTTGCTCGATCCGCTGACACAGGATGCCTGCTCCTTCTACCAAGACCACGCCTTATTCGATGATTACACCGGAGTCGTACTTGACCCTGCCGAAGGTCGCCGCATTGCTCAATCCCTCGGCGAGAAGAAAGCTCTGATTCTCCGCAATCATGGCTTACTCACCGTCGGCCATACCGTCGATGAAGCAGCTTGGTGGTTCATCACAATGGATCGCTCTTGCCAAGTGCAGTTGATGGCAGAAGCCGCAGGAAACCCGATCCCGATCGATCCTGAAAATGCCGCGATCGCCCAAAGACAAGTGGGTAGCCACAACATCGGCTGGTTTAGCTTCCAACCGCTTTACGACAAAATCGTTCGCCAACAACCCGATTTATTGGATTAAGAAACAACCGGATTTATTGCATTAAGAATATGGCTAAGTTGCGGTGGGTTACGGAGACCTAACCCACCCTACAAAACTTTGAGCAAGTTCCCCCCAGAATTGGGGGGCTAGGGGGGCTTATACAGGGGGAGAGGTTAGCCCAACCAACGAGCAATATCTTTGGCGTGGTAGGTGAGGATGAGGTCAGCACCCGCGCGCTTAAAGCTGGTCATGGTTTCCATCACGACTTTCTCTTCGTCGATCCAGCCGTTGAGGGCAGCGGCTTTCACCATCGAGTATTCGCCAGAGACGTTATAAGCCGCGACAGGCAAGTTGCTTGCCTCTTTAACGCGCCAGATAATGTCCATGTAAGACAGCGCAGGTTTCACCATCAGCATGTCCGCGCCTTCGGCGATGTCCAGCTCAATTTCTTTGATTGCTTCGCGGGCGTTGCCTGGGTCCATTTGGTAGGTGCGGCGATCGCCAAACTGAGGCGCAGAATCTGCCGCATCCCGGAAGGGGCCGTAGTAGGCAGAAGCATACTTAGCAGCGTAGGAAAGAATCGGCAGATCTTGGAAACCCGCTTCATCCAAACCTTGACGAATCGCTTGCACGAAACCGTCCATCATCCCAGAAGGCGCAATGATGTCAACGCCTGCTTTGGCTTGGGAAACGGCTGTTTTCTTCAGCAATTCTAGAGTGGGATCGTTGAGTACCCGACCGCTCAAGTCACCCACTTGTAAATAGCCGCAGTGGCCATGAGAGGTGTACTCGCACAGGCAGGTATCCGCAATGACGATCAAGTCGGGAACCGCTTCTTTCACCGCCGTTGCCGCTTTCTGGACAATGCCGCAGTCATGCCAAGCCCCAGTGGCATCAATGTCTTTGTCCGCAGGAATGCCAAACAGAATAATTGCGGGAATGCCCAAGTCATAGACTTCTTTGGCTTCCTCAACAATTTTGTCGATAGACAGTTGGTAAACTCCTGGCATGGAGCGAACTTCCTGAGCGATCGCCTCGCCCGGAACGGCAAACAGCGGGTAGATCAAATCGCTGGTGGTGACAATGGTTTCACGTACCATCCGACGAAGCTGAGGATTGGCACGCAAGCGGCGAGGGCGATGGGTCGGAAACATAGCGTCTATTAAAGGTAAAAATTTAGAAAAACCTACCTGGCTTAGCAACCTCGTAACGAAAGGTTGGCTAACTCTCAAATTTCTCAACAGTTTATTAGTTTAAGGCTTGTTGCTTGCCCACTCACAAGTTGGTAACTTTCTGTAAAACTTGACGTACGCAATAAAAAAGCTACCCCGTGTAGAGTAGCTTTTCTTAAAAATTAGATTTTAAGCACTAGGCTCTACAGAGCCAGTATTGCTTAAGCAGTAACTGCCACAGGAGCTTCAGCAGCAGCGGGATAAACGCTAACCTTCTTGCCGCTCTTGCCTTTTCTTTCGAAGGTTACAACACCATCAACGAGAGCGAAGAGAGTGTCATCGCTGCCACGACCGACGTTGTTACCAGGGTGGAATTTGGTGCCACGCTGACGCACCAAGATGTTGCCAGCGCGAACTGCCTGACCACCGAAGCGCTTTACGCCAAGGCGTTGAGCATTTGAGTCGCGACCGTTACGAGTACTACCTGTACCTTTCTTATGAGCCATTATTCCCTCAGAGATCTCTACAAGTTTTGCTTGAAAACGCTGCCTGACTTGATCTTAGCCTTCGCCCGCACCCAACTCGGTGCCATTCAGGTGGATGGAGTTGATCATCAAGCGGGTTAATTCTTGACGGTGACCCTGCTTCTTACGGGTTTTCTTCTTAGGCTGCATCTTATATACGATGATCTTGCGGCCCCGCAGTTGGCGCAGGATGGTGCCTTGAACCGCTGCCCCTGCCACTAAAGGCTGACCAACAGAGATTTCACCATCGTTCTGCACAAACAGAACTTTGTCGATGGTGACAGCGGCATCAACATCCCCTGCAATCCGCTCGACATCATAAAAGCGACCCGGTTCTACCCGCAGTTGCTTTCCACCCGTTTCAATAATTGCGTAAGCCATGAAATTCTCCTAACAGTTGCCGTACAGGTAGCTGGCTAATGCTCTTTATGAAATGCTTTGCACAATCAGCATGCCAGCTTTTTGTGGTGCCTTCACCTGGTCCGAGCAGGAATAGACAGACAATTTGCCATTATGTCTAATTTGCCGCCTTAATGTCAAGGCGCGATCGCGGTTGCTGCTGTTGTTTTACCCACAATCCCAGTCCTAAACCCACCAGCAAAATGCTGACAAAATAGCCAAGGGAAAGGAGGCGCGATCGCAACGGTGGCTCTATGCCTTCGACTTCAATTGCTTGAGCAACTTTGAAAGGCGAAAACTGACGAGCTGCATCCAGTTTTGGCGCGACTTCGACTTCGACTTGGTGGGGTGCGCCATCAAAAAACTGTTGCTGCCAAGCAAACTTACCTTGGCGATCGGGGCTAGCTTGATGAGAAAACGCAACCCAACCCGCTTCTAGAGATTTGGCTTGGATGTTAAACACAACATCTTGAGCAGGTTGACCCGTTTTTGCATCGATCGCCTGAATTACGAGTTCCGCAGGTTCGCCCACGGTGGCATGGTGATGCCCCAACAGCTTGACCTCTAAGCCTTGAGTGTTCAAGCTAGAAGGGATTGCGGCTTGATCTCCATGAGCATGTTCGTGGGAGTGCTCATGGGAGTGAGACAACTCAGCGCTAATATTCACCACTAGCAGAGCAGCGATCGCGACCACAATGGCTCCGCTCAGCAATAAGCGAACTCGTTGAGGTGCAATTTCTCCGGGTTGTAGCTCTTGCTTGCCACCAATCACCCAACCACCACCAAAACCTACTGCCACCAAAATCACGGCTAGGATGGCGAAGTTGCGATATTTAACTGAGTTTTCCGTGACAGGCAGAGTTAGGGTTTGCTGGAAAGGGGTAAAAGCATTGGCAACCGTTGGCGTTACCTCAACTTGCAATTGATACTCACCGCGAATCGGCAGCATTTGCTGAAACTGTAACTGCCCCTGAGGTGCGATCGCTGCCAAGTCTAGAAGCTGAGTACCCTCAACCATAGGGAAATCAGTAGGCAACCAAGGATTGGCGGGTGGGGTCAACAGCTTGATATGAATGTTGGCACTTTGCAGGGGCTTCCCAGTCTCATCCAGCGCTTGTAGCGTCAACTGCACGGGTTGTTGAGGTTGCGCGGCATCGGCCTCAAAGGGTAGTAGCTGACTAGTGGACGGTTCAGTTGCTAGCTTTACAGATGGCTGTGGGAGTTGCGATCGCCCTACCGACCCATAGCTTAAAGCTCCTAGCAGCCCTAATAAGCTGAGGAGCGAAACAAGTTTAATTTTTGCCATTGTTACTTAAAATCTTGAGGATGCTGACGAGTGAGAATTCTGACGAAGCGAGAAACTCTAGTGGCAGCTAACACTCAAGGTGTGGTGACGCAGCGAGTGCATGTGGTTATGAGCGGCAGGATAGGTTGAGAAATAAACCGTCCAGAGGGTCAACGCACACAAGGCAGTAAATAGGGTGGCTTGCACAGGCACCGAAAGCGTCCAACGGATAGCCTGTTGCTGAAGAGAGCCAGAAGTCATGACTGTAGTTCTCATGGTGTACCTCGCACTTTAGAGCTATAGAACTTCCCATCGGCGGGCATCCTGGCTAAGAAGTTTTCGCTGAGCTGCTAGAACTCCTTCACAGTTGCGGGACAGCGTCGGACTTACACCGAACTTTCCCCGTTACCTCTAGTGACTGTTCCTCACTAGAACCGCATGAGTAGGGCAATCATATCACTGTTTATTGACACAAAACTGCGATCGCGTCTCTTGGCAGTTCTATCGCAGCATCTCCTCCAAGGCATGTTGGTTCCACAGCGATTGGTACAATCCGGGCTGTTTCAGGAGCTGTTCATGGGTACCTGTCTGGACAATCTGACCATGCTCCATGACAAAAATGCGGTCGGCGGTGGCAGCCGCAGCGAGTTGGTGGGAAATAAACAACACAGTTTTACGCTGGGTGCCTTCCGACAAATTTTGCAGAATTTGGGTGGCGGTTTGGTTATCGACGCTAGAGAGGGCATCATCCAGAATCAGGATGGGTGCGTCAACTAATAAAGCTCTACCCAAAGCGCTGCGCTGTCGTTGCCCACCTGATAGCGTAATGCCGCGTTCGCCTACTACCGTTTCGTATTGGTGCGGGAAGTTAAGAATTTCTTGGTGAATTTGGGCCTGCTTCGCCGCGTACTCCACCTCTGGCTGTTCTGCTAGGGGGTCGCCGTAACGAATGTTGTTCTTGACGGTGGTGCTGAAGAGGAAGCTGTCTTGCGGCACGTAAGCGATCGCAGACCGCAAATCCTGTAGACGTAACTGCGTAATATCGTAGTCATCGACGAACAACTGTCCCGGTGAGATATCCAGTAACCGAGGAATGGCGTTGGCTAAAGTAGATTTACCTGACCCGATTGACCCAACGATCGCGACTGTTTCACCGGGTTTGATCGTAAAGCTGACATTTTGCAGCGCTGGTATGACTGAGCCAGGATAAGTAAAGCTGAGATCGCGAGCGGTGAGGCGACCCTTGACTTCTGTTAAGGTTAATGGCACCACACCCGGTTCATTTTTGATTTTCGGTTCCACCGTCAAGATGGACTCGACGCGATCGATACTAACCTCACCTCGTTGATACGCCGTAATCGTAAAGCCCAGTAGCGCTGTCGGGAAGATCAGGCGTTCGACATACAAGAGCAAGGCGATAAAGTCACCTACACTAAGCGCTCCCGTGGCGATCGCTCTAGCCCCCTGCCACAACAACACCAAAATACTAAGGCTGGCAATGCCGATCAGTAAGGGAAATAAAGTATTGCGGGTTCTGGCTAGCTTCAGGTTGGCTTTGAGGAGTTGCTGATTCAGTTCTCGGAAGGCTCGCCGCTCGTTTTCTTCTTGAGCGTAGATCTTGATCAAGGCGATGCCGCTCATGTCTTCTTGAATCAGGTCGCTCATTCTAGAAAGTTCTTCTTGCACCGCGATCTGCTCATTGCGGAGGCGATCGCTAAACAGGCGCACCAGCATCAACATGAACGGATAAGGCACGATCGCCAGTAAGCTCAGCTTCCAGTTAATCGTCAGCATGACGGGCAACGTTAAGCTGTAGGCAAAGACCGTATTCGCCAAGCTGAGCACCGCAAACCCTACCAAGCGCCGAATGTTGTCTACATCACTTGTAGCGCGGCTGATCAGATCCCCAGCAGTGTTGAGCGAGAAGTAAGACGGCTCTAAAGTCAGGAGGTGACTGAAGATCTTCTGCTTTAAGTCAAATTCCACCTGTCGCCCAGTGCCAAACAGTAAAATCCGCGAAATCATGCGAATTCCCCACATGACTGACGCTAGGGCTAAAATCAGCCCCACATAGTACAAAACTCGGTCGAAGCTAAAGGTGACTTGGAGATCATCAATCGCGTTGCGGATCACTAGCGGAATATAAACCCCGACTATGTTCACAATCAGCAGTGATAGAACGCCTAAAGCGGTGGTTTTCCAGTGGGGTTGTAAGTAAGCCGCAAGTTTCCGTAGCTGAGAGCGCGCCATGAGCAAAAATCCAGCAATCTTTTGATCGTCATCCTTTTGATCATCGTAAACGAATTACCTGGCTAGCAGGCACCCCTCTAGGAGCCGATCTAGATGCCTAAAGGTGCGAGCCAACCGCGTAAGAAGTAATAAACAGAGAGCAAGTACTCTTCAATTACGCGAGTTGTGATCACGAGAGTATCGGCACTGGGGACAAAATCCGCAATCCGCAATCTGCGCCTGAGATTGCCACCCGACTCAAAGGTATAAAAGTTAGTGGGTCGAGGAATGACTCGAATGCCAACTCTGGCAAAGGTTAGGGCCGCTCGCCTAGTGTTGGTTGCTGAGGTAACTAAGATGACGCGATCGCCCAGTCGCCGCTCCATTAAAATTCGTCCCACCGCTACGGCACTGGTTCGCACATCTACACCAGTCGGTTCCACTACAATATCGTCTCTAGCCACTCCCATATTGATCAGCAAGGTTTCAATATCCCTTGCTTCCACAATTTCCTCCGGCTTCCCTTGTAAATCGCCCCTCGGACCTGCACTAACAATGACTAAAGGTCGATTCCCCAGCCGTAGTTGATCTTGATACAGTTGAGCGGCGTAAATAATGCGATCGCCCGTATCTGTAAGCTGAATTTGCCGCCGATACGGTAGATTTGCCTGCGTGGTTCCCCACCCCAGAACCGCGATCGCGGCGGCTGTTTGCTCTTCTGGCGGTGTCAATGTGGTAGGGCACTGGAGATCACAGAGTTCTCGCCGTTGCTGATCAAACTGAATAGCGGATTGCTCTGTTTTTTGAGCTAAAGCGTAAGCCACAAAGGGAGTACTGGAAATTAGCAGAATTAACAAAGCTGCGATGACTAAAGTGCCTCCAGGCTTTTTTAGCCCTCCTTTGTCCATTTTGGTGGCCGCACTACCCAGCAGCAACAAAGACAAGCCCAGTGGCTTAAAAGGCAGCGAGAGTACACTCCAAACCGTAGAGACAATTCGGCTGGTCGGCGTGAGGAAGGCCAGAATGATGAACAACACCATCACAAAGGCACCGAGCCAGGTGTAGTACTCCTTCGGAATCAGCTTCTGGAGGACGTACCAAATAATTATGCCAACTAGCAGCCACAGCAGAACTAACGTTAATAGTTCAAACATTGCGGCACTTCCTCACATCACCAACTAGGGAGTTTTGCTTTACTGGCGGTACTAATGACATGGCTCGCCATCTCAGCTCTGGTCTGGACCCATTGGTTTGCATTTGTGAATGTTCAAGCAACTCTCCCATAGTTGGGCTAACGCTAGCACGAAGTGAGTACAACGAAGCATCCTGAATGCTTTTTTCAGCTAATCTGTCTCCCCAGTAGTTCCCAAGTAGCTGTTTGTGACCCTGCTCTACTGCACCACTATAAAAAAACACCCTGCCGTTTAAGGACAGAGTGGTGGAACTAGAGCATGCTGTTTTTTATCAGCCCGAAAGTGATGTCAGCCTAAAAGTGAGGCGATCGCGGCTGAGTGAGTTGGCTGAGTGAGTTAGTAAGCGCCTGTTTTGGCAAAGATCACAAATACGGTCTTGAAGATGATCGTCAGATCGTACCAAGGAGTCCAATGGCTCTGATAGCGCAAATCCAAGTCTACAATTGCTTCAAAGTCTTTGACTGAAGAACGACCGTTGACTTGCCATTCTCCGGTGATACCGGGCTTTACGGACAAGCGCTGCCAGTGACGCTCGTCATAGTGAACCACTTCGTCAGCCGTGGGAGGACGGGTGCCAACCAAACTCATTTCCCCTCTCAACACATTCCAAAACTGCGGGAATTCGTCGAGGCTAGTACGGCGCAGAAAACGACCTATCTGCGTGATTCGAGGATCTTCACGATTTTTGAAGATCAATCCTTTGGCTTCGTTAGGGATTAGCGCTTTGAGAGCATCGGCATTTTCCACCATTGAGCGGAATTTGCGGATCTCAAAAGGCTGGCCATGCAGCCCATAACGTTTTTGCTTATAGAAAATCGGGCCAGGGCTATCTAGCTTGATCGCGATCGCCACCGGGACGAACACTAAAGCTAAAATCAATAAGCCAATAATGCTGCCGACAATGTCGAGCAACCGCTTTGCTACAGAGCAGGTGGATGGATGGGGAACCTGAAAGACAGACTCCGGCACCATCAGGGGGCTAGCTGTTGATGACAGTAGAGAATGCGTCGTCATGACAAGCCTGTCATTATAGGACCGTAGAAGCACGTACGCACACATAATATATAGACGTGTCTCGATGGATAGTGATAGGTTTCTCCCAAGGCTTATCTAAATCTTCATTGCCTTCTGCATAACGCTACTGTTTTATAAAGTTTCAATGAAGGCAAGTCAAGATTTCAGACTTAGGGTGGCATCTGCCCTCAAGACCGACATTAATGGCTCTAAATTGGTGGCTCTAAAATTAGTGGCTCTAAACTAGCTGCCCCTGAGCTTACCCTCGTTTCCTGTCTGACCTGTCACGAACACAGATGAAACTTCTGTTAACCCAAGGTCTGTGAGCCAGTGTTTTTAAGCAAAATCTGTTTGAGCCAGATACATTAGGCCAGTGCATTGGGCTGCCTAATCGTTTAATGAGATTGTTTAAGCTTGTCGGTTAATCCTGAGAAGATGCTAGAACTGTTGATTATTCAAGTTCTTAGCTGAGTTCAGATCAACTAGCGCTGATTGCGAGCTACTCTTCGTGATTGCAGACGCGATTGCACAACGATAGCTCCACGGCATAGAAAGCTAGCCACTCTAGAGGGCAGAAATGCCTTGACAATCAGCGGTTAAGAGTTTACGAGACTTTAGGGTGCAAAATGCTCACTCAAATTGCAATCTGATGATAAGGACTCTGAGGCGTGGAAGTTAGAGTAAGCCGTTTGGAATCGATTATTCAGCAAATTGGTGAAGCTGTACTAGCGACCACCGAAACAATTGATCGCTTAGCTGAGCGGGTAGATGTTTTGGCGGTGCAAGTGCAGCAGCAGTCTCAGCAAGTACAGCAGCAGGGATACCAAATTTTTGCCTTAAGCGATGCTGTGCAAACCTTGGCCGAAACCCAAAACCATTCTATGGAGCGCTTGAACCACTTGACCGAAGCGTTGGAGCGTTTGGTGACTTCTATTGATGACAGTAGCGAAAATGCCGATTACTAGGCGAACCTACTTCTAAGCAAACTGATAGCCCTAGGGCTTTAGGTGCAAGGCGTGACGATAGGTGTAAGGTGTAAACCAACACTGAAAGCGTGGCTAGAGTTGATTTCGCTGCTAGGCTAGAGCTTAATTAACGTAAATTTACGTATCAGTAAGGGATATTTTTACCCATGTGGGTGAGGGCCAAGTGTGGGGGTTGGCGACAAACTCTATAGATAGGGACTAATAGGGACTAACAGGATCGCAACTCCATGAGACTGGCAGACAAACTGGCAAATGACTGGCGATCGCAACTAGAAACGGAATGCTCCAAGCAATCTGTGACACATCGGGAAAGCATTATCCGTTGGCTGATGGGAGAGGACTTAGCGCGCTTTGACACGTTAGCTCCCGACCAACTGGCGATCGTTCAGCAAGCAATGGATTATCGCTATCGGATTTTGCAACAGCGCTATCTTGGTGTGGGGCCAGAACGGGCTTACCGTAACCTGATTCAGCGCCTTAGTAGCTTGTTTTTGATTCGCAACAAAATTAAGACTTGGGTTGCTCTTAGCCGCGATCGCCAACGTTCGGTTGTGGATGTCTTGCAGGAAGTAGTTCAGGAACTGTTGCAGAGCGATGGCTATATGCAACAGCAAGTAACTTGGATTGCTCAGTGCACCTCAGAGCCTCGGATGCGGAATATACTGTTATTGGCAAGTGTCGAAGAATACTGCCTCAGACCCATTCGCAATCAACCGCTGCTAGTCTATCGCTTCGTTAACTATCTGCGACGCTCTCAGCGGGGTGGGATGACTCAAGTGCCCAGCGGTGATTTAGTGCGACTGGTTTCGGAAGAAATCACCCCCGATGAAGCTGAAAACCCGGTCAGCTTGCTCGACAACCAAGCCGTGGCTCAATACCAAGATGCGCAAGCTTGGGAAGAACAACAAAGGGCTCGGACTGCCGTGAAGCAATCGTTTGAGCAATACCTAGCCGAGAAAGTAGAACCAGATGCAGCTCGTTGGTTACAGCTTTACCTGCAAGGTCACTCGCAAGAAGCGATCGCTCGGACTTTAGACCTGCCGATCAAGCAAGTTTATCGGTTGCGAGAGAAAATTAGCTATCACGCGATTCGAGTTTTCGCCTTAAAAAATGAACCAGATCTGGTAGCAAATTGGCTAGAGACTTCTTTGCAGGAACACAGCCTCGGTCTAACCCCGGAGCAGTGGCAGAAATACGTCGATAGCCTCACTAACGAACAACGACAACTACTGGATCGGCTTAGGGAAGGAAGCACTTTAGAAGCGATCGCGGGCGATTTGAACTTAAAGACCAATCAGGTCATGGGCGAGTGGAGCAAACTCTATCTTGCGGCTCAAGAAATCCGTAGTGTGTCTTAAACTAACGGCTGTAATAGCTACCTGAAGTGGCTGCTGAAGTCTTGGCTGAGACACACAGACAAAAAATTCGCTATAACTCCACACAAATCTAGTTGAATCTGCTTAGCTTAATCCGGGATTTTCAGGACTGGCCCGATTAGGATAGTAGGTAATCAAGTTAATGAGTTTCTATGGCGTCTCCCTTAGGCGATCGCGGCGGGCGTCAGGACACCAGCCCTAGTAATCACCCTTCTTTATCGTCAGTTCAAACCGACGGTATGGCTTGGCTGGATTCCGCGCAAATGTTTCAGTTAATTGATAGTCTTCTCCCTTTTGAGGCTTGTCTCTATCACCAAGTGTTACCTTTGTCCGTGGAAGGTAGCCGCCTGAATTTAGGCATGGTGAATTTGGAGGACACAGCGGCTTTGGACTATGTCCGAAGAATTTTGGCTTATATTAACTGTTCCTTGGTGCCCCGCTCCATCTCCTCAGAAATCCATCAAAAAATGCTTTCTGCTTATCTCAGTCATGCAGATCAGCAAAAGCAGAAGTCGCAAAAAGCGGCTCCTAGGCTGGCTCAGCCTTCTACGCCTTCCACCTCAGAACCTCGCCCCGCCGCTCCGCCAGACCGCAACAATCAACCGACCCTGGTGGTAGATAGCCCAGACAACATCGATATTCCTGGGTTCAAGATGGATGAAACTGAGTTCATCACACCCGCCGCTGCATCTCCTGGTCGTACCACCCAACCGAGTCCCATCCAGTCAACCACTGCTGCAACCAAACCCCCAGCCTCCCCAGAGATTTCCGCCTCTCCAGAGATTTCTGCGCCTCCAGATGTGCCACCCACGACAGCCGCTTCTTCTCTGCCCATCTTGGACGTACATCCCCATCATTTATCTAGCCCGATTGAGGTACTGACTGCCCTCCCACCTAAAAATTTGTTGGATGAACTGCTAGGACGAGTCCTGGTTGGGGGAATTGGTCGGCTTTATTTTGAGCGACAACAACATCAGGGACGGATTCTATGGAGCCAAAATGGGGTGCTACAGTCCGTCTTGGAAAATTTGCCTGCTGCTGTCTTCCAAGGTGTGATTAACGAACTGAAGCGGCTCACAAACCTGCCCATGATTCCTGTTCAGAAGCCCAGGCAAGAGGAAGTCGAGCGTCTGTATCAACAGTCTCGCCTCCTATTACGGTTTCGAGTCATGCCTGGTACCTATGGAGAAGAAGCAACGCTACAAGTTCTCCGTGGTGCAGCCTTAAAGTTTTATCAGCAGCAGCAAATAGCCAACCTCAGTCGAGATGCTTTGGGTATTGCTCAGCAATTGCAGCGCAAATTAGATGAAATTCGCGATCGTGCTGAAACAGATCTTGGCTTAAGCGGTACCCCATTGGAAGCTTTGCCAGCCCTGAATCAACTGCTACAAAGCGTCGATCAGCAACTTAAAAATCTGAATGCTTTTCAAGCTGGTAATTCTTTAGACCAGTCAGAAGACTCGCAATAGCGCTGAACTCTACTGGCACTGAGCTAGAAATAGTCCCAGCAGAAGGGTGGGGTACATTGCCAAGCCGCATCTAACTTTTGCAGCAAAGCGCGATCGCCCTCATATTCAATTTCTCGCGTCCAGACCATTTCTGTAGCCCGACGCAAGCCACAGAATAATTCTGTCAAATGTTCTACAGAGGTTTTCACGATCGCAGGTACAGGCTGAGTTACGGGATGCATCCGTTCGGCCGTAAAGTTAGCCGTAATCGTTTGATCACCTAAGATCGGGTCGCTAACTTGGAAGGTCAGGATAAAGGGAGAACCTGCTTTGACAGGACGGAGCCGAAAGGCGGTGGTCAGATCCACTAAGCGCCACATAAATCCACCACCAATCTCACCAAAGCGATGGGTAAAGCCATATAAGCGAGGAGCTTGATTCGCATCTAAAACTCGGTGCTGCTCCCGAACTAAGTAGGGGAAAGGGTCTTCGGGGTAAGTGTTCCAAACCACAGTATGCACTTGATCTCGCAGCGCCGAGAGAAAGCCCAAAATTCCTCGATAAGCATCAGCATTCACCGCCACCCATTCTTGGATCACGACAGATAGCGTACCGGGAAGAGAATCCGCAGGCGCGTATTGCAGAATCACATAGCCAAGCAGCTTGCCCGCTTCTTGATAACAGTAGATTTCTTTTCCTGGTTCTGGCTTGAGGCGAGGTTGCCACTGTAATTCTTGCCGTTGTAACCATCCATTCCGGCGCAATGCTAATCGTTGATATACATCTTGCAAGGCGGATTGGTGTTGTTGGGGTTCGTAGGACACCATGCCAAACCGCTCCGGGTAAAGTGGCAAATGCTTGGCTGCCACCGTATATTGATGCAGCCGCCCAACCCAGGCCCAACCTAACTGCCGATAGAACCCGTGCTGGAAGGGGTAAAGCATCGCTAGAGGAATCTGCTGCGATCGCCATTCCTGCACCCCTTGCTCTAACATAAACCGCGCAATTCGCTGGCCCCGCCGCTCTGGAGCCACCGCCACTCCCACTACTCCAGCCGTGGCAAACTCCTGTCCTTCTAGCGCCACGCTGAGATCTAGCTGAGCATAGGTGGCAACGGCCTGCCCAGTTAAGTCATCCACAGCGAGCATCTGTTGACGACCGGGTAAGTTTAGTCCTTGCCCGTACCAATCGCGCTCAATCTCAGCAGGCGATCGCAGAGGAGCAAAGGCTAAGCGGTCTAAATTAACAATTTGAGGGAGATCGGCTTCTTCGGCTTGCCGCAGGGTAATTCCGGTCAGGTTTGTGGTCATGACTCAGCCAGTCTGAAGGCTACACCCCTAGGTTATCTTCCCTGCCAAGAATTTTCTCGATAATGTAAACTTTCCCTCAGAAAATGTATGAGAGGGTGCATCCCAGTTATGCAATAAGGATAAATGTCTGAGATTTGAAACCCTTCCTACCAATCTTTCAAAGCGGTCTCGGAAAATCATAAAATCTATGGCTCTAGAAAGGTGAGATGCACCCTGTATGATTGCATGAGATAGGGAATGGCGAAAATTATGAAAGCTATGATTTCTGTTGAATCATCCTAGAAAATATCAGAAATATCGAATCAATGAAGTTTTTGATAAAGGATATTTTTTTGAATACTTAGTTTGAAGATTGTGTAATAGTTTAGAAAAGCTGTTTTTAACAGTCTAGCGGCAGCTTTTGAAAACAGCAGAATATGCAGCAAAGAAATTGGATTTGTGAACTAGAGAAGTATCTGGAGGAGAGGTATGCCATCCTCCCGGTTCATGAGTCTATAGCCGACAATAAGCCTGTTCTACGCATCGACCCTGCTTTGGACAGTGACGAAGCAAAATATTTTATTTTAGGGTTGGAAGCACAGCTCTTTAGTATTGATGATGGAGGCTATGCTCAAAGTTCTCTCCTGCTAAAACCAACTGGAAGCAAAGGCCAGCAAAAGGGGTTTCAATTATTCTGGCATTTTGCTTATAAGGGTCGTAAGACACGGGCTTTATTTCGGGAGGGTATTAGTCAACTTGCAGCTGCATCAGCATTAATCTTGAAATACGGGTGGGATATATCTCAAGTACAGATAGAGGCGAGAAGAGAAGATTTCGGAGCGTTAGCCCGTGGTGTAGATCTAATCATTAAGTCTCAGGCTGGAAAAGTTTTGATCTGCGGAGAGGTGAAGAAAGATAGCCGTGAGTTTGAAAAATTGATTGAAGACTTTCATTACTGCTGCCAACAGGGACAGCATAGTAAAAATGACTGCAAATGTAAGACTAATCATCCTAAGTATGAACTTTGCGCTTTTGTGAAGCCCGTATATTTTTGGGCAGTTTCGCCAGGCAGAGAACTGTGCTACCAACTGTCTTATTTGGAAGATCAAATCTTTCTGAAAGGGATAGATTCACTTCCTCATCGCAGCGAAATAGAAATACTCTCTTAAACCTTGCCCCGGAATGCTTCTAATCCTTCCCGAAGAGATACTAGGAGGTTCTGGTTCACGGAAGGTCGTTCACAATTGAAGAAACTAATCGGTTGTGGGGTAGGTGCTGGATGCCAGAGGTGAGTGAAGTTGCCGTTAAATTTTGGGATGTCACTTATCGTCTCAGGCAGCGTGCTTTAGTCTCGCAACTGAATTTGGAAGTGCCGCGTGGTGAAATCTTAGTTTTGCTGGGGCGTAGCGGCTGCGGCAAGACTACTACCCTGAAGTTGATCAATCGGTTGCTGTTGCCTACGAGTGGCGAAGTTTGGGTAGAGGGCAAACCTACCAGCCATTGGAACCCGATTCAATTGCGGCGACGAGTGGGGTATGTGATTCAAGAAGTGGGATTGTTTCCACATTTCACCGTCGCTCGGAATGTGGGAGTAGTGCCTGCCCTGGAAAAATGGGATCGCGATCGCATTCATTCCCGTGTCAACCAGTTACTAGAACTCGTTGGGCTAGACCCCAGGCAATTTGCCCACCGCTATCCTCATGAACTTTCCGGCGGTCAACGACAACGGGTGGGTGTAGCGAGAGCCTTAGCTGCTGATCCACCGTTATTGTTGATGGATGAACCGTTTGGAGCACTCGACCCGATTACCCGCTTAGAAATTCAACGGGAGTTTCGCCAACTACAACAACAACTGGGCAAAACCGTCGTGTTTGTGACTCATGATGTCCAAGAAGCCGTTCTGCTTGCTTCTAAAATTGGTTTGATGCAAGAGGGGCAATTAATGTTTTGGGGAGCACCAGAAGAGTTTGTGCGATCGCCTCATCCAGAAGTGCAAGCCTTTACCCAGTGCTTACAGCCGTTTAACTCCATGCCAAAGCGAGAATCCAGCCGATGAATTTGGGCGAGTTTTGGAGCCGTTACGCAGGTGAAATTATTCAACGCACGCTAGAGCATATGCAGATGGTGGGGATTGCCTTGGCGATCACGATTCTGTTTGGCATTCCTCTAGGGGTTCTCGTCACTCGTAAGCCGCACCTTGGTAAGCCCATTCTGGGTTTTGCGAATGTGGTGCAAACCATTCCTAGTTTGGCGCTATTCGGCTTTTTGATCCCGGTACCAATTTTGGGTGGGATCGGCGTTCAGACTGCAATCTTGGCGTTAATCCTTTACTCGCTGCTACCCATTATTCGTAGCACTTACACCGGGATCGTCAGTGTTGATCCAGCGATTCGGGAGGCAGGAGTGGGGATGGGGATGACAGATTGGCAATTGTTGTGGCAGGTGGAACTGCCATTGTCATCGAGTTTTATTTTGTCTGGGATTCGAGTTGCAACCGTGATTGGAATTGGATTAGCAACGATCGCGGCGGCAGTGGGTGCAGGAGGATTGGGGGTCTTTATCTTTCGGGGTGTGGCGGTAGTAGATAATCAACTCATTCTGGCAGGAGCAATTCCAGCGGCAGTGCTGGCGCTATTGGCAGATTTTGGTTTCGGCTGGATTGAGCAACGGCTAACGCTAAAGGGTTCCCGATGAGAAGAACAGTGGTCTTGGGTTTAATCGCAAGTGTTTTGAGTTTGGCGATCGCAGGCTGTAACTCTAGCAATCAGCGCATTGTAGTCGGCTCCAAAAACTTCACCGAGCAAGTGATTTTAGGGGAGTTGCTGGCTCAAGAAATTGAAGCTAAAACCGATCTCGAAGTCGATCGCCGTTTGAACCTGGGGGGCACCTTTGTTTGTCATCAAGGAATTGTTGCGGGCGAGCTAGACGTTTATCCGGAATATACAGGCACAGCCTACACCGCAATTCTCAAAAAAGATCCCATCAGCGATCCCCAAGCGGTCTATCAGCAGGTACAGCAAACTTATGCTCAGCAGTTTCAGTTGGAATGGACAGAACCACTAGGCTTTAACAATACCTTCGCGATCGTGATTCGGGGTGATGAGGCTCGCAAAAACAATCTCACTACTCTATCTCAAGCCACAAAATATACTCCACAATGGCAAGCTGGGTTTGGCTACGAATTTTTAGAACGCGCCGATGGTTTTCCGGGTTTGGCGAAAACTTATAATCTCAAGTTTGCCGAACAGCCTAAAGTCATGGATCTAGGCTTGCTGTATCGCGCCCTCACCGACAAACAAGTTGATCTTGTCGCCGGAAACTCTACAGATGGCCTCATAGATTCCTTGGGCTTAGTGGTACTGCAAGACGATAAGCAATATTTTCCGCCTTACGAAGCCGCCCCTATCGTTCGCCAAGCCACCCTACAAAAACATCCCGAACTGCGTCCAGTCTTCCAAGGACTTGCTGGCAAAATCTCTGAAACCGAAATGCGTCGCCTCAACTACGAAGTGGATGGCAAGCGCCGCGATGTGAAGCAAGTGGTAGAAGAATTCCGCAAGGCCAAAAACTTGTAAAGGCGATCGCCTCTCTGAATGTTTGGAGAAAAGCGATCGCCCTGATCATTCTACGAATGCCTAACGACTAAAGCTTAAGCAGCCGTTGGCTCCAACAGTTGAATATTCGAGAAGAGGAACTCCTGGGTAGAAGTTTGGCCATCGGTTTCGGTGGAAATTGCGCGACGGTTCAGGATGTAAAAGTCACCCACCTTCTCGTATTCATCTTCAAACAGGCTCTTGCCACCCTTTTGCTCACCTGTTTGGGGATCATGATAAACCGAGTCATAGCGGTGAGATAGGTAGCCCTCACCCGTGTCGTGGCTGCTGAACGTGTTGATGGTGACTACAACGCCGTGAATGTGTCGGTGAACCAAGCACACCTCATTGTCTCGGACTTTGTAGCGATCGCCTTCTGCCTTACCGCCCATCAAAATTTCCACAGCACCCGTCTCATCGGTATCACCAAAGGAGAAGCTATTTTTGCCGTGGGTTTCTTCAAAGGTGCGACGAACTCGGTGAATGGCAATTTCAAACAGTTGACCGTGAATCGCTTGCTTTGCGTCTTCGTTCTCGATCCCTTCGACTTCGGGCTTAAAGCTAGCACTGACTTGCACTTTGCCCGTAAATAACTGACCGTCGTGCTTCAAGGTGGCATCAGCGGTATAGCCAGGGAAGCTCTTGTCCCAGGTATAGCGGTTTTCGTAAGCAGCTCTAAAAAGCTCTGGAGCGGATACTTGTGCAACTGTCATGGCTTTTTCCTACGTCTTCTGTTTTTGTTTCTTATTCTTAAGATAGAAGTCAGCCACCCAGACTGTATAGACCTCAAGTGGGTACACCTTGATTAATGGGCAAATCTCCACAGAACTTTTTCCAAGCGATCGCCGATGCCCGTGACGAAGCAGAACTCCGCCTGCTGTTTATGAAAGAGGCGGGGAAGTACTTTGGGGCCGAATGTTGGGGCCTGTGCCTGCTGAATGAGCGATCGCAAGCAGCAGAAGTAGATATTCAAGGCGGCCCGAATGTGGATGCCTTTGTGCAGCGCTACGAGAAAATCGGTCGTAGCACTGATCCCGTGTTGCGTTACGTGTTTGAGCACCATGCCCCGACTCATGAGGGAGTGGTGTTTGCAGGCAACGATTGGAAAGAATCGGAGCTGTACCAAAATTGCTACGCCTACTACGACCAAGAGCACGTAATGATGGGGCCGATCGTCAATTATGGCCGCTTGATCGGTGGTGCTTACTTTACTCGCGCTAGTGATGCTCCGGCATTTAACTTGCAAGATTTGGCGAGTTTGAGTGGTCTATGTTTGCATCTCTCAGCTCGCTTGGCTGTTTTCCGACCTCAAACATTCCCTCGGTTACAGCCCAGCATTAGCGATCGCCTCACCGAGCGCGAGCAACAAATTGCAGAACTAGTGGCTCAAGGACTCACCAACGCAGAAATTGGCGAGAAGCTTTGGATTACTCAGAACACTGTAAAACAAGCACTGAAACGCATGTTCCGTAAGCTCAACGTCTCCACCCGTACCGAAATGGTAGCTCGCCTAGGAGATAGCCTCAATTCTAGCTAGACGACCCTTTCCCTCGCTTAAAGCACCTTTTTCTCCTTCCTTCATCCTTCATCCCTCCTCCTTCATCCTTAATAAAAAAATCCCCCTCATCTAAATTCAGATAAGGGGGAAATCTATTCATGTTTGAATGCGGAGAAGATTAGCCGTTTTTGGAGGCAGATGCTTGGGGTGCAGAAGGAGTTTTGACCACTTTCTTGACTGGCTTGGGCTTGGAGCCAGAGTTGAGACGAGGCTTGTCGTCAGTGACGATATCCTCATAAGCCTCAGATTGCATCCAAGAAGGACGGCTGCGATCGTAAATCATTTGCAGAGCAGCAGCAGCGATCGCGTGAGAGTCGTACTCTTCACCCAGTTGCGCCACAATGGGCAAGAAGGAGGCCATCCGCTCACCTGCGAGAGCTTCACGCAATTGCGCCTGTAGCTTCTCGATATGACGAGCTTCAATCGAAGCGCGAGTGGGGATCGAGCGAATCTCTAGAGATTGACGAATGTGACGCTCAATATCTCGCAGTTTGCGACGATCTAGA
This sequence comes from Trichocoleus desertorum NBK24, assembly GCF_030409055.1. Classification (GTDB taxonomy): domain Bacteria; phylum Cyanobacteriota; class Cyanobacteriia; order FACHB-46; family FACHB-46; genus Trichocoleus; species Trichocoleus desertorum_B. The sequence continues at coordinate 2,484,125 of NZ_CP116619.1, read as the reverse complement.
GGTTGAACGAGAGAGATGGCTGTGCCTTCTTTACCAGCACGGCCTGTCCGACCAATCCGGTGGACATAGTTCTCGACGCTATCGGGCAAATCGTAGTTGATCACGTGGGTGAGGTCATCAACGTGGATACCACGAGCGGCAATGTCAGTAGCCACAACCCAACGAACTTGAGTCTCCCGGAAGCGATGTAAGAGGCGCTCCCGCTGGCTTTGGCTGAGGTCACCGTGATATTCATCCACGCTATGACCTGCGCCTTGCAGTTGGCTGGTGAGTTCCGCCGCAGCGCGACGAGTCCGCACAAAGATCAGGGCTGATTCGGGATCTTCTAGTTCCAGAATCGGTTGCAAAGCTCTAGCCTTGGTGCAACCGCGAGGCACCATGTAAGCCACTTGGTTGATCCGGGAAGGAGCGGCTTTGGGCTGTTCGATGGTGACCGTGATGGGCGATCGCAAGAATCTGTTCACCAGCTTGCGGATCGAAGGCGGCATGGTAGCCGAGAAGAAAGCAGTGTGTCGTTCTGTAGGGACTTGAGTCAGGATTTTCTCGACATCGTCGATGAAGCCCATATTGAGCATTTCATCGGCTTCATCCAATACCAACCAACGCAGGTTATTCAGCTTGAGGTCGCCACGGTCAAGTAAATCTAATACTCGTCCAGGAGTTCCTACAACTACCTGTACGCCTTGTCTGAGACGCATAATTTGGCGATCGATCGCTTGACCACCATAGATTGGTAGAATGTGCAGTCGTCGCTCATCGTTGAAGGTACGGATGGCTTGGCTGACTTGAACAGCCAACTCACGAGTGGGAGTTAGGATCAACGCCTGTACCCCTACCGCATTCAAATCAATCTGCTCTAGGATTGGCAGCGAGAAAGCAGCAGTCTTACCTGTACCCGTCTGGGCTTGGCCTACTACGTCACGGCCTGCCAACAGATGAGGAATGGCCTGGGCTTGAATTGCGCTGGGAGTGGTAAAACCGATCTTTTCTAGATGTTGAACGCGGGCTTCAGAGAGGCCGAGACTTTGAAACGAAAGAGTCATGCAGTTTAGTTAATAAGGGTCATGAATCGCATGGCATACTCCCGCCCCAAGCGTGGAAAGCTTGGTCGCAGTTTTCTCGTATCGTAGGGAGTCGGGGTGACTTTACCCTCAACGAGCTTCGACGGGATGCCGTCCGCCGTTTGAACCCTGCCCAAGACTGAGCGTATTGATCTAGAAGGTTTTATCCACTTCGGCAATTTGAAAGCTGTACCCCTTAAACAAGTACATTGCCAATAAAAACTTGCGGCTAGAACCCTCTACCTGGTCTCGCCAAGGTTCTTGTAACTAACCAGCGCCTATGAGCACTTGGTCAATAGCTGTCATATTAAGAAATTTTACGACCTAAGTGACAAAATTGTCCAACCTTAATTTTTGCTAGGGTGCAACGCGACCATAAAGGTCGTAAACATCAGCGTCGGCGATCGTAACTGGAACTAAGGTTCCCAACGCTGCCTCGCCTTGAACATAGACAACGCCGTCAACTTCCGGAGCAAAGCGAATGGAACGCCCAACCAACTCGCCAGTTTCAGGATTTTCTTGCTCAATCAGAACGTTAACAGTTTTCCCGATCTCAGCTTGATTCTTCTTCAAGGAAATGGGTTGTTGAAGGGCCATCAACGCATCACGACGCTTGTCCATTATAGCTTGTGGTACCTGATTTGGCAGGCTATAGGCGGGAGTGCCCTCTTCAGCTGAAAAGGTAAACACGCCTACATGGTCGAACTCATGCCGTTCTACGAACTGTAACAGGTGTTCGAAATGCTCATCAGTTTCCCCAGGAAAGCCGACAATAAAAGTGGTGCGAAGAACCGCATCCGGTAAGGCCGTTTTCAGCCGTTCAATAATGCTGTCGTTGACGCGACCTTGCCAAGGCCGATTCATTGCCCGCAGAATTTCTGGGTGGGAATGTTGCAACGGCAAATCCAGGTAAGGCAGCACGTTTGGGGTTTCCTGAATCGCTGCAATTACTTTGGGGGTGAGTCCAGTCGGATAGGCATAGTGCATGCGAATCCAAGGCACATTAACTTTCCCTAAAGCCCGTAGCAGTTCGTCCAACTTGGGCTCGCCGTAGATGTCTAAGCCGTAGTTGGTGGTGATTTGGGAGATCAAGATTAACTCTTGCACGCCTTCAGCAGCCAATTGTTCGGCTTCGGCCACAATTGATTCAATAGTGCGCGATCGCTGATTGCCTCTGAGGTGCGGAATAATGCAGAAAGCACAGCGGTAATCGCAACCTTCTGCTACTCGTAGATAAGCTACGCCCTCGGTGGTGGTGCGATAACGAGGGGTGGTTTCGTCCGCGATATAAGTGGGTTCTGGGGTAACTTCCTTGACGCGCTCTCCTGTTTCTACCCGCTGGATGACATTAACAATTTTGTTGTAGTCACCCGTCCCAACTAGGGCCACGGCTTCTGGTAACTCGTTTAGCAACTCTTCTTGGAAGTGCTGGGCCATGCAACCCGTAATCACCACTTTTTTGTTGGCTTCAGCCAGCTCTACAATGGTGCGAACCGACTCCTCTCGCGCTGCTTGAATGAAGCTGCAAGTGTTGACGATGACGTAGTCGGCCAAGTCTTCGTTGGTATCAACTTGATAGCCTGCTTCTACCAGCAGACCCAGCATGTGTTCAGTATCAATCCGATTTTTTTCGCAGCCTAAATGTGCGACGGAAATAGTTGGCTTATTGCCCATGAAGTTCAGAGTTCGGTAAGTATTTGAGACAGGGAGAGGTCAGGTCGTTGAGACTGTTGCGATCGCCTTTCCAACCCCGTTGGTTTGCTGTCCGATGGAGGCCGTTGACTGCAATCGCCAAATAGCACGAATCTCCATAGTACCGCACAATTTAACCGTTACAACATATTAAGTTGGTTCAAGGATGATTTAGTGCTAGCAATTGGCTGACGCCTATTTCGGCCTTGCCTGAGCTAACTCTTGCCTGAGCTAACTAAAGTGATTTGGCAAAAGCGATCGCGAGTCTAAGACATGCTTACAGTTTGTCTGTAGTCCAGAAGCATGGGATCAAAGGTGATCTGGCGAATCAGTTTTTGCAGCGAATAGAAGCGCGGTAAGAAGTTATCATTTTGATTATCTGACCTTTGCCGCTGAGTCCGAGATATTTGAAGCAAGTGGACTTAAATCACATATTCAAAACCGCGAATCCCATCATTGGTGTTGTGCATTTGCTGCCTTTACCAGCCTCGCCGCGTTGGGGAGGGAGCCTAAAGGCTGTCATCGATCGCGCTGAGCAGGAAGCTACAGCTCTGGCATCAGGCGGTGTAGATGGTATTATCGTAGAAAACTTTTTTGATGCTCCCTTCGCCAAAGACCGCGTTGATCCGGCTGTGGTGAGTGCCATGAGCTTGATCGTGCAACGGCTGATGCACTTGGTAACAGTGCCCATCGGGATCAATGTGCTGCGTAACGATGCTCAGAGCGCAATGGCGATCGCGACCTGTGTGCAAGCTCACTTTATTCGAGTCAACGTTTTGACTGGGGTGATGGCAACTGACCAAGGTCTAATCGAAGGGCAAGCGCATCAACTCTTACGTTATCGTCGGGAACTGGGCAGCGATGTCAAAATTTTGGCAGATGTGCTAGTGAAGCACGCTCGACCCTTGGGATCACCTAATTTGACCACAGCGGTGCAAGAAACTATTGAGCGTGGTTTAGCCGATGGGGTGATTTTATCCGGTTGGGCCACGGGTAGTCCTCCCAGCTTGGAAGATTTGGAGTTAGCGACTGCGGCGGCAAATGGTACACCTGTGTTTATTGGCAGTGGGGCGGATTGGGAAAATATCCCGACCCTGATTCAAGCGGCGGATGGGGTGATCGTCTCCAGCTCCTTGAAGCGGCATGGTCGCATTGAGCAGCCAGTAGATCCAATTCGGGTGAGCCGTTTTGTAGAATCGATGCGTCGCAGTTTGGCGATGAAAGGGCAAGCAAAGCCTATGACCTCTATCACGGCCCATTCTTATTCGGAATAACCTGTTGCCAAGTAGAGTAATCACTCACTTAACTAGGCTGCTATAAGCTAGATTGGCAATGATCAAGTTCAGTTAATTGCACAGGGGTTTTATGAGACGCCGACGTTCTACTCCTTGGATTCATCGCTGGTCTCGGTTAATTATTGCCGCGATCGCGGCTGTGGGAGCTTTAGGAACAGGCTACCTAACCATCATCAAGCTGACAGGAGGAGCTGCGGCTTGCCCAACGAGTGGTTGCGAACAGGTACTTTCTAGTCCCTACGCAACTGTGTTTGGCTTGCCATTGACGCTATTTGGCTTCTTAGCCTATGTCGGCATGGGGATTTTAGCGATCGCACCTTTAGCGGTGAATACTTCTGCCAATAAGGACTTGCACGCCAAGTTGGAGAACTGGACTTGGCCGCTGATGTTAGCGATCGGTACAGCCATGACGGTGTTTAGCGGTTACTTGATGTATCTGCTGGCATTCGAGATTAAGGCTTTGTGCCTCTACTGTCTAGCGTCAGCGCTATTCTCAATCAGCTTCCTGGTTCTAACCGTTTTGGGTCGAACTTGGGAAGATGTCGGGCAACTCTTTTTCACGGGTTTGGTGGTTGGGTTAGTAACTTTAGTCGGAACGCTAGGGGTTTACGCCAACATCAATGGTGCTGGGAATACCAATGCCTCTGGTTCTGGGGAAGCGGGTGCCTTGGTGACAACTCCTTCTAGCCCTGCTCAAATTGCTCTAGCAAAGCACCTCAGCCAAGTTGGAGCCAAAATGTATGGCGCTTACTGGTGTCCCCATTGCAATGACCAAAAACAATTTTTTGGTCGTGAGGGTGCCAAGCAAATCAATTACATTGAGTGCGATCCGAGTGGCCAGAACGCTCAACCTGAAGTCTGTAAAGCTCAGAAGATTGAAGGCTATCCGACTTGGGAAATCAACGGACAGTTTTATGGCGGCACCCAATCTCTACAAAAACTGGCTGAACTATCCGGTTATCAAGGCCCTAAAAATTTCCAGTAATCCTTGATTGACCGCTAAGCAAAATAAGTTCAGTGCGATCGCAACTCTAGAGAAATTGGAGGGCGATCGCATTTTTTGTGCTTACTACTCAGGAAATTACCGCTTCAGGAAACTGGCGTTTTAGGGCGGGTAAAACGGGGCAGGGTTTTTTGTCTTCTAAATTGTTGGGTTTATTCCAAGTAAAGGGCGCTTTTTGGGCCGCAGACATCCACAACAGGCGTTTGGCACGAGTCATTGCAACATAAAGCAGCCGAAACTCTTCTGCTAGTTTCAACTGCCCTGCCCGCTCCCAAGCCGTTGCCACATCGGGTAAGGGAAACTGACCATGTAGGCTAGCGCGAATTTGGGCACGAGCCACTTCTGCCAAGGTAAAGTCCCCAAGAAACTGAGATTGCGGCAGAATTCTCAGACCGCCAGGAATGGTTTGCTCATGCAGAAAGGGAAGAAACACATAATCCCAATCCAACCCCTTAGCCTTGTGCATCGTGATAATGGTCAGTTGTCCCGATCGCGTGTAACGAGCTTCTGAGTTCTCTGTTTCTACAGGTTCAAATTTCTCTGAACTCACGATTTCGCTCAGCCGCATCAACATTGCAGTCATGGAGCTATCCCCTACCGTTTGTTGCGCAATGCGTTCGGCTAGCTTGTCTGCTGTAGCCAATTCCGCTTGATCATAATTCAGCGCTAAAGCTAGGAAGGAAATGAATTGATAATGGGGCAACTCCAAGCGGGCTCGGAGCAAGCTGTTGCAGAAACGGCGGGCCTTTTGTACTGGATCGCTTTGTGGAGGGTCAAGCGGGCCAGGATATAGAAACTGTTCTGGGAGACTGGCGATCGCATTTAAGTCTTGTGAGGGGATTAACTGCCGCTCTACTAAGACGCTCAGCGCCGCTTTTAAGTTGTCGGGGGAATGGGGGCGATCGATAAATTGCAGCAGTGCCAGAATCTCGCCAGGGACTTTCGAGTGCCGATCGCGATCGCCAACATCGTAAACTTCAATGCCGTAATCTCGCTTGAGGTAACTTAAGTTCTCTGCAATAAAGCGTCCCTGCTTATTTTCGCGCACCAGGATGGCTGCTTGCGTTTGGAGATCTTGTCCAAACAGCTCTATGACCCGCTGCCCAATTAGCTCGGCCGTGTGATAAGGGTCACGGGGGGTGTGTAGCTCTAAACCCCGTCCGGTGGGAGCTGGGTTGGCATCGGGTTGGGGATCTTGTGGATCAACGGGATGAATGTGCTGGGGTCGGAAAGGGAGAGCTGTCTCGTTACCTGGAGGTGAAGCGGGCGATCGCTGACTTCCATAGGTGCGATTTACCCATTCCAAGACAAAATTAGCAGCATCAATAATAATCTGGGTGCTGCGACCCGCCTGATCCATCGTGACTAATCGGTCTTGGGTGCCACAACTTTCACAAAATTCTCGAAAGAAAATGGGGTCAGCCGGGGTAAAGGTGGAGTTGATGGCTTGGTTGGGATCGCCCACTTGCACTAAGTTAGGTAATTGCTCAGCATTCCTGGGATCGGTAGACAAGATCTCCAATAACCGGGTTTGAAGGGGTGTAGAGTCTTGGGCTTCGTCTTCAAACACTGCAAAAGTTTGGGTTTGCCAAAGCTGGCGAGCGCTGTCATTTTCTAAGACTCGCAGGGCAGACAAAATCATTTCGTCGTAATCGATGAAGTCTCGCGATCGCAGCAAAGTTTGATACCGTTCATACAGCCCAGCGGCGACTTCTAAGACTCCATAACCATCCGAGGTAATTTCCTGACTCAAGCGCTGCAAATCTTCAGGCAACAAACCCGAACTCTTGGCTTCATGAATTACAGTTTGAGCCAGTTCGGGTAGTACTTCTGTCCGCAGCACTGACTGTCGCCGCAATCGCTCTGTTTCTTCTCCATCGAAGTGTTGCCCTTCCAGCAACCGTTGGTACAAAGCTGGATGATCAGCAATCCATTGCTCAATACAAGCCCTGATCAAGCGGTGACTTTGGGTAGGTGAGATTAAGGTTAAGCGCTCTAAGTTAAGCCCAGAAAGATCGGGGTGTCGGGTAGCAATATTGAGGGCCAGACCATGTAGCGTTTGCACCACAAAGCCCCCCTGAGGGAGAGACATAGCTCTCAGGGCTTGGCGAATTTTGGCCTTAACATTAGCCGCAGCCGATCGGGTAAAGGTGACGACGACCAGTTGACGGCTGCTATGCAATTGGTAACGCGCGATCGCGATCGCCGCTGCCCCTGCCATCCCCGTTGACTTTCCTGCCCCAGGCACCGCAGAAACTGCCAACGGCCCACCTTGCCAATCTGCCATTTGCTGCTGTCCAGGCCGCAAACTCGCTCGAATTTGTTCTAGAGCTTTTGCTCTTAGCTCACCTAGAGATTCAAGCGTTGGCTTGCTTCCTAAAGGACTGGGGGTGAGCGCGTCGAAAAGATTGGTGTCTGAGTTGGCGGGGATTTGGGAAGTCATAACTGATCCTTAGGCATCAGAGTTACGGAGCGATCGCCATTGCACCATTGCCCAAACAAATCGCTCCAAGCCTTCTTGTGACAGAGATTTTGTGACGGAGATTACAGATAAACACCTGTAAGATCACGTGAACTAGCTGGAGGGAATGTCATAACGAAACTAGCATTCATTTCCTGTTATCGTCATGTCCGACTCCATTTCCTCACGCAGCACTCTTGTCATTAATGCGATCGCCATTACTGCTGCTGTTGCTTTCCTCTCAGGCCATGCGCAACTCAAGCGTGTCACCTCCCCCAGCCAAGCATCCACTAACTCTGTGCAACTCTTGGCTCAGCCCTGAAATCGGCGAACTTTGACCGCAGCCAAGCTAGACAGGTGTGATATAAATTACCCGTGTTCAGCGAGTTAATTTGCTGGCGCTAGAATGGCAACTTGCAGTTCTACCTCAACCTGCTTTGCCGAGTGTATTCGTAAAGAACTCAATTGCCACGACGATTAGGGGAAATAGAACACCCGCTAGACCCAGCCAGCCCACAGCTTGCCCTAACAAAATCAGCAAAGGCTTGTTCGTTCTATCTGCGCGATCCACAGTGACATTGATATACTGCGAACTTGCGCCCACTAAGAACGCCCCAATTAACCCTAGTGGGATACTGGTCGCGATCCATCCCTGCAAGCGATCGCCCGGTTTGATTAACCCCATTGCTGGAAACAGTAGGAGAGCCAAAACTTCCAGAAAGGCCCATATTCCTAGGGCAACAAAGAAATCTCTTTGCGTAATATTTTCTAGCGTAAAAGACATGGGTTGTCTATTGCGAGTGGACGGACGTTCAGCTAACCGACTTCTTTGCTTAGGCATGGTGATGCTGTGGAGAAAAGGGTGGAATGAGTAATGAATAGCGTTATTTTATAGTCACAGGGAAGTCACTGTCGTCTGAGCTGTCGATTCATGGATCGTCGTTTGAATCATCTGGGTCTGGTGACTGTACTCGGCATCGTTGAGCGCTGGTACTGAATCAGCTAGTGAAATCGAGGTAGCTAAATCAATCCACGATTGGCACCCTCCATACTCTAGATGATAGGGAATCATTTGGGTCTGCGGGAGACGATAGGTTCGTAGCAGCAGTAAATACAGCGGTGTCCGGGGTTTCCACTTTAAGCGATCGCCTACAAACTGCTCATTCCAGACGTGGAAGGGGAGCAGTTGAGCCAAGGTTGCTGCCTCACTGACCTGGATAATGTGAGTGATTTGAGCCCAAGCGCTAATAGGAACCGTTTCAGGGTGCCAACCTGATGATACTGATTGAACTTGAGCCGCATAGTTAGGCTTGAGCAGTTCAGGTTTTTGGTGCTCGTAGGTAGGGTAGAGTAGCACTTGGTCGTAAGCGACCTGGAAAGCCCCACCTTGCTCTTTAATTCCTCCCTTGCGTAACAGCAGAATAGTGTGTCCCTGCGCCAAGGCGTTGACAGCTACAGCCCACTCTTTTAATGCATGACTGATAGTTGGTTCCATAGGCGCTGAATCCTCTGAATCCTTATTAAGTTGAGGCGGTTTAGATGCGGGCGATGATCGAGGCTTCTATCCTAATCTCTTCCCCAGATTTCGGCCAATAGAAGTTTAGGTACAGATACTCAGTAGAAACATCTAACCGTTGGAATCACCTAAAAGGGGTAAATTGGCAGGCATGACACCGTAGAGCCAAAGCTAAATAGGCATCAAGTATTCTCTGTTAGAGAAAATAAGCTTACAAAAACTTTACCGAAAATTTACGGAAACTTTGAATAAGTGTGGAACTAAGTATTTGTAGGTAACCAAAAACTTCTTGGAGAAGCTTTTGTCCGGAATTACATGGCTGCGAAAAGTAGTTGCCAAAGGCGATCGCTACATTTCTATATATCTTTAGAGGGGATTAAATATTTATCTAAAAAGGTGGATTCAACTTACCCATCTGGTTAGTAGAATTACGGCTATAGATAAAATTAAATCCTTACGATCACCTGGGTGCAATCCGCGATTAATCTCTCAATAAACTCAATTATTTTTGGCATCGAGGTTTTAGTAATGGCCCCTTTAAAACCCTACACAACCTACCACGCAATTCCGATTTACCTCAAGAAGGCAGACCACGACCGAGGTGTGTGGTTGCAATGGCAGCGCGGCAGAATACGCTATGGCATTCGAGTCACAGAGCTGAACGAAGCTTTAGGTAAAGCTTGGGCCATGATCGATGCCATGCTGGAGTTAGAGGTGCTACGTCACACTGCTTAGGGGCAGGCTAAAAACCTCGGACTGCTCCTTCTCCTCGTGGATCAGTCGCTCCTTCGAGAGCACCATTGGGAGTGGCAATAATTAAATTGGCGTTGCCCCAAGGGGTTTGCTCTTGGAGTTTGTAGCCTCGCTGACGTAAATCTTTTAGGGTTGCTGCATCTAGCCCCCAAGGTTCTACTCTTAGGGTGTCGGGTAGCCATTGGTGATGAATGCGAGAGGCAGAAACAGCAGCGCCAGCATCCATGTCATAGACCAAAGCGTTTAGAACAATCTGAAAAACGGTGGTAATAATCGTGCTACCACCGGGAGAGCCTACTGCCAAACGTAACTTGCCTTGCTCTGTGACAATGGTGGGGGTCATGCTGGAAAGCGGGATTTTGCCAGGAGCGATCGCATTAGCCTCATTTCCTACCAGCCCATAAAGATTAGGAACACCAGGGGCGATCGCAAAATCATCCATTTCGTTGTTGAGCAAAATTCCTGTCCCCGGTGCTACGACCCCCGCCCCAAAGCCACCGTTGATTGTAAACGTGAGACTGACTGCATTCCGGGCAGAGTCTACCACTGTGAGATGGCTAGTGTCATTAGATTCGGCCTGGGCCATAAATCGCTGCAAAACGGCTGGCTCCACCGCTTTCACAACTTTCGAGGAGCGGGCCTGCTGGGGTGAAATTTCTCGTCGCCGCGTCGTTGCGTAAGCTCGACTGGTTAAGGCTTTAACTGGAACTTGAACAAACTTAGGATCACCTAGATAGACAGCGCGATCCGCGTAGGCAATTTGCATCGCACTAGCCAGCAAGTGCAGAGCGTTTGGGCTGCGCCAACCCCAAGCTTTCAGATCGGTCTCTCCTAGAATGTTCAACATTTGTAAGAGGTGAACGCCCCCCGACGAAGGTGGAGGCATGGAGCAGACTTGATATTGCCGAAAGGGGCCACAAAGCGGTGTGCGCCAGGTAGGGCGATAACGCTGGAGATCGTTAACGGTAATTAAGCCTCCATTTTTTGCCATGTCGCGGGCGATCGCCTCTGCAATCCATCCCCGATAAAAGCTTTGAGGATCTTGAGCGATCGCTTGCAAAGTCTTGGCTAAATCTCGCTGCACCAAGCGATCGCCCACGCGATATGGGGTTCCGTTGCGGGTGAAAACTTGGCGAGCGGCTGAGTTTTGCAAAATTACTGTCTTACGCGCCTCTACAGACCCCACAAAGCGAGGCGTAACCACGAAGCCGCTCTGAGCTAGCTGGATCGATGGCGCTACCACTTTTGCCCAAGGCAACTGACCATAGCGTTGATGTACCTCATGGAGTCCCGCCACTGTTCCGGGCACCGCGACTGCCAAATGTCCATTTATGCTCGCTTGGGAGCGAACTCGTCCTTGGGCATCCAAAAACATCTGGCGAGTTGCGAGTTGCGGAGCTTGCTCACGAAAGTCCAGGGCTGTAGTTTCACCCGTTTCACCCGCATGAAATAGCAAGAAGCCCCCACCCCCGATGCCCGCTGAGAAAGGTTCTACGACTGAAATGGCAAAGGCAGTAGCCACGGCAGCATCTACAGCATTACCTCCCTGTTGCAATGTTCTCAGCCCTACATCACTGGCTTGGGGATGGGCTGACACCACCATGCCCTGCTGACTTCGCTGGGGGGTAATAAAAGCGGCTAAGCTCTGCTGTCCAACGGCTAAAACCACAGCACAACTGGAAACAAGTGCGATCGCCCATTGTTTGCGGTGATACAAGTAAGGATGAGGCAAGCTTAAATTAGGAGGTTGATGGGGTTGATAACGTAGAAACATAGGGAGGTTCCTCAGCAGTTGCCTGTTCTGAGAATGGGCACCATTGCCTAAAGAAATTTTTCGGGAATACTAACAGGACAGCGTTCGCGACAGAGTTCGTTACAACTGCACTTGAATAGCCTAAGGTTTCTTGGCCTGGTAGCTTCAAGCAAGTAGTGGGGACTGTTTAGGCAATGCTTGGGCAATGCTTGGATAAGGATAGAGGCTGACAACCTGGAATGATCGAATGTTTGCACAAAGCTTAATCAGACATCAATCTGTTTCTAGGCCAAATCTAATACTGCCAAAGCTAGCTCTGGTGGGGTTGCACAGGTTGCGATCGCTAAAGTTAACAGAATTAACAGCACTGACGAGATGGGCTGCTCAAGGGGAGATTGACAATGAAGGCACCTTTGCCTAGCAATGAATCAGCAAGGCTTGAAGCGCTCTCTCAATACAAAATTCTGGATACCGCTCCAGAACAGGCATTTGATGACCTGACTCGCCTTGCCGCTCAAATCTGCGAAACTCCCATTGCCCTAGTCAGTCTGGTCGATGCGAGGCGTCAGTGGTTCAAGTCGAAGGTGGGCTTGGATGTTCAAGAAACGCCCAGAGATGTGGCCTTTTGTGCTCATGCCCTCCACAAACCAAAAGCTTTCATCGTTCCAGATACCTTAGCGGATGAGCGGTTTGCTACTAACCCTCTTGTCACTTCAGCGCCCAAAATCCGCTTCTATGCAGGCGTGCCTCTAATTACACCCGAAGGCTATCCGTTGGGCACCCTTTGCGTGATTGACTATGTCCCCCGGCAGCTGAGTGATTGGCAAATTGAAGCCCTGTATGCTTTAGCCCGTCAAGTCATCACCCAGCTAGAATTGCGGCGTAATTTAGCCAGCCTTGCCCATACCGCCGTTGAACGCAAGCAACCTGAAAAAAAGCGTTATCAGTTTGGCTTTAAGATTCGCAGTGGTTTTGCGCTACTTGCTGGTGTTTTGTTGATGACTGGATTTGCTGCAAACCGCAGTGCCACTCAACTCCAAATAGCCAGTAATTCAGTTGAGCAAACCCATCGGTTGTTAGACAGCTTAGGAGATACGATCGCGCAACTCAAGGAGGCTGAAACTAATCAGCGGAGTTACTTGATCACAGGTAAAACTTCTTATCTGGCTCCTTATAACGAGGCTTTGCAGGTAATTAAGCAAGACCTAAATCTTCTCCGCAGCTTGACTCAGCAGGATGCTAACCAGCAGCGGAACTTCAGAACTTTAGAGGCGTTAATTTCTCAAAGGCTGGTGGAGCTACAGCAAACGATTGATTTGCGTAGCCAGTACGGGCTGGAATCCGCAGTAGAGCGTGTCCTGGTAGAGGAGGGAAAAGGCAACCTCGGTGACATCCAAGACCTCACGTTGACAATGCAGCAACAAGCCAAGCAGGTACTGCTGCAACAATCTCAGGCATCTGCAACTAGCACCCAACAAACGTTGGTGATCTTCTCTCTAGGGCTATTGCTGCATCTGGGGATTCTGTCAGTTGTTTACTATTTGGTAAATCAAGAAGTTCGAGAGCGTCAGCAGGTAGAAGCAGCTTTGTGGCAAGAACGCAATTTTGTGTCCACCATCCTAGACACCTCTGCCGCTTTAGTGGTTGTGCTGGATACTCAAGGACGAATTGTGCGCTTCAATCGGACTTGCGAGCAAATCACAGGGTATTCCTTTGCAGAAGTAAGGGGTAAACCGTTTTGGGATCTGTTCGCTGCCCCTGAAGAAATGGCAGGAATTAAAACTGTATTTGCCCAGTTACGAGCGGGGCAATTTCCTAACCAGCATGAAAACTATTGGTTGACTAGATCAGGGGGGCGTCGTTTAATTGCTTGGTCTAATACTGTGCTTCTAGACTCTGCTGAGGTGGTGGAGTACGTAGTTAGTACTGGCATTGATGTCACGGAGCGTCGTGCTACGGAGAGAGAACTAGACCAGTCTTTTTCACTGCTTCAGGCAACCCTAGAATCTACGGCTGATGGCATTGTGGCAGTAGATTCGGCTGGGACTATGGTGATTTGGAACCACAAATTTGTGGAGTTATGGCGGGTTCCTGAGCCAATTATGCGATCGCGAGAAAACAAGCAATTTGTTGACTTTGCTCTAACGCAACTGCAAGAACCAGAAGAGTTTCTGGCTCAAGCTCATGAGTCTTACACCAACCCTGATGTCGTTAGTTGTATTGTTTTTCAGCTTCAAGATGGTAGAAGCCTTGAGCGTTATTCTAAGCCCCAAAAGCTCGGCAACAACATCGTTGGCACTGTCATCAGCTATCGAGATATTACTCAGAGGCAACAGGCGAAGGCCGCGCTCCATCATCAGTTTCATCGAGCTATATTGCTCAAGCAGATTACGCAAGAAATTCGCCAGAGCTTAAATACCCAGAAAATTTTTCGGACGGCGGCATTGCAGATTGGCCAAGCCTTTGGGGTTAATCGCTGCTTGATTCGGACTTACATTGCCAGTCCATCTCCTCAAATTCCAGTCGTGGCTGAGTATTTGGAGCCTGGTTATGATTCAGTGGCTCATGCCAACGTGCCAGTTGCCAATAATCCATTTATCACCTCTGTGTTGGCTCAGGACCAAGCGATCGCCTCTGACAACGTGACGCAGGATGTCCGCCTGCAAGCTGTAAGTTCTGCTTGGGATCACACAGGCTTGAAGTCGTTACTGGCTGTGCGGACTTCCTATCAAGGCGAACCGAATGGAGTGATTTCTCTCCATCAATGCGATGCCTATCGCCACTGGACTACAGATGACATTAGCTTGCTGGAATCAGTGGCTGATCAGGTGGGCATTGCCTTGGCTCAAGCCTATCTTTTAGAGCAGGAAACTGACCAACGAGAGCGCTTGACTGAACAATATTTAGCTTTAGAGAAAGCTAAGCAAACAGCAGAGGCGGCTAACCGAGCTAAAAGTGAATTTCTAGCCACCATGAGCCACGAAATTCGTACTCCCATGAATGCTGTGATTGGCATGACTGGGTTATTACTAGATACTCCGCTCACAGATCGGCAGCAAGATTTTGCTGAAACGATCCGCACCAGTGGTGAATCGCTCCTTGCCATCATTAACGATATTCTTGACTTCTCCAAAATCGAATCTGGCAGGCTCGATTTAGAGGAGCAACCTTTTGACCTGCGTACCTGTATTGAGGGCGTTCTAGATTTACTCTCACCCAAAGCAGCGGAGAAAAATTTAGAGCTAGCTTATCTGATTGAACCGAACACGCCTGTTGCCCTGGTGGGTGATGTCACTCGACTCCGACAAATCCTAGTAAATCTGGTTGGCAACGCGGTCAAGTTTACGGAAGCAGGCGAAGTCACAGTGGAAGTCAAGGCGCGTCAACTGCTACGTAGCTGCGAGGCTGAGTCTTCTGAAACTACGGAATACGCAGTCAGATTTGCGATTCGGGATACGGGAGTGGGGATTCCGAGCGATCGCCTGGATCGCTTATTTCAGCCGTTTACCCAAATCGACTCTTCCACCAGCCGCCAATATGGGGGCACAGGTCTAGGATTAGTCATCAGTCAACGGCTGAGCGAACTGATGGGAGGCAGAATCTGGGTAGATAGCGAGGCAGGCTCTGGCTCCAATTTCTATTTTTCAGTTGTTGCCAAGGTGGCGGAGGACTTATCGACTAGTTTCAATGTCCGCCTGCCCAGCTTAACTAAGAAGCGATTGTTGATTGTGGATGACAACGCCACTAGCCGCCAAAACTTGATGCTACAAGCTCAATCTTGGGGCATGAGGGCACGGGCGGCCAGCTCTGCCGCAGAGGCCTTGGCCTGGTTGGATCAGGGAGAAGAGTTTGATGTGGCGGTGATCGATCAGCAAATGCCAACCACTGACGGTTTGATGTTGGCTACTACCATGCGTCAGCAAAAGGATGGTCAACAACTAGCTCTCATCTTGCTGACGACTCTCCAGCAAACTGGAGTTGCCAGACAAAGCTCAAACTTTGCCGCAGTTCTCAGTAAGCCCGTTAAGCAGTCTCACTTCTACGACGCTCTCAATGAAATTTTTGCCGGAGTGCCAACACCATCGCGCGCTGCTCGCTCTAGCTACTCCCGCTTTGATGCTCAGATTGCAGAACGCCATCCTCTAAGGATTCTGCTAGCCGAAGACAATGTGGTCAACCAAAAGGTGGCTATACATTTGTTGCAGCAATTGGGCTACCGAGCGGATATTGCTGCGAATGGCTTAGAGGTATTAGCAGCATTACGGCGGCAAGTTTATGATGTGGTGCTGATGGATGTGCAAATGCCCGAAATGGATGGCCTGACTGCAACTCGTCGCATTTGCCAAGAGTGGCCCCCCGAAACTCGCCCTTACATCATTGCGATGACGGCAAACGCCATGCAGGGCGATCGCGAACTTTGTAAAGCTTCTGGCATGAATGACTATGTCAGCAAGCCCATTCGACTAGATACGCTCGTCAAAGCCTTGAACGCCTGCCCATCCAATACTCCAGTTTTCAGGGTAGGGGACGCGCGATCGCCAGAAGATGTCTTGAATCGGCAAGCTCTACAAGCCTTGCAGGAGCTAGTGGGAGAGGATGCGATTGAGTTTTTAGTCGAAGTGATTGACACCTACTTAGAGGATGGCCCCAAAGCTCTACAAAGCATGTGGTTAGCTCTAGTCCAAGAAGACTTCACTGCCCTGCATCAAGCCGCGCACAGTCTTAAAGCCAGTAGCGTGACTTTAGGAGCTAAGACACTAGCTGATTTATGTGAGGAGTTAGCTGCGATCGCTCAACCTAGCCGCCTTGAAGCAGCCCGCGAACGGATGCAACAAATTGAAGCGGAATATGACAGCGTCAAAACCGCTTTAAAAGCTGAGCGGCAACAGTATCAAGCTTAAGCTTCTGGTGACACTGCGGTTGCCTCAGCTTTGGCCTCAGCTGACGTGAAGAAAGTTTGAGTCACCCAGGTGGTCAGGATGTGAGACAGCAATCCTAGGGGACCTGCGAACAGACAAAGCGCGATCGAGTGGATCGTCCAGATGCCAGTCCGCTGACCTTCCCAATAGATCCATCGGCCTACAAACAAATCCATCACTAAGAAATGTACCCAACCAGTCGCAGCAGCAGATTCGGCAGCAAAAAAGCGAGCAATATCCGCTAACTGAGGGTTAGACAAAGCTTGGGCTGATTCCGGTGTGATTGTGCTGATGAACAAATAGAGATAGAGCGCTGCTAAAACCACAAATGGAATCAACGAACCCATGATGCGCCGAGTCACGCTCCAACTGGGCAGCAGAATCATCAATGCCCAAAAAGGCAGCACAAACAGATTGGCACCATCGAATAGTTGGGCAAGAGGCAATTGGGCAAGGGGCATGGCGCAATTTCTCCGAGTGACAACAAATTTTAGCTTGTAGGCGGGAAGCCGCGCGCACTTCCTGGACTTTGGGTAAAGTTGGATAAATCAAACGGATGTGGGACCAGACACTGCGAATAAAGTGGGGAATTATGTTTAGTAGCCCCCAGCGTTTTGGGACTTAAAAGCACCATGACAGTGAAACTCAGTCTGCTAGCGGCGATGCGTCAGATGGTTCCGTTTGCCTTGGCTCCTACGGCGATCGCTCTGAGTGTAGGGTTGCCGAGTTGGGCGAAACCTGCGATGTTGCAAGCGAATTATGCAGATTCACAAATTAATGTGCGTTCGGCCCCCTCAAAGGCAGCATCACGAGTTTCCATAGGGCGGGTCGGCGATCGCGTCGAGGTGCTGCAAGAAGCACGGGGGCGAGATGGCGCAACTTGGAGTTATGTTCGCTTTGTGCAAAGTCGCTTAGCAGGTTGGGTACGGAGTGACTTGGTGCAGATGCAGCGATCGCCATTGACAATTCCGTTTCCTGTCGCCTCATCTACGATCGCTGTTAGCCCTCAACCCAACTCAGCAGACACCACGGCTGTAACAGCGCCGCGCCCAAAAAGTCTGGGGCTACCTAGCTATACCCCAGAGCAAATCAGTTACTTCTTAGAAGTGACGATGGGTGGAGAGTTTGGTGCGTCAGCTCCTAGGGTGCGGAAATGGCAGGGTCCAGTAAAGATTAAAATTCACGGGTCGCCCACCTCAGAAGATTTACGCACCTTACAGGCAGTCATCCAAGATATTGAGGGGTTGACGGAGGGGCTGCAATTACAAATGGATCAAGACAATCCCAACCTGGAAATCTACTTTGTACCAGAGTCTGATTTCCGGCGGTACGAGCCGAACTACCAACCGCTTAATTACGGCTTTTTCTGGACGCACTGGAATGAGCAGAACACAATTTATAACGCCAGAATTTTGATTTCGACCGTTGGAGTGAGCCAGAAGGAGCGATCGCACCTGATCCGCGAAGAACTGACCCAATCACTCGGCTTGATGCAAGATTCTAGCCGCTATCCCGACAGCATCTTTTTCCAGGGCTGGACTGACCCCACTGAATACAGCGAAATTGATAAGGCGCTGCTGCGGATGCTGTATCGCCCAGAAATCCAACCTGGAATGACGCGATCGCAGGTCGCTCAGGTTCTCAGCCAATGGCAAACGGCAAATCAGTCCTCGGCTGCAACCCAACGACTAGGCGATCGCGCTCCCTTAGATTTCTCCCTGCCCGTAGTCCCGCAGGTTCGGCGCTAAAGGTCGGAAGTTAATGGATCGAAGTTAATAAATCCAAGAGCCAGACACCCAGCCCCCGTTAGCCAGTTCATACCAACCGTTGGAGGTGCGCCCAGTGATGCTAGCTCGTGAGCCATTGGACAAACTGCCAACTACGCCGTAGCCAGCACCGGGGCCAGAGCGGATGTTGAGAGCGCTCCCATTGGTCGAAATCGTGACCGCATCGCTCGGAGCGCCACCACCGCCACCGCCACCACCGCCAGCGCTGAGATAGTCTGCCGCTACCCAGCCACCGCCCGCAAGTTGTGCCCATGTGTAACCGTCCCCAGAAGCCCGATTGCTGGTGACACTCACTTGCCCGCCGTATCCCAAACTGCCGATTACCGCACTTCCTCGACTAGGACTGGAGCGGATCAGCAATCCACTTCCGGCAGTAACGGTGTAAGTGCCAGGAGCACCACCGCCACCGCCACCACCAGTGATGCTGCCGTTATTGATGCCTAGAGCCGCCGCTGTTGCGGCACCGACAATGCCATCAGCGCTCAGTCCTTGTTTTTGCTGGAAGCGAATGACAGCCGACTCAGTCGCAGGGCCAAAAACACCATCCACGCCACCCGTGTTGTAGCCACGATTGACCAAGGCTGACTGTATAGTGCCGACGAGACTGCCACTAGAACCACGTTTTATAACTGCCGCCATTGCATCCGAAGTGGTGCTGAGAATTGCCAAGCCGATCGCGATCGCGGCAAAGCTCATCCATCCAGAATTGAGCAGTTTGAAGTTGAGAGGCTGGAAAGAAAACTGTGGCTCCGAATCAGGATCAGCGTAGGCGACGGCGCTATGAACAAAAGCTAAAGTTTCCATGCTAGATGCATTCTCCAATAGGGGCTGTTGAATGAATACGTACGGTGGTTGATGATTCCTCGATACCACTATCTAAGCAAGGTGCCAATTATACTGAGTAACTCCGAGGAATCAAGATTCCGTATAATCACAGTCTCTCTTTAGACTCCCAGATAATCCACTCAACATCCGCAACTTAAAAGAGTAATTTAAGCTTTAGGAAATCTGGAGCTGAGAATAGGCGGGTGCCAGCCTCAGCAGAACCTGCGAGAAAGACTAGCGATAGAGTTGACCACAAAGCCTTACTGGGCAATTCCGGATCTGTAATATCCCCGATCTCTGCGACTAAAACACTTTAGCGGAGAGTAGATCTACTGGGACAGGAGCATGACGAGATACGGCATTGCAAAGCCGTTGCAAAACCGCTGCGAGTCTTGCAATGTCCGCTCAACTTTAAGGTCACCGGAGGAGCGTTGGGCCAACAGAGATTTGTGAGTCAATCATGTGGCTGAGATGCGCAACCCGTGAGCAAGTAATCGTTTTGCCAAAGCCAGTAGTCTGGCTCTCCTAATTTAGTAAAGGGCGTTTGAAGGTCAACGTGTTGAAGGTACTGGTGTACATATACTTGCCGTAATCGTCTTGCGAGATGATCTCTTGGCTCACCACATGGCTCACCAGTTCCCATCCTTGCCGACCCAGCCGATTCAGAAACTCAATCACGCTAGAAACATTATTTTGCTGTTCCCCATTGAGTTGTAGTCTCAGGGTTGAGGTAGAGCCAACCCTGTTGACAAAATAGAAAACTTCACAATACTCCCACTTCTGCATGCACACCTCAGCTAGCAACCACTTATCTTTAGCCCAAAAATCATGGCTATTCGTAGATAACGTTGTCAAGCATGATCACATCTCGTAAGTTGGCTCCCAGCAGATCTGTGCCTGCTAAGTTAGCGCGAGTTAAGTTGGCACCCACGAGGTCAGCATTGCGTAGAATGGCTCTTCGCAGGTTAGCATCACTGAGATTTGCCTTCTGCAAACTAACGCCTGTCAAATTAGCTCCCGCAAGATCGGTTTCCCGTAAAACTGCTTCTCGCAGATTCGCACCTTGCAGATTCGCTGCACTTAAAATGGCTCCTGTCAAATCTGCCTCTATTAAATCTGCTTGGCTTAGGTCTGCCCCAATGAGAATTGCGCCCACAGGCTTGGCTCGGCGTAGATTGGCTCGGTTCAGATCAACTCCAGTCAAATTTGTACGACTCAAATTCGCACTGCTCAAATTGGCCTCTGTTAGATTAGCCAGAGCTAGGTTGGTTCCAGCGAGATTGGTGCGGCTGAGGTTGGCTCCAGCTAAATTAACCTCGATCAAATGAAGACCCGACAGATCGAGATCGCTCCAATTTACCCCACAGAAATTACGTTCTCCAGCGGCATATTGCTGACAGATTTGATTGACATCCATGCTAAATCCCTAATGATTCCTCTCAGTTCACCCCACCTAAATTTTCAAGGATCTAGGAATGCAGAAACATCCTAAAAATGGCGTGTTTTCATTGCTCTTAGCGCTGAAGTGGCTAATAGTTGTCCTAGTGAGTAGAGTCAAAACTCAACTAAGCTAATTCCTGATTTTCAGGATGGGGTGTGATAAGCATCACGTATTTTTGGTGTCTCAGTCGCTCTTTTTGTGCAAATCAATTACACAATAAATCAAGAGAGATTTATGTTTAAGTCTTTATTCGCTCAGGCTATAGCAATAAAGGTGAGTGCCGTTAAAAAATTACAGCTTGGAGCAACTTAGCCTGTATGGAACTCTTGGAATATCTAGAAGAATTAGAAGACCGAGTACAAATATTATTGCCACTAGTCGGTGAATATCTAGATCAATATTTGAGCTTAGAGCAAGTAGATAAGCTACTTATGTCTGCTGATGAACCCCAGCAGGAAGAATATTACTCCCTTCCCGGTATAAGATTAGGTAAAGAGTGAGAGCCTTTATGAATCGAACTCAAGCCCTTCGAGACAAGTCTTTTGATGCGGATGAGTGGCAAAGACTCTATTACCGCAATCAGCAACAGTACATTCGTCATCGGTTGACAGCTATCAAACTGTTGCATGAAGGGCACAGCCGCACCCAAGTGTGCGAATACATTGGGTGTCGCTATGAGACACTGACGAGTTGGATGGATAAATATCTCGACGGTGAACTGAGTGGCTTAGTCAACCCGATTCAGCATCAAAAACCAAGTCGGTTGACGTCACAGCAGCAACAGCAACTCAAAGCCATAGTGCTGAGGCAACGCCCGACTGATTACGGATATGATCGCAACCTATGGACGGGGGCAATTCTATGCGAGGTGATTGAGCGACACTTCGGGGTGGGATTGAAAGACTCCCGCATCTATGAATTGCTCAGCGAGTTAGGCTTGTCGTATCAGCGAGCGCACCGGGACTACGCCAATGCTGACCCAAAAGCGCAAAAAGAGTGGGTAGAGGTTGTAAAAAAAACTGCAATTGCCTCAGCCCGGTGAGCGCACCGTCTTCTTCGACGAGTTTGCCGTCACAGATCGCCCCAGTTTGTTTTATGGCTGGGCAGAACGCAATACCCGTCCAGAGGTAGCAAGCGACGAGCGGGTTCGCAACAAACTCAATGGGCTACTGTGTGTTGATGCCCACAGCGGTGAAGAGTATTTTCGCCTTAGCCCACAAGCCAAAACAGAAGATGTATCCGAGTACATGGCGGAATTTTGTCTCGATTGTGTGGAGCTAGGCTATGACTCGCTTTGCATCATTCTCGACAATAATCCCACCCATAAGCAAAAGATGCAGTCACAACTGGCAGATCACTTAGAGCAGATGGGACTGTCGCAATCGATTACGGTTGAGTTTCTTTACTTACCGTCCTATTCGCCGAAGTTGAACTTGGTTGAATACGTGATTCATCTACTCCGCTTACGTTTCCTGCATCATTTACCGATTGGTACAACTCTCAAACAAATTGAGCAACAACTCAATCGATTCCTAGACTCGCATCAGTTCCTATCGACAGAACAAGTGCAAAAAACGCTCAGTTTCATGTTTTCACTTGTTCCTTAATCTTTAGGTGGGAAGGGAGTAAGCTGTTTGCCTATCTCTTTGCTCCGCTTCACTGTTCTACTGCAAATATTGCAATACCAGAATTTTTTTGAGCCTTGAGTACTCTCTTCCCCAGTCCCTCTCCTTAAGAAGAGGGATGCTGTAGGCGGGAGGAGATTCAGATGCTCTTTAATTCATGTGCCTAGCGAACTTGATTGAGCTGAGCAATGACGTTGCGATAACCATCAGCTCGACCCAATTTGAGATAAAGATTCGCAGCGGTTTCCATGTCTGCCAGTGCCTGTTGGCGATTGCCCTGGCTCAATTGCAGTAAGCCTCGCTGGAAGTAAGCATCCGCATTGCCTGGATTGATTTGGATGGCTTGGCTGTAGTCTTCGATCGCTCCCTGGTTATCTCCAGCAACTTTGCGGTTCATGCCCCGTTCGGTATAAGCGGTATCGTTGCTAGTATTCATGCTGAGAGCTTGGGTGTAGTCTTCCAAGGCTCCTTGAGTGTCTCCAGCAGTAGATCGAGCTTTAGCCCGAGTGGCATAAGCCACAGCGTAGTTTGGGTTAATCTGCAATGCTTGGGAGTAATCATTGGTCGCCCCCTGTTGGTCGCCTAGAGCTGCTCGTGCGTCACCTCGACCTTTGTAGGCTTCTGGATAGTTGGGTTGTAGCTGAATTGCTTGATTGAAATCAGCGATCGCCACTTGAGGCTGCCCCATCGCTACGAGAGCAAACCCCCGATTTGCGTAGGCTTCCGCGTAGTTAGAGCGGGCTCGAATGGCATCCGTAAAGTCGTCAACCGCTCCCGTTTGATTGCCATTGGTAGCTCGGATAAATCCCCGATTGAAATAAGCCTCAGCATAATCAGGGTTGAGCTGCACTGCGCGATCGAGATCGTCGAGAGCGGCATTGCGATCGCCCAAAGCTGCCCGAATCACACCTCGGTTCAAATAAGCTTCGGCATAGTTCGAGTTGTGCTTCACTGCCTGATTGAAATCCGTCAGAGCGGCTTGGCTATCTCCCAAAGCAGAATGCACAAACCCTCGATTCAGATAGGCAGCGGCATAGTCGGGTTTAAGGGCGATCGCTTGATTAAAGTCTTCTAGGGCTGCTTGAGAATTGCCACCTTGGTAGTAAAGATTGCCCCGATTGACGAATGCAGTTGGATCAGTGGAATTTAGCTCGATCGCTTGGTTAAAGTCTTCTAAAGCTCCTTCTTTGTCCCCTAGCGTAGACCGGATGTAGCCACGATTCACATAAGCTGAACCGTAATTCGGGTTGAGTTCGATCGCTTGGTCAAATTCTTTTAGAGCTGCGTCGTAGTTTTCTTGCTTGGCTTGGGTAGTTCCGCTGCGATAGAAATCTTGAGCCTTTGGCTGCTTAGTTTTCTCAGATTGAGCCAAAACAGTTGGGCTTAGTCCACCCAATAAGAGAACAGCTCCCAAAATTGTGATTGCTCTGTGCACGATCTTCATGGCTTGACCTCACGGTTCTAGGCAGGGACGCGATTCACGAGAGGCAGATTCTAGGTAGCATTGCTCCTGAATTTCCCCTAGTTCAGTTTGCCCACTTTCGTCAAAATTCATAAAGTTTTCCTGAAAATTACTGGTTTTGACGACCGTCGTCAAGGCTGGTGGGTTTAAAAAGCTGTTTTCTGGAACTTCATTCAATATTTTTGAATTTAATGAATGGCTCTAACCGCTAAATGGGCACTAGTAGGGTAGGCGGCAGAATCACCACTAGCTCAGGCAAATTTAGGAGATAGTCGAGTGGGCATTTTTGACAAGATTAGAGGCGAGTTTGTCGATATCGTTGAGTGGCTCGATCAAAGCAACGATACGATTGTCTATCGATTTCAGCGCCACAACAATGAAATTAAGATGGGGGCCAAGCTAACAGTACGGCCCGGACAGAAGGCAGTATTCATCAACGAAGGTCAAATTGCTGACACCTTTAGCCCTGGCCTTTATGACTTAACGACACAAAATTTACCGCTTCTCAGCACTCTCAAAGGTTGGCAATACGGATTTAATTCTCCCTTCAAAGCAGAAGTTTACTTCTTCAATACCAAGATTTTTACCAACCTGAAGTGGGGCACGCCCAATGCCATCACGATTCGTGATCCGGAACTAGGCCCAGTCCGCCTAAGAGCGTTTGGCAGCTACAACATCCGGGTCGCAGATCCTGCTCAACTGATTCGCCAATTGGTGAGTACCGATGGCTTATTCCAGGTGGATGAAGTCAGCGACCAAATTCGCAACATGATCATCACAGCCTTTGCCACCTGGTTTGGTCGAGGCAATATTCCCTTATTTGATTTTGCGTCTCGCTATGGTGAGATGGGCGACACCATTCGAGCGGGGATGCAGCCAGAAGTACAGCAATTTGGGTTGGAGCTTACCCAGTTGCTGATTGAGAGTGTTTCACTGCCTCCTGAAGTTGAAACGGCTCTTGATAAGCGAGCCTCGATGGGCATTTTGGGCAATATGCAGCAATACGCTCAATTTCAAGCAGCTAATGCGGTTGAAGCATCGGCTAATAATGCGGGTGGGGGAAATCAAGCGTTGGATTTTGGTGTGGGTTTGGCGATGGGGCAGCAACTCATCTCTAATCTCCAAGGTGTACAAGCGCCACCGCCTGCACCTGGAATGCCTGGTGGAGTGTCTGGGATGCCGCCTGCACCACCGCCACCGCCTGTCCAGATTCAGTGGTTTATTTCACGGGGGGGGCAAAACCTAGGGCCCTTTACCCCAGACCAACTGCCCCAGAATGGCTTGACAGCTCAAACCCACGTTTGGCGATCGGGGATGGAAGGCTGGAAGTTAGCGACAGAACTGCCTGAGTTGGCCGCTGTTTTAGCTTCAATTCCACCTGCACCGCCTGTGAGCTAAACCAGTGAGCTAAACCAGCCATCATGACTATCACCCAACCGCTGATCAAACAATTTCCTTGTCCTGGTTGTGGGGCAAGTTTGCAATTTAATCCTCAAGCAGGGCAACTGAAATGTCCTTACTGCGGTCGAGAGGAAATCATTCCTCAAAGCGCCGAACAAGTGGTGGAGCGATCGTATGAAGAATATCTCAATCCAGGTCGGGCGAAAATGGCGGTGCTCTCCGCAACGGCAATGGAGGTGGCTTGTCCGGGCTGTCGGGCACAAATTGAGTTTGAGCCACCCGATGTGGCTGGGCTATGTCCCTTCTGTAGCACCAGTATTGTGGCGCAACCACAAGTGGCAGATCCTCTTATTGCCCCAGAAGCCGTGTTGCCGTTTAGTGTGGGGCAAAAAGCTGCCCGCGAAAAAATTCATCACTGGCTAGGAAGTCTCTGGTTTGCGCCGAATAGCTTGAAGAAGATGGCGCAACACGAGGGTCTGCAAGGGATGTACTTGCCCTTCTGGGCCTACGATTCGTTCACGGTGAGCCATTACCGAGGGGAGCGCGGCACTTATTACTATGTAACCGAAACTTATCAAGAAACGGATTCTGAGGGCAAAACAGTTACCAAAACTCGACAAGTGCGGCATACTCGCTGGAATTCGGTATCGGGTCGGGTCGATCGCTTCTTTGATGATCTGTTGGTAGCAGCTTCACAGTCTGTAGATCTTGAGCGCCTAGAAGAGTTGGAGCCTTGGGATTTGTCTCGACTGGCTCCCTATAATCCTTCGTTTCTGGCAGGGTTTAAGGCTCAGCGATATCAAGTCAGCTTGCAGGAAGGATTTGAAACTGCTAAAGCCAAGATGGCTCCAGTGATTCACTCGGATGTGTGCTGCAATATTGGTGGGGATGAGCAGCGAGTACATTCTGTTTCCACGGCCTATAGTGCGATTACCTTTAAGCACATTCTTTTGCCTGTATGGCTTTCGGCCTACCGCTTCAACAATAAGCAGTATCAGGTAATGGTGAATGCCCAAACGGGAGAGGTATTAGGCGATCGCCCTTATAGCATTTTCAAAATCACACTGGCGGTGCTCTCTGGGCTTGCGATCGCGGCGGGCACTTGGTTTGGTATTGATGCCTATCAACAGCGGCAACTTCCACAGCCCGAACCTGTCACCGCACCTGCACTTTCCGATCCAGCAGTATCCCCTGAGTTGTCAACGACAACGCCGACTCCATCACCGAAAGCAGCTCCAGCCCGATCTAGTAAACCAACCGATGCCAATGATCCATTTCGGCAGGCAATTAACCGAGCGACCCAAGCCTCAACTTTGGGGCAGTCAGCCGAAACTGAGGGCGATTGGTCTACCGTGGCTAGTCAGTGGAACCAGGCTATTCTGCTTTTAGAAGAAGTGCCACCTGATAGTGCAAATTACGAAACGGCTCAAACTAAGTTGCAGGAGTACCAACGCAACTTCAACTACGCCAAGCAACAACAGGCCAAAACTGCACCTTAACTTAGTCCTAATACCCAGTCCTAATACCCAGTTCTAATACCCGGTACTAATAGTTGCCACTAAGCCGTAGCCGACGGGTAAAGCTTTTCCATAGTGGCGCTTGATAGCCTGTGAGGTTCAGCGTGGGGATTTGGAAAGTCTCGGCACTGGGCGATGAGTCCGCGCTTAGAGGTCGGCGGATCACAGTAGATTCTGATAAAAAACCTCGTCCATAGGTGTTGGCGACATCTTCAGCTTCACGGCAGCTAATCTGTAATTGACCAATGGGAATGCTGTTGGCTGAATAAGACCACTGGAAAACTTGAATGGACTGGTTAAAAGGAAAGGTGAGCCGACGTTGACATAAAGCAGCGGTGACTTCATACATCTTGGCGATGTGCAGGTCATAAAGACTCAGTTCGCTGTCGAAGAAGGCTCGGTCATTACTGCGGTTGGGGACTGAGAGATTAGCAAAGGCGGTGCCACTGCTATCAACCCCGCTGATGATAATGCTATTGATGGGGACTTGGTCTCTGGCGATCGCAGGCGGCGGGCTAGCGGTGAGACTAGCCAGAACAGCCAATCCAGCAGTAAATGAAACAACTAATTTGGGAGTCATGATCTTCTCCTGGTAAAGGAGCCGTAATCTGATCAGCCGATTGCTTTTGGCTTGTAGTTCTATCTTGCCTGTAACCACTTCCTGTAACCACTTCCTGCAACGACTTCCTGCAACCAGAATGGTAAACGAGCTAGGATCACCAAGTTGCGATCGCGGCAGGCTAATTATGCGGAAGCGGCATTGGATTTGGGCAGCACTCTTTTTGCTGGCAGTGGTGGTAGGGCTAGTGGTGGGCCAAACCTGGCATAGGCGATCGCCTGCTTATGTCACTGTGAATCACTTCCGCAACGATTCCCCCTTGTCGGAGCAGTTATCTCAGCTTTCGCCGCCAGCACCTGACTCTAGCGTAACTTCACCACCTACATCCCCGCTTGTGAATGCTCCTGCGGTCAATCCCCAGCGGTTGTTTGCTCATGTGCAAGCGTTGGCGTTTGAGCGGCATAGCGAGAGCGATCGCCTGCAAGCGAGAGAATATATTCTCAAAGCTTTGGAGCAAGCAGGTTGGCAACCTTACCTGCAAGTGTTTAGCGGTGGGGTGAATGTGGTAGCTGAGCGAGTAGGGACTGACCCACAAGCAGGCAGTATTCTCGTGGCAGCCCATTTCGATACGGTGGTGGGGTCTCCCGGAGCCGATGATAATGCAACCGGGGTAGCAACAACCCTGGAAGTAGCTCAGTTACTCGGTGCGCGATCGACTCCCCGCACTTTGAAAATAAGTTTGTTTGACCAAGAAGAACGGGGGTTGCTCGGCAGCTTTGCCTTTGCCTCTGATGCCAACCTGTTACAAGATCTGCAAGGTGTGATTATCCCTGAAATGCTAGGGTACGCCTGTTACGAACCGGGATGTCAAACCTATCCCGTTGGGTTGCCTTTTCAACCTACGACTAGCCAGGGAGATTTTTTAGCAGCCATTGGCGATCAGGAACATTTACCCTTGCTAGCAGCTTTTCATCAACCCGCCAAACCTGATCTACCCTCTGTGATTACTCTACCTATACCGTTGCGGGGTTTGTTGACTCCAGATTTACTCCGTAGCGATCATGCGCCGTTCTGGCAAAAGGGAATTGGTGCCGTAGTCATTACAGATACAGCAAATTTCCGCACACCCCATTACCATCAATCTAGCGATACCCCAGAGACCATTGACCAGAAATTCTTTGCAGGATCTGCCCAAGTAGTCGTCAATGCAGTGACTGCCTTGTTGGAAGGGCGTGACAGTTTAGCGACCTCAAGCAATTCCTAAATAGGGCTAGAACTGGGTATATACAAGATCGAGAGCGAGTTGAAGCTGTCAGAAGATTAAAGCTGATAGTTGAGTCCTGAGTGGTGGCTCAGGCTTTCCTGAAGAAGATCTGTCTTGTGTGGGATGTAGGGTGTATTTTCTCTTGCCAAGGTAAGGCTAAAGCCATACTCAGGACACTATGAAAGCACTACTGCTCTATCCTCGGTTTCCTCAGTCCTTTTGGTCGTACGATCGTTGTATGGAGATGGCTGGACTCAAAGCTGTCATTCCACCCTTAGGCATCATTACCGTTGCTGCGCTCTTACCGCAGGATTGGGAGATTCGCTTCTACGATCGCAACGTCAAGGTTGAAACTGAGGCGGACTGGGAATGGTGTGACATAGTTATCCTCTCAGCCATGCTGGTGCAGAAACCAGACTTCCACGCCCTAATTCAAAAAGCAGTGCAATTGGGCAAGAAAGTGGCCGTGGGTGGGCCGTATCCCACATCGGTACCGCAAGACGCTTTAGCCTCTGGAGCGCATTATCTGATCCTAGATGAAGGGGAGATGACAGTACCGCAATTTTTGGCGGCGATCGCGCAAGGAGAATCTCAAGGCGTCTTTCGTTCTCTCGAAAAACCAGATGTCAGCTTAAGTCCTCTGCCTCGTTTCGATTTGCTGCAACGCGATGCCTACTTTATGATGGCGATCCAGTTTTCGCGGGGTTGTCCTTTTAATTGCGAGTTTTGTGACATCATCACGCTCTACGGTCGCAAACCGCGTACCAAAGAACCACAGCAAGCTTTAGCCGAGTTGCAAGCGCTGTATGACTTGGGCTGGCGAGGCTCGCTCTTTATTGTGGATGACAACTTTATTGGCAATCAGCGCAACGTCAAACGCTTTCTCCGGGAACTGATTCCCTGGATGCAGGAGCATGACTATCCCTTCACCTTTATGACCGAAGCTTCGGTGAACTTGGCAGAAGATGATGAACTGCTACAAATGATGCGAGAAGCAGGTTTCTATGCCGTCTTCCTCGGTATTGAAACGCCGGATCAAGACAGTCTCCAAGTGACGCGCAAGATGCAGAATACTCGGAATCCGCTGATCGAGGCTTGCCGCAAAATCAATGAGGCAGGATTGCTGATCTACGCTGGGTTTATCTTGGGCTTTGATGGAGAGCGCTCAGGGGCAGGGGAGCGAATCCAAGCTTTTGTCGAACAAACCAGTATCCCTCAGCCCATGCTAGGAATTTTGCAAGCCCTGCCCAACACGGCTCTGTGGAATCGACTGCAACAAGAAAAACGCTTGGTTGAAGGCGTAGGTGTAACGGATGTGGGTGATCAAAACACCCTGATGAATTTCGTTCCCACCCGACCGATCGCGGAGATTGCTAAGGAGTATGTAGAGGGTTTTTGGACTTTGTATGAACCTGCTAACTACCTGCGGCGATGCTTTCAGCAATGTCTCAACATCACGCCTCCCTCAGGCCGTAAGCAGACAATGCAGTTTACACCAGGTAGAGGGTTGCGGCTGGTTAGCCAGTTAATCTGGCATCAAGGGATACGCCGACCCGAAATTCGCGGGCAGTTTTGGCGACAGTTGTGGGCGATCGCCCGGACTAAACCCCAGACTCTAGCCATGTATTTGAGCCTATGCGCTGTGGGAGAGCACTTTTGGGAATATCGGGTTTTAGCGAAACAACGAATTACTGAACAGCTCGGCTACGACCCGACTACGACCCCTGTGGTAACTAAAGCCGAACCCACGCTAGTTAGGCTATGACGCTGCCACCAGCATTTCCTCAGGCATGACTCAAAAGCCACAGGTCGATCGCCAACGTGAACACCAAGCCAACGAACGAACTTTTCTGGCTTGGCTACGAACCTCGATCGCGCTGATTGGATTTGGCTTTGCGATCGCCCGCTTCGGCTTGTTTCTGCGACAACTGCAAGCCACTTTAACTCAACAGCCTTCTACAGCTCACCCTGTATTTAATTCTGAGAATTTGGGGTTGGGGTTGGTGATTTTTGGCATCGTAGCGATTGTGGGAGCGGCGTGGAACTACAACCAAGTGTTTTGGCAAATTGAGCGGGGCAACTATCGACCGAATCGGCTCATGGTGTGGATTATGACCGGAGTCGTGATTTGTTTTGGTGTGTTGAGCATTCCGTTATTGTTCTTACGGCAGGCCACGATACTAAATTTGCCGCAGACCCGCGATCGCCCGGATTCCGCCAAACCTCTACAATGAGCGGAGAGAACAACTGTTAGGGACTGATGGCTCGCACTCCTACGCTCTCCTTTGATCGGGGTACATTGATTCTGCATCCACCACCGAAAGGTAAGGCGTGGATTGAGTTTGCCACTTGGGATGACCGGGTAGAACGCTTCCGAATTCCGGCGATTCATTACCGCGAATTGGTAGAAGCGTTGCAATCTGATGGCACCGCCTTTGAAGATCAAGCCCGAATTTTTGCACCGTTGCCCTTGGTAGCAAGTGTGGAGATGCAACCTTATCCCCACCAAAGCGAGGCGCTAGCGGCCTGGATTGAGGCGGGACGGCAGGGAGTGGTGGTATTGCCCACAGCGGCAGGGAAGACCTATCTAGCGCAAATGGCGATGCAAGCCACGCCCCGCCATACGCTGATCGTGGTGCCCACTTTAGACTTGATGCACCAGTGGTACGCCCACCTAATGGCTGCTTTCCCAGATGTAGAAATTGGTTTGCTAGGCGGAGGCTCCCGCGATCGCACTCCCATCCTCGTCTCTACTTATGACAGCGCCGCCATCAATGCTGAATCCTTGGGCAACCAATATGCGTTGCTGATTTTTGACGAGTGCCATCACTTACCCAGCGACTTTAACCGAGTGATTGCTGAGTTTGCGATCGCTCCTTACCGCTTAGGTCTCACTGCTACGCCAGAAAGAGCGGATGGGAGACATGCCGATCTTGAAACCCTGGTAGGGCCAGAAGTCTATCGCCGCACACCTGAAGAACTCTCTGGAACTGCACTGGCAAATCATGAAGTGGTGCAGATTAAGGTAAAACTGTCGGCTCAAGAGCGCGATCGCTACGATGAGTTGATCAAGACGCGGAATCAGTTTTTGCAGGATGTGAATATCCGTTTGGGCAGCATCCAGGGATGGCAGCGATTTGTGCAGGCGAGTGCGCGATCGCAGGCAGGACGGAGAGCGATGTTAGCCCACCGAGAGTCGAAGGAGATCGCTTTAGGCACAGAAGGAAAGCTCCGAGTCCTAGCAGATTTGTTGTCGCAGCACTACCCAGAACGCATCCTCATCTTCACCAACGACAATGCCACGGTTTATCGGATCTCACAAAACTTTTTGATTCCAGCCCTAACCCACCAAACCCCGGTTAAGGAACGCCACGAAATTCTAGACCGCTTTCGCAACGGCACTTACAAAACCTTGGTGACATCTCACGTACTCAACGAAGGCGTAGATGTGCCAGAAGCTAGTGTTGCAGTCATTCTCTCTGGCACAGGCTCACAACGAGAGTTTATTCAACGCTTAGGTCGCGTGCTCCGACGCAGCAAAGAAGGCGAGAAATTAGCCATGCTGTATGAAGTGGTGGCAGAGCAGACCAGCGAAGAAAACACCTCTGATCGCCGTCGTTCTACTACTGCCTCGACTACTGCCAAATTCAAGCCCAAACCTGCACAGCAACCCCGACAATTAGAAATTGTTCCCTCAAATCCCATATCTAGCCCTTACGAGATAAGCGCCCATGCTACCCACCGAGCTGCTGATTCACCGATACAGTGGGGAGGAGATCATCCCGAAACGCCTGAAGATTGAGGCGACAAATGTAGCGATCGCCACTGAGCTAATTTCTCTGTTTCGAGATGCGGTAGGGCAGACGCAGGGAGAACTGAATCGGCAACTGCAAGAGCTAGAAGGAGATACCCCCGACTACCGGATGAAGCGGGGTTTGGCACATTTGCTTAAGAGTGCCATGTGTACCTTCGAGATCATTAGCCCCCTAGAGCCGCAGCAGTTACGAGAACGAGTCTTTGCTTTTGCGGCGAACACCCTGCCCAGCCCCCAAGCGACTCCTCAGACTTTGGATCGCTTAGCAGATCTGTTGAGCAAAGAATTAGAGCGAGAAGTTTTTCCAGATCAGATTCGCGCGGGTTTATATGCAGACTTGGCAGAGAACCGCATCCTCACCCAATTTGAAGAACCCACGCCCGAAGCGCTGCTGCATCGCTACAACCTGTCGCAAGTGCAGGGCGTATTCTACAAAGCCAGCCATATTATCCTGAATGTGCATCGAAACGATCCGGGTGAATACAAGCTGCTGTTCCGCTACCTGAAGCTGTTTCAACTGATGACCTACATTGAAGGCGACGCGGATCATGGCTTTACAATCACGATTGATGGGCCTGCTAGTTTGTTCAAAGTCAGCACCCGCTACGGCTTGGATATCGCTAAACTCATTCCAGCCATGCTGCATGTCACGAAGTGGAACCTGAAAGCTACTTTACAAACCCGTGACTTTTACACCAATGAACCCAAACTACGCCACTTTAGTCTTAAAGACGATTGTGGTTTGGTAACGCATTATCCCCCCGGCAAGCCCTACGACAGCATGTTGGAAGCCTCCTTCGCCGATCGCTGGGATTCCTTGAAATCTGAGTGGAAATTGGAACGAGAAGTAGATCTAATTCCGATTCCAGGCAGTGTGATGATTCCCGACTTTCGCCTCGTCCATCCTGACGGGCGCACATTTCTTTTAGAAATCGTGGGTTATTGGCGACCGGAATATCTCCGCAAAAAATTCTCCCAAGTGCGCCAATCGGGTTGCGACAACTTGATTCTGGCGATCTCCGAGCGCTTAAACCTAGAAAAAGCAGGCGTGAAGGTGCAAGATACACCCGCGCGAATTATTTGGTTTAAGGATAAATTGGCTCCCAAAGTAGTGTTAGCTGCGATCGCAGACCCAAATTAAACCTGCGCGATCGCCGATGAGTAAATTTGCTGAAACATAAATCTGATTGACTCGTCAACTGGACGGTCGGGGTCATCAACTAGATTGGCCTCACTGAACGACGCAATCTCTAGCACGTTCGTTAAACCTGATCCGTAAACTTCGCTGAGAGTGTTGATTCAAAGACTCTAGCGGGTGTGAAGGATAGGTAATTCGTAGAGTTGGCACAGTCAGGAGGGATTTATCAAGATGCACCGCTTACTCAGCGCTATTTCTCTAGTGATGTTGCTACAAGGATTGCAACTAGTAGTCCAAGCGCAATCGATTCCAGAAGCACCCCCCTTGGGCGAGCCTGTAGAGGTGACAACACCTGTGGCTGATCCGATCGCTCAGGTGATTGCATCTGGTTTGATGACGAAAGATATTAATGGCAATTTCCGTGAGAACGACTTACTCAGTCGCGCTGAACTCGCCTCCATTTTGGTAAAAACCTTTCAGTTGAATCAGCGAGCAGCGGCTAAGCAGAGTGAGCCAGTCCCGGTCGATGATGTCTCACCTAATTACTGGGGTTACAAAGACATTCAAACGGTGCTAAAGACAGGCACTATGACTGGGTATCGGGGTCGGCTGTTTTACCCAAATCAGAAAATGACCAGAGCCGAAGCTTTGGCAATTTTTGCTCAAGCCTATGGGGTGTATCAGTTCCCAGATGCCACTGTAAACGCAATTTTGGCTCGTTATCCTGATTCGCAAAGCATTCCTACCTGGGCACGCAAAGCAATGGCAACGGCCTTGAATGAAGGTTTTGTGAATGTAAACGCAGATCAGATTAACCCGCTCCAGCCGATTACTAGAGGGGATTTGGCTTATGCGTTGAGTCAGTATTTAGCACGTCAAACCAGACCTGATTCTGCGCCTGCTCAAGAAACTCAACTTCCTGAAGTTCAATCCACTCCTCAACCCACTCCTCAACCCAGTCCTCAACCTGTTCAGGCTCAACCCAGTCAGGTTCAACCTAGTCAGGCACAGCCCGATCAAGTTCAGCCTGCTCAATAGGTAAGATGGGCAGGTGAGACGTTCTACAGAACCCTATGCCTGACCACCCAACGACTAATGATGCCTGCCGTCATGCACCAGCTACGGCTCGTAATCGAGAACCGATCTTACAGGTGTTGCAGCGAGTGTTGCCCGCCACAGGCACAGTCTTGGAAGTGGCGAGTGGCACTGGGGAACATGCCATCTTCTTTGCGCCACGTCTCCAGCCTCGGATTTGGCAACCCAGCGACCCCAATCCTGAGATGGTGGCTAGCATTGCTGCATGGCAGCAAGAGTGGCCTGCGAATAACTTGCGATCGCCCCTGCAACTAGACACGCGAGACTCTGTTTGGCCCGTTGAGACAGCCAGTGATGGCAGCGATCCCTCTGAGCCACCCATTACCGCGATCGTCTGTTGCAACATGATTCACATTGCGCCTTGGTCAGCTGGTCTAGGGTTGCTGGCAGGCGCGGGCCGTATTCTCCCCTCAGGTGCCATCCTGTATCTCTATGGCCCCTACAAGCAAAATGGGCAACATACCGCTCCTAGCAATGAGTTGTTTGATGAATCGTTGCGATCGCAAAATCCCGATTGGGGCGTGCGAAACCTAGAAGATGTCGTCGCCGCAGCCAAAGCCCAAAACTTGATTTTCCGAGAAACTGTACCGATGCCTGCCAACAACTTTTCTGTGGTGTTTCAGCATGGGTAGTTGTTATGAGGTCGTTACTTGCGGGGGATGCCAACCATGCGATTGCCTCTTACCGTAGAGACGTTATGCCACGGAGACGCGATCGCCATGTACATGATTAGCATTCCAGAGCCACAAATCCCCACCCCTGGTCCTGGCCCCTTAGAACCAAGCCCAGGCCCCATGATTCCAGA
The DNA here is from genome assembly GCF_030409055.1 of Trichocoleus desertorum NBK24. Taxonomy (GTDB): domain Bacteria; phylum Cyanobacteriota; class Cyanobacteriia; order FACHB-46; family FACHB-46; genus Trichocoleus; species Trichocoleus desertorum_B. The sequence continues at coordinate 2,448,939 of NZ_CP116619.1, read as the reverse complement.
ACCTGTTCCTGGTCCTGTGCCCGAACCGATTCCGCAAACCGTTCCGCAAACGATTCCTAGTCCCGTTCCTGAGACTGTTCCTGCGCCAATTCCGCAGACCGTTCCCGCGCCAATTCCCCAAACGATTCCGGAACCGCAATAAAATCAATATCAGCCCATCTGCTGAATTGTTTACTCTCGCAACCAAACTGACATGCTAAGAGCCGGGATTGTTGGACTGCCCAACGTCGGAAAATCAACTTTGTTCAATGCTTTGGTCGCCAATGCCAAAGCCCAAGCTGCCAACTTTCCTTTCTGCACCATTGAGCCAAACGTTGGCGTAGTCGCGGTTCCGGATGAGCGGCTGCAAGCACTCGCCAAGATTTCTAACTCAGCAGAAATTCTACCCACGCGGGTTGAGTTTGTAGACATCGCTGGGTTGGTGAAAGGTGCTAGCAAAGGGGAAGGGTTGGGCAACCAATTTCTCGCCAACATTCGTGAAGTCGATGCGATCGTGCATGTGGTGCGCTGCTTCGAGAATGACGACATCATCCACGTCTCAGGTTCGGTTGATCCTGTCCGCGACATCGAAGTGATCAACTTAGAACTGGGATTGTCCGATCTCTTCCAGATCGATCGCAAGATTGAGCGCACCCGCAAAAATGCCCGCACCAGCAAAGAAGCCCAGATCGAACTCGGCGCACTGGAAAAACTAAGTGCTGCCCTCAATGAAGGCAAACAAGCCCGCCAAGTTGACCTGAACGAGGAAGAAGAACTCATCGTTAAGCCTCTAGGTCTGCTAACCCGCAAGCCCATCATCTATGCTGCCAACGTTTCGGAAGATGATTTGGCGGCAGGGAATGCTCAGGTAGAGCAAGTGCGACAGTATGCAGGCTCAGAAGCGCAAGTAGTGGTGGTCTCAGCGCAGGTTGAGTCAGAACTGGTTGAAATCCCCGAAGATGAGCGTCAAGATTTCTTGGCTTCCTTGGGTGTGGAAGAAGGTGGCCTTAAATCCCTAATTCGCGCAACTTACGAACTCTTAGGTCTCCGAACCTATTTCACCGCTGGCCCTAAAGAAACTCGCGCTTGGACGATTAAAGCTGGGATGTCTGCCCCTCAAGCCGCTGGTGTGATCCACTCCGACTTTGAACGTGGCTTCATCCGAGCCGAAACCGTTGCCTACAAGGATTTAACCACCACAGGTTCAATGGCTGCTGCCAAAGAAAAAGGCTTGGTTCGCAGTGAAGGCAAAGAATACATCGTCCAAGAAGGCGATGTAATGCTTTTCCGTTTCAACGTCTAAGTTTTAACGATTCAAGAGTTTTGTGAGGTGGGCGATCGCTCACCTTTTTTGTTGCCCATCCACCCCGTAGGGTGCGTTGCAACGCACCTTCTTAAAAATTCATAGCGATCGCTCTTTTTTGTTCATCAAATCCATGAATTTAATTTGGTGCGTTGCAACGCACCCTACATTTAATCCTGGGCACTCTAAAAGCAATCAATCTTGCTCCTCATTCCCATGCCCAATTACCACAGAGCGAAAGTTCTGGGCGGCACCTATTTTATTACCCAAGTAACCTACCAGCGACAGCCTTGGCTTTGTGATGAGGCTGCTCGCAATGCTCTCCGCTCCGCAATCCTTCACGTCCGCAAAAGCTACCCTTTCACGATCGATGCGTTTGTTCTTTTACCTGATCATTTTCATGCTCTGTGGACTTTGCCGCCTAATGATAGTAATTTATCAATTCGGTTGAGACTGATTAAATCTTTTGTCACTAAACAATGTGGAAGTCAATTAGGAATTGATGTTGATATTTCTCAATCACGTCAAATGCGACAAGAGAGCAACCTCTGGCAGCGACGCTTTTGGGAACATGTAATCCGGGATGCAACCGATTTCACGAACCACTGTGATTATATTCACTACAACCCAGTACGTCACAAGTTATGCCAAACTCCACAGCAATGGTTGTTTTCGAGTGTGCATCGGTTCAATAAACAAGCACCATAGCACTGTAGGGTGTGTTAGCGCAGCGTAACGCACCGCTCTAAAAATCATCAAAGACATTCAACTCGTTTATTTATTTACCAAACCCCCGAATTTTATTCGGTGCGTTGCAACGCTACAGGTTGCGATCGCTCTATTTTTTCTTCTTGCCTTTTTTCTTGGATTTGTCGGAGGAGGATGAGCCGAAACCCGAAACTTCTTGCTTGGGTTTAGCGACTGTAGAGAAATCAACAACTGGGCGTTGAGCAGCTTCAAATCGGCGTTGGCGCACCTCTAGCTTGGAGGCTAACCCTAAACTTACTTGCACATCATCCCAGTCACCAACGATCGTGTCATCTACGCGATTTGCAGCAAAAGCTTTTTCCATGATTGGGGCTGCTTCTAGAGCTTTCATACGCAGCAAGCTTGCAATCATCATGCCGTTGAGGATGGGGTTATTTTTGGTGAACTGGTCGAGTTGGTTCGCGATCGCAGCTACACATTGATCTCGTGCTTCTGGGTGTTGCTTACCAATCTCCCCTAAAGCACCTGAGGCTGCTGTTCGTGCCCACAGCCCATGAGTTTTATCTGATAAGTAGGCACTGAGGGCTGGAATCGCTGCGGCCCCAATCATCCCAAAGACTTTAGGTAATTCTTCCCCAACCCAATCGCTGTCTTCGTCGTCTATCCAATGCAGCAAGCCTAGTAAAGGTTCGATCGCGGCTTCAGCTTGGAGTTGACCGAGCGATCGCCAAGCGTGAATCGGTGCCCAAACTTCTAAACCTTCGGACTCGGTCGTCCATAACTCTTCATCCGTAACCATTCGAATCAAGTCTGGAATATGCTCTGGCCCTAGCCCTAACTCTTGAAGATAATTGGGCCATTCTGCCATCGACTCTCGACAATCACCAAAGCTGAGGAGTTGATCAACGGGAGGAGCATAATTTGGGTTCATATCTTTCACCGGATGTTGGCTGGAGATAGTTCTATTTTTAAGGTCAGCCGATTCAGAACTCAAGTTTTCTGGAGAGCGATCGCTCTTTTCTTGATTAGTTTAAACTCCAGTTATGAGTTTTATATTTGCGATCCGGATATCACCTTGCTTGCGATCCCGGACGATGTAGCATAATGCGAATTCACGTTGAAACCTTTACTGTTCACAAGCGATTTCCCCTCACCATCAGTCGAGGCACCACGGCTCAAACGACGAATGTATGGGTGCGGGTGGAACAGGATGGCATTGTAGGCTGGGGGGAAGGATCTCCTTTTTCCGTGGGAGAAGTGCCACAAACGACAGAGGCGATCGCTCAGCAGTTGCAACAGATAGTTCCCGCCCTAGAAACGTTTCATCCTTTCGATCGCCAGCAAATTGAACTGGTTTTACGGGAAGCTCAACTGCCTTCAGCGGCTCATGCAGCTTTAGATATCGCGTTGCTCGATTGGCTAGGTCAAAAAGTGCAGTTACCCCTGTGGCAGTTGTGGGGGCTAAATCGCGATCGCATTGTCCCGACATCCGTCACCATTGGCATAAATCCGCCAGAGGTAGCGCAGCAACGGGTTAAGGATTGGCTCCAACTCACTTCGGCAAAAGCTTTAAAGGTTAAGCTGGGTAGCCCCGATGGTATTGCTGCTGATCAGGATATGTTGGTTGCTATTCGTGAGGTCGCCTCCCCACAAATCAAACTCAGCATTGATGCCAATGGTGGCTGGAGCCTGACGGATGCGATCAAAATGAGTCAGTGGCTAGAGCAACAAGGTGTGACCTATATAGAGCAACCGCTGCGTCGAGGCCAGGAGCAAGACTTACCCAAACTGTACGAGCGATCGCCTTTGCCGATTTTTGTGGATGAAAGCTGTTTTACCAGTCGAGATATTCCTGCTCTCAGCGATCGCGTCCACGGCATTAATATCAAGCTGATGAAATCGGGTGGGCTAACGGAGGCGATGCGAATGGTGCATACGGCTCGCGCTTGTGGCCTCCAGATTATGTTTGGTTGCTATTCTGACAGTGGCTTGCTCAATACTGCTGCCGCTCAACTCTCCGCCTACGCGGATTATTTAGATTTAGATAGTCATTTGAATTTACTCGACGCTCCTTTCTCAGGTGCCAGCTTGCAGGATGGACGGTTACTGCCCAACGATTCGCCCGGTTTAGGAGTTCAATATGCGCCTCAGCCCTGAACATCGCGTCGCCATTCTGCTTCACGAGGGAATTCGAGGCTCTCAGGGCAAAACAGGGTTGTCTCTCCTGCGCTACAGCGATGCCAACATTGTGGCGGTGATCGATCAGCAGTGTGCCGGAGAATCCTTGCCCGATTTGACTGGCATTCACCGCACCGCATCCATTGTGGCGTCTGTCGCTGAGGCTCTAGCTTATAAGCCCGATGTTTTGGCGATCGGGATTGCGCCTTCTGGTGGCATTTTGCCAGAGGCTTGGCGACAAGAAATTCAGCAGGCGATCGCGGCAGGCATTTCCGTAGCGAATGGCTTGCATACTCCCCTGGCCCAAGACCCAGAACTCCAAGCGCTCCTCCGCCCAGATCAGTGGATTTGGGACATGCGCCAAGAGCCAGCAGGCTTAACGGTAGGGACTGGAGTGGCGCGATCGCTGGATTGCTTGCGGGTGCTGCTGGTGGGCACCGACATGAGCGTGGGCAAAATGTCTACTGCTTTGGAACTGCACCAAACTGCGCTACAACGGGGATTACGGGCTAAGTTCCTCGCTACAGGTCAGGCGGGCATGATGTTGACAGGAGACGGGATTCCCCTAGATGCAATCCGGGTTGATTTTGCTGCTGGCGCTGTGGAACAGTTGGTGCTGCGTTTGGGTGCAGACCAAGAGATTGTATTTGTGGAAGGCCAAGGTTCGTTGCTTAACCCTGCCTCTACCGCGACTTTACCGTTGTTGCGCGGTTCTCAGCCCACCCATCTGGTGCTGGTACATCGGGCAGGACAAACTCATATTCGTAACCTCCCACATGTGCTGATTCCACCATTACCGCAGGTGGTTGAGCTGTATGAAACTTTGGCAACCGCAGGAAGAGCCTTTGCACCTGCCAAAGTGGTAGCGATCGCCCTCAACACGGCTCACCTAGATACAGCTGCCGCCAAGCAAGCAATTGAGCAAACCCAACAAGAAACGGGCCTCCCTTGTACCGATCCAGTGCGGTTCCGCGCCGATTTATTGTTAGATGCAATTTTGGGCGATCGCTAGCCAGTTGCTAATTTGCCAACAGTGCCGTTAATCCACCACTCGGATTAAACCTGTTTGTAAACCATCAAAAACGCGAGTAATTTGCTGTTGGTCTTCTTCGCTCAAAGAATTTTTTGCGAGCAGTGCTGACATGAAGCGGTTCTGCTCGGTACGACTAATACGACGGGATGCCAAAATCCGATCGACAAGTTCCTGGATTGCCATATTCACAAGATGACCCTGATGCAGATAACGATCTGAACTATTTTCTGCGTATAAGAATATTAGATTTTTATTAATTTTTAGCAATTTTATTCCAAGAACTTTATTTACTCGACTCAGACCCCTAAAGCCTCAAGCTCTAGTAACTTAAGCTACCCAAAAGAGCAGGCTTGTTCTCTCGCCACCTTTAACTTGTTGCTCCTTCCTCTCTCATCCCTCCTCCCTCATCCTTCCTAATCCGTAGGGATCACCATTGACTCAGCCCTACAGCATCTTATAGAGTCGCGAAGTAGGTCTAATTTCTCTGCCTTTAGAGAGTGGTGCAACCGTTACAGTACCAAGCTTCTAGGCTCAAAAGTTAAGATATTTAAAGATACTTTACAGCTTCCTCATCATGCAAGTTACCCAAGCCAGCAGCATTGCTCCCGTATCTGGTCAGTATTGGCAGTGGCGGGGCCAGCCAATCTACTATGTCCGAGCAGGCGAGCGATCGCCTCACCGTCCTCCATTGCTGTTGATCCACGGCTTTGGAGCCTCAACCTTCCATTGGCGCAAAAACGTAGCTGGGTTGAGTAACGATTTTGAAGTTTGGGCGATCGATTTGCTGGGCTTTGGGCGATCGGCAAAACCCAACTGGCAATATAGCGGTGAGCTGTGGCGAAACCAAATTCACGACTTCATCACCGAGATGATTGGCCAACCAACGGTTTTGGGAGGCAACTCTTTGGGAGGCTATGCGGCTTTGTCTGTGGCAGCCCAACACCCCGAAGATGCCGCAGGTTTGGTTCTGTTTAACAGTGCTGGCCCCTTTAGCGATGCTCAGCCTACCCCCAAGAAAGACCCGATCCGAGAAGTGTTTGGCAGCTTTGTGCAGTCATTATTCCAGCAACCTTGGGCTAGCTATCTGGTGTTTCAATACACCCGCCAGCGTTCTGTGGTGCGCCAGACGTTACAGAAGGTTTATCTCGATCAGACTGCTATCACGGATGATTTGGTCGATGATATTTTGCGGGCAGCCAGTGACCCCGGTGCCGCAGATGTATTTGCGTCGGTCTTTAAAACGCCCCAAGGTGACAAGGTAGATGTCTTGCTGGGGCAACTTCAGTGCCCTTTACTGATGCTCTGGGGTGAGCATGACCCTTGGATGAACTCTAGAGCCCGCAGCGTCAAGTTCCGTCAACACTACCCACAACTGACTGAGCATTTCCTGAATGCTGGCCATTGCCCTCATGACGAAGTGCCGGATCAAGTCAACGATCTAATTCGATCCTGGGTTAACTCCTTGGCGAGTTAGCTTTCAATCGTGGCGATCGCTCTTTTTGTTCTCGCTCTTGTTGTGGCAGGGCGATCGCGGCATCTGAAGAGTCAACGGTAGACAGTTAACCAAAAGAGAGTAAAGAATTTGTAGAAGTTCTCCTGCTACTTCCACCCATTCCCTAATAATGGATTGATTTTGTAGATGGAGGAGTGGATTCATGCAATGGAGAGCGATCGCTTATCAGGCAGCGGCTATTGGCAGCGTTTTGGCGACCTGGGGACTACACCATGCCTCAGCCCAAGCCGCTTTGTTAGTAGGTATAGCACTACGGATGCAAGCTAGGACACTATAGTAGAGGTGGAAGAGCGTACAGGAATGGCTATGTCAGCTCCCTACAGTGATGACCTGCGTCAAAAAGCGATTGAAGCGGTGAAGCGAGGAGAACGTAAGACAACGGTTAGCCGGATGTTTAACATCAGCCGCAATACCTTGGATCTGTGGCTCAAACGGGAGCGGCAAACCGGGGATTATGGGGCCATCACCCATTATCAGCAGGGATGTAGACATAAAATCACGGACTGGGAGCGCTTTCGAGCTTTTATTCAACAGCATGGTGGTAAAACCCAGGCAGAACTTGCCAAGCTGTGGGGTGAGGGGGTGACGCAACAGAATATTAGTGATGCCCTGCGCAAGCTGGGACTGAGTCGTAAAAAAAAACTTATGGCTATCGAGAACGAGATGAAGCCAAACGCCAAGCCTTTCAAGAGCGGTTAAAGACAAAGCCTGAGGAGGCCAGGGTCTATGTTGATGAAGCAGGCATCGACAATCGCGATGAGTATGCTTATGGGTACGCTCCGATTGGGCAACGCTTCTATGCTCTGAGGTCAGGTAAGCGGACAGAACGAGTGAGTTGGATTGCGGCCCTCCACCAAGGCAAGCTGTTTGCTCCGATGACTTTTGTTGGTTCTTGCAACCAGAACTTGTTTGAGATGTGGTTGGAGGAGTGCCTGGTTCCTCAACTCAAGCCAGGCACAGCCATCATGATTGACAATGCTAGCTTTCACCACTCTCAGCGCATTGATGAGATCGTAGCAGCGGCGGGCTGTGAGATCTGGTATTTACCTCCGTATTCTCCAGACCTCAACCCGATAGAGCATTGGTGGTTTGTCCTGAAAAACTGGATGCGACAGCGGTGGGATGAATTCGATAGCTTTCGCGATTGTGTGGATGCTGCCTTCAAGAGCTGTCCTAATGTGCATCCGTAAAGCTATAACACCGCAGGCAACAACGTTCTAATCTTTGATGAGCGCACAGGGAAACTAAGGGGTGAGTTTATTGCTGCCGGAAGCGGAGGTCTGGTTAGCCCGGATGATCTCACCTTTGGTTCCGATGGCGATCTCTATGTCAGCAGCGGCAACAACTTTTCAGGGGCAATTCTGCGGTACGACGGAAAAACTGGGCAGTTTCTCGGTCGCTTTGGCCAAGGAGGAACGCTCATTCGTCCCTACGGTTCAGCCTTTGGCCCTGATGGCAAGCTTTACGTCAGCAGCTTCTTAACCGATCAAATTTTGCGTTATGACGGCAAAACAGGAGCTTTCATTGATGTGTTTGCAGAGGGGAATGGCCAAGCCAACGGATTGAATGGGCCTAACGATTTGGTGTTTGATGCGGCTGGCAACCTCTATGTCACCACGCAGGGTAGTATTGCAGCTCCAGGCGATGGAGATAACGACGGGGCTGTAGAACCTGGTGAGATCGCAGCTAACTTTCCTGGTTTGCCCAGTCAGGTGCTGCGCTTCACTAATAACAACGGCGTACTCAGCTCCACCTCGACTGTTTTTGCGGATCAACCACAACCGCTGCCTCTCAGTTTTGGCTTTGTTAGTTTCTTAGGACTGGCGATCGCCCCTAACGGAGATCTGGTCACTACCGATTTCGCCAATGGTATCCGCAGTTATGACGTAGCCACAGGCACACTCAAATCAACGATCGCTACCAGCTACACCACCTTCAACGACAACGACCAACCCCGCAGCAGCAATTTCATCGGCAACCTCACCTTTGCTCCTGACAACAAACTCTACACTGTCGGTTTTGACTTCTTAAACAGTAACTTCGGAGCTATCCTCCGCTACGACGGCACTACAGGCCAACCCTTACCCAGCCCTGGCAACTCTAACGCTGTCTTCGTTGCCACCAACCCCAACCTCAAGCGCCCTATCGGCATCACCTACGCCTCCATCAGCGTCCCTGAACCCACTACCACAGTCGGTTTAGTTGCCTTTGGCGTTGCAGCAACAGCGTTATCCCTAAAGCGCGATCGCAAATCTTCTAATCCTTAAAAATAACGAGGCGATCGCTCTTTGTGTTTGGGGAAGGGCGATCGCTTTTTAACCATTTAGCTAGTCTTACTAAACCGTTGGCAACTCATTATTCTGACGCTTAAAAAAGCGGCAAACCTGTTTAGAGCATTTGAATCTTGGGGAACACTGTGAGCTACGCATTAGAGCATCAATACAGAATTAGAACTCTAGGAACTTCAGTAGGCTTAGCAACGGCAAGATTATGCAGCAGAAAGGAACCGTCAAATCTTTTCATAAGAGTGAAGGAAAAAAAGGAATAGGCTACATTGCACCTAAATCTCCAATTCCCGACTATGGCAAGGATGTTGTCTTTTTTGAGAGTGACTTAGAAGAACTAGATTTTGAGTCACTACAAAAAGGAATGGAGCTAGAGTTTTTCTTAGAGCCAAGGCAGGGCAAAAGTGGAGAGACAGAATGGATCGCTCGTAACATACACAAGTTTGAAAAAAGAGTTATTTCTATCCCACCTCCTTCCCAGGGAGAAACTAATTCAAAACCTTTAAAGGTCTACCCCCCTTCGTACAAAACCTTCTTAGAAAAATTGGGCGACTCCCTCAAGTCGGTAGAAAAGATCAATGACAGTTGCGATTTTGAGGATGCTGTCTTCTCACTGTTGCGACTGCTTGGAATCCATTCCGTCTATCAATACAGCAGGGATGCTCAGGCGGGAAAAGCCGATGGGTTCTTTATCCTAGAGAATTTAGCTGTTATGTATGATTGCACTCTAAGAAGCCCCTTTGAAGAGTATAAGAAGGATCAAATCGAAAATTACATTCATAAGCTCAGTAATAAATCTCAGCTCACAATTGAGACAAGAAAAGCCGATGGCGGACGGGGATCGAAAACACTTCAGATTCAAGGTAAATCCCGCCAGGTTTGGATCATAACCAAAGGCAGTACTCGTGAACTTCTGGTCTATGATTCCATTAAAGTCAAAGAAGTGGCTATAAAAGATTTGATTACAATTACGATTGAGCATTGCAGAGAGCTTAGTTATGATGCAGAGCATCTTTCAAGTAATACCAATTCAATTTAAGGCTGCATAGAATAGGGCTTCTAAAATGAAATCATAACTGGTCAATGAAGCGACTTGTTCGGGAAGGAGTTCGCCTAAAATCTGGCTCAATCGCTTCTGCATCTGTGCGATCGTTGTGAAGTGCTCGCCCTCTAGCTGAGATTTGAGATACTGCCACAATCGTTCTGCTGGATTCAACTCTGGTGAGTGAGCAGGTTGCAGTACCGGAATCAGATTCTCTGCCCAACGCAAACTCTGAGCTTGATGCGCTTGCGCTCGGTCTAATTGAATCAGTGCCCGATCCTCGCCAAGTTCCGTTGAAAGTGCATCTAGGAAGGATTGAAACTGCTCAGAGTTGAGCTGAGTATACTCCTGCTTAAAGTGCCATCCACTCAGCGGTTCAACGACTCCATAGACCCAGAAGTTATCTCGCTTCCACGCTACTTTCGCCATCGGCTTCACTCCACAAGCAGTGATGACTCGCCCTGTCTCCGTTTTCAGTCCCAAGCGCATCTCATCTTGGCACAAATACCGCAACCGTTTGCCTTGACCAAACAGGTTCTGCAAAGTTAGAAGGGCAAGGGGGATGTTTTTTTAAACAAGGTGACTGCTTGCGGATCTTGCTGAATGCTTTGAGGACGAGGCACCTTCAATTTTGCTTTCAGCCGATAACGCACGGTTTTATGCACCGTTTTGTATTTCACGGCTTTGCCCAATTCGCTTCGCACCCACTGTTCGACCTCCCCATAACTTTTGAATCCCTCCGGTTGTGCCAAACGCTCTTGCAGTTGCCGCAGCATCTCATCATCCATTTCTGGTGGACGACCCGGTGACTTCTTGAGGCGCAGCAACTCACTGATACCTCCTTGGCGATACTGTTGCAGCCAGCGAGTAATGGTTGAAGGATTGCGGCCCAAGCGTTGAGCAAGTTCTTGATGTTGCTGCACTTGAGCACTCTTGAGCCACCACAGCATTTGTAGTTTCTCTTTTTGGCTCACTCTTCGGGCTTGGTGCAAGCTCTTTTCGAGATACTCCACACTCTCTTGAATTTCAACGTGAAAGGGGCGTGCCATGATTGCTCAGAGTCAGTTAATTCTTCTTCTTAATTCTATGCACCTTTAAATTGAATTGGTATAAGCTAGTTATGTTAGGAGATTAAGCCAATTAAGACAGTCTGGGTAGACAACTAAGGTTAGCTAATGTAACAGCAGCCTAAGCCGAATTACCCCAGGCACCACGGCGAAAACTGCGATCGCTCTCACCCCCTGAGCGCAAAAGAGCATTACAAACTTTCAAGAATTGCCTTAACTACGTGGAAATGGGCGTGATACAGGGAATACTTTTTTATACCGTTGGTCTTCTAGGGCACCTGTAAAGCAGGCAGCACTTAATTTTTTAGACCCACTGTGTCAGCCCCCTCTCATAGCCGTTAAGGAATCATTATCATAATGGGCAAGACTGCCATCACAGACCGCTTGCGCTACAGATTCGACAACTTCATGTCCAGAGGCACCGTATCCCTCATTAGTGGACTGGCGTTGGTTTCTCTGGCATTTATCCTGTTGATGGCATTCCTAGTTAGCTTGACAGGGATTGCTCCTGAGGGTGGCGATCGCCTCAGTCTCCCCGAAGCCGCCTGGGGAGTGTTGATGCGAACTTTAGACTCAGGCACAGTCGGTGGTGACACAGGCTGGGTTTTTCGCCTCACGATGCTGTTTGTCACCTTTGGCGGCATTTTTGTAGTCAGTACTCTGATTGGTCTGCTCAGTAGCGGCATTGACACCAAGCTCGAAGACCTCCGCAAAGGGCGATCGCGGGTCATTGAAACTGACCATATTGTGATTTTGGGTTGGTCGCTTCAAGTCTTCACGCTGATCTTGGAACTAGCTCTAGCTAATGCCAATCGACCGGATACCTGCATTGTCATCTTGAGTGAAGAAGACAAGATGCAGATGGATATTGCCTTGGCCGATACGCTGGGTAAACTGCCTCGGATTCGCCTGGTCTGTCGTACAGGTAGTCCTAGCAGCATGGCAGACCTCGGTATGGTGAGTATTCAGACTGCTCGCTCCATCATTATTCTCAGCCCCCATAATCAACGGGCGGATACACAACTCGTTAAGACTCTGCTTGCCATCACTAATATTCCGCGATCGCTACCTCAGCCCTATCACATTGTGGCCCAGGTTCAGAATCCCAAGAGCCTGGATGTCATTAACTTAGTAGGACAGAACGAAGTAGAGGTACTGCTGACCAACGATTTAATTTCGCGCATCGTGGTACAAACTTGTCGGCAATCGGGCTTGTCTATTGTTTACATGGACTTGCTCGATTTCAGCGGCAACGAAATTTACTTCAGAACCGAGCCAACGCTGCAAGGACAGCCTTATGGTAAAGCGCTTCTGGCTTACAACGATTCCACGGTGATTGGGATTAAACATACTGATGGCACGATTCAGCTCAACCCCCCTGTAGAAACACTGCTCCAATCAGGCGAACACCTGATCTTGATTAGCGAAGATGACGATACTATGCGACTCTCCAGCTACTCGGAGCCGCCCATCAATTCACAAGTGATTCGGTTGAAGGAGCGCCAGTCTGCCGCAGCGGAGCACACCTTGATTTTGGGTTGGAACGATCGCGTGGTTGAAATCATTCAGCAGCTCGATCAATACGTTGCCCCTGGTTCTACGGTGACCGTTGCTCCTGGGTTTCCGGAAGCCAAGGTTGATCTCTCTGCGGAAACTCTTAAGTTGCAGCGACAAACGATGCAGTATCGCTCCGGAGACCCAACCGATCGGCGAGTCTTGGAGAGCCTGAACTTGACTCATTATGATCATGTTGTGGTCTTGTGCAATCCGGATCTCGATCCTGAGGAATCAGATGCCGAAACGCTTGTCAGACTGCTGCACCTACGGGATATCGCTAATCGCCACAACCACGACTTCCAAATCGTTACAGAAATTCTGGATGTACGGAACCAAGCTTTAGCCCAAGTAGCGCGGCCCGATGATTTTGTCATTAGTGAGCAGATCATCAGTCGGATGCTGGCTCAAGTGGCAGAACAAAAAAGCTTAAATGCTGTATTTGCGGACTTGTTCAACCCAGAAGGCTCCGAGATTTATCTGAAGCCAGTGGATGATTATGTCGCGATCGCGCAACCTGTGAATTTCTACACCGTGGTTGAGGCAGCCAGACAACGAGGAGAATCGGCGATCGGTTACCGTTCCAAAGCCGATTCTAATAATGTGGCTAGAGCTTATGGTGTGGTAATCAACCCCAAAAAAGACCAACCCATCACCTTTTCGTCTCAAGACACCATCATTCTCTTAGCTGAAAGTTAAAAGCTATGTGACTGGAAGATTGGGAGCAATCAGAGGGGCGATCGCTTTTCGCTTTGTACCCAGGTTGTAACGGTAGTTCAATAGTAATTAGCAATGCTTTATAGCTCACTCTTCATCGATTCCCTCCCACATTTGGGAAAGAGGCAATCGCTGCCCTGATGTAGCTTGTTGCAGCGCTCGTCGTAAACTTGCCTTGACTTCCTCAGTGGAGATATTGTCTGGGTCGTCAACTTGTTCCTCAGCAGACTCAGGATAAAGAATGATGATACGCACTTGGCCATGAGCAGCCCTTGGAATTGGCTGATGAAGAGACAAGTTCCCTTGTTCATCAACAGTGCCCGTCACCTCGATCGCTCTCATCAGCCTACCCCTAACCTTGTATAAGATTCAGGATAACTGACTCTCAAAAGCATTACACAATTTTTAGAATGCTGAATTTAGTTAATCGCCTTCGTAAAACTTGTCTAAGATAGCGCGAACCTCGGTAGCGCTAATATCATCCCGATCTGATTTTGAGTAAATCGTTAGAAGCAGTACGCTTGTTGACGATTCAAGTTGATAAATCAAACGATAGCCAGCACTTTTACCCTTTTGAATATCCCGGTTCTGAATTCTAGCTTTGAAGACAACGTAATCTTTACCGGTATTAGTCAGGCGATCGCCAATCAAGTTCCCAATCTGTATTTCTTGGATAACAGGCTGGATATCAAACCTAATATTTCGATAGCGCTTTGCTAATTTGCGCAGATTTTGCTGGAATTCAGGAGTAAGCTCGATCCGCACAATAGTTTCCCCATCCTGTTGCTCTAGTTCTATAGGTTCGGGAAATGTCTGGTCAGGTGGTTCACTCTGCATATTTTTGATCTCAATTAACTACTTGGCAACTATTGAATTAGTTTGAGTTGTGGGTCACGCTCTCTCACTCAGGTTGATAGTCAACAGCAATTGTTAATAGAAAGGCTCCTAAGCGCTTAGCTTCTACAACATTCAAATCACGAGGTATAACAACCTGTGCTAGGAAATCAGACCGCAGCGGATAAGACAGCGTTAGGCCACTATGAAGAATTAGATTCTCTCTTTCGTGCTTTTCTGAGATCGAGCGCTCTTGTACTACTAGTCGCTCAACAGATTTGTTAGTACCTGTTTGCCCATTTGAGCTTCGAGGTTTGTAACCAGCGGGATTGCTGCGCCATGCAACAAATTCCTGAATTGCAATCGCAATGCGTTGCTGGTAGGTTTTGAGCGACTGTGGAGATATCAATCCTGGCTCTCGATTTGCTGCTTTGTGTACAGCCAACTCAAGATCTATAGTTCGAACATCAGCTTCTTCAGCATCCGAAAGATCATTCAAAAGCTTAGAAGCCGCAGAACGCCAACCTCTTACGGTTTGATACTTGATCAAACCTCGATCTACTAGATAATCCAAAAACTTTAAGAAAGACTCTTTAGAGTAATCAGTAGCCATATCAGTAATCCGATTCATGAATGAACTTAAGATCGATAATAATCTATTAGATCAAAAAAGATCAAGATCGATCTTGGAGAATTTTCAATCTGAACAGACATGCCGACTATTTAATCGAGTATTGAGCAAGAGCAATATAGAGTTGTTGAATTTTTGACTGCTTCTAAAGAGGCTCGTGCTACTCTGTTGGACATTATTGTCATCTGGTGATTCTCATCTGGTACAGTAGTTAGTAAATTTGTACTTACTAGAAGCTTCGCTAGTGGTGTACGTCAAGCGGGTGGAACTCTCTAATTTCAAATCTTTTGGCGGCACGACCCCAGTTCCGTTGCTCCCTGGTTTTACTGTGGTTTCGGGACCGAACGGATCGGGAAAGTCTAATATTCTAGATGCGTTGCTGTTTGCCCTGGGTTTGTCTAGTTCCAAAGGCATGCGGGCTGAGAGACTGCCTGACTTGGTGAACAACCAGCAAACTGCACGGGGACGCTCTACCGTCGAAGCGAGTGTAACTGTCACTTTTGATCTAGAAGACGAACTCTCGAATCTAGCGGCTGAGAACCCTAACTCGGAGAACAAGTTTAAGCTACAAAGCTCGGAGTCCAGTGATTGGACTGTGATGCGGAAACTCCGGGTGACGCAGCAGGGCACCTACACCTCCAACTACTACATTAATGGGGAGCCTTGCACCCTTACCGAACTGCACGAGCATCTAAATCGGCTGCGGATTTACCCCGAAGGCTACAACGTAGTGCTCCAGGGGGACGTGACCAGCATCATTTCGATGAACCCCCGCGAACGTCGAGCCATTATTGATGAGCTGGCTGGGGTAGCATCCTTCGATCGCAAGATTATTCAAGCCAAAGACAAGCTGGATGCGGTTAAAGAACGAGAAGACCGCTTTCGCATTGTCGAAAATGAATTAGTGGTGCAGCGCGATCGCTTGGCGCAAGACCGTGTCAAAGCCGAGAAATATCAGAAATTACGCAAAGACCTGCAAGCCAAAGAACAGTGGGAAGGCGTGTTGGCTTGGCGGACTCAACAGCGACAAGCACAACAACTCCATCAACAAATTGAAGCAGGCGCTCGCCAGACTACAGAATTAGCTGCCCAATTAACCACGGTTACGGCTGAAGTGCAACAAGCCACGGCAGAACTAGAAGAACTCAACAGTCGAGTGAAAGCACTGGGTGAGGAAGAACAACTCGCCCTCCAAGCCACCCTTGCTACTCGTGAAGCTGAGCTGCGGCAACTGCAACGACAGCAGCAGGATTTAATCAAGGCGAGCCAAGAAACAGCGGCAAACCTAACTAAAACTCAGCAGGAAAGCCAGGAATACCTCAAAACCCTGGAGAACCTGGCTAAAGAGCAAATCGCAGGGACGCAAAGTCTCGCTCCCCTACAACAGGCAAGGGATGAAGCGGAGCAGACTCTCAATCAAAATCGTGAAGCAGCCAGTACGATCGCCTCTGCTTCCGAAGCTTGGGTACAGCAACAAACCAGCCTGCACCAACAAATTGACACACTGTTGCAAAGCTTGGAGCCTCAGCGCACTGAGCAAGCACGGTTACGAGAACGAACCACGCAACTAGAGCGGCAGATTCAAGAACAAACGCACTTATTACAGGCGGTGACGCAAGAAATCGCGGAGAAGGAAGCGATCGCCACCCAGCAAAGTGAGACGCGCGATCGCCTTGCTCAGCAAGTGCAGGAACTCGCTCAAGCCGTTGCCAATACAGAGCAAAATCTGCAAATTCAAAAGGACACCGAAACTCGCTTATTACAAGAGCAACGGGAAAAACAGCGCCGCCTGGACAAACTAGAAGCCCAGGCTCAAGCCGCTCAAGAATCCCAGGGCACTCATGCAACGCGGCTGATTCTGCAAACTGGGATGCCTGGTGTCTGCGGTCTGGTGGCGCAACTGGGTCGAGTAGAACCGCAATATCAGTTAGCGTTAGAAACTGCGGCGGGTGGTCGTCTAGGCCAGTTAGTCGTAGAAGATGATGCCGTAGCGGCGGCTGGAATTGAGCTACTGAAGCAGAAACGTGCCGGACGAGCCACTTTCCTCCCTCTCAACAAAATCCAAGCCCCTCGGATTTCCAATGCGCCTTGGGAACGGGTTGGCTCTGGCTTCGTGGACTACGCTGTAAACTTGATTGAGTGCGATCCGCGCTATCTGGATGTGTTTGCCTATGTGTTCGGCTACACGGTCGTCTTCGAAACTCTAAATGATGCCCGTCGTTACATCGGCAAGCACCGCATGGTAACACTCGATGGCGAATTGCTAGAAACCAGCGGCGCAATGAGCGGGGGAAGCAGCGATAGCCGTTACGCCATCCATTTTGGGAAAGCTGACCCCACCGAGTCAGCAGAGATTGTCGAGCTAAAAAAACGCTTACAAGAGATCGATCGCATCCTCAACCGTTGTACCAATGAGATCGCCAAAGCCTCGGTGGCGGTGAAGCAGCGATCGCAAGAACTGATCGAAGCCCGCCAAGCTCATCGGGAAAACCAACTGCAAGTCGAGCAATTACAAAAAGAGCTGAAGAGTCTCACTCAACAGCGATCGCAACTCGAAACCCAGCTTCAGCAAAATTCCCAAGAGCTAACCACAGCTCAGATACGGTTACAGAAGCTAGAAACTGAAATTCCTGCCCAGGAAGCCCAACTGCAAGAGTGGCGACAAACTCTGGCTGAGCTAGAGCAATCTCAAACTCATAGTGAGTGGCAGCAAATCCAGGTAGCGATTCGGGCGCAAGAAGCGCAACTACATGAGCGCGAATTAGCGCTGCGGGCTGCTGAGCAACGCCTGAAAGACCTGGAAAATCAACAACAACGGTTGCAGGAAAAAGTGCAGCAAGGCCAAACCCGCTTGCAAGAGTTCCGCACCCAGCAAACCGCTCAAGTCAATCAGCAAGCTGGCCTAAGCGAACAGCAAACTACGCTCCAGCAACAGATTGCCCAAACCCAAGCTGAACTGGCAACCTTAGAGAAAACGTTGGGGGTTTCTAAGCAAGCCCGTGATCGCCTAGAGCGACAATTGCGCGAACGACAAACCGCGCAACAACAGCTAGAGTGGCAACGGCAAAAACTGCAAGAAACCCTCCTAGCCCAGCGGCAACAGTTGGTAGAACTGCAACAACAGCTCAGCGAACAACAGGCAGAACTGCCCGATCCCTTGCCCGAACTGCCGGAAAATTTGGGTTTGGAGCAGTTGCAGCAAGAGTTGCGATCGCTGCAAAAGCGGATTCAGGCAATGGAACCTGTCAACATGTTGGCGCTAGAAGAGTACGATCGCACTCAAACCCGCCTGGAAGAACTGACACAAAAGCTGACCATTCTGGAAGAAGAACGCACCGAACTACTTCTACGCATTGAGAACTTCACCACTCTGCGGCAGCGAGCTTTCAAAGAAGCCTTTGATGCCGTGAATGCCAACTTCCAAGTCATCTTTGCTGAACTCTCTGATGGCGACGGGCACTTGCAGCTAGACGATCACCAAGATCCTTTTAATAGTGGCCTGAATCTAGTCGCCCACCCCAAAGGCAAACCCGTGCAGCGCCTCGCCTCCATGTCGGGGGGTGAAAAATCCCTGACAGCGCTCAGTTTCATCTTTGCACTCCAACGCTACCGTCCCTCGCCGTTCTATGCCTTCGACGAGGTGGACATGTTCTTGGATGGAGCAAATGTGGAGCGATTAGCTAGAATGATTAGGCAACAGGCCCAACAAGCGCAGTTTATTGTGGTGAGTCTTCGCCGTCCTATGATTGAGTCTGCTGAGCGCACCATTGGTGTTACCCAAGCTCGTGGGGCGCATACTCAAGTGATAGGCATTAAACTAGAGCCTCAAAGTGCCTCGGTATGATTTAGTAATATTGATACTTAGTAGCTAGGATTCACGATCAGGACTCGGACATAATGACATCTGACAAAATCTGGCAACGCTCCGATCTCCTTGGCACTCAAGTGATTACCCGCGACACAGGTAAGCGTTTGGGAGTCGTCAGTCAGTTGTGGGTGGACGTAGATCGGCGAGAAGTCGTCGCGCTCGGTCTTCGAGAAAACCTGCTTTCCGGTGTCCTAGGCAATATGCCTCAGTTCATGAGTTTGGACAGCATTCGTCAGATTGGGGATGTGGCCCTTGTCGATAACGACACCGCGCTGGATGACATCAATATTGATGGCTATAGCACCCTGATCAACAGCGAAGTGATTACAGAAACGGGTGAAATGCTGGGTCGGGTACGCGGTTTCCGGTTCAATGTTGAGGATGGCAAAGTTTATTCTCTAATCATTGCCTCCTTAGGAGTGCCGCTGATTCCTGATCAAGTCGTCAGCACTTATGAATTACCGATTGATGAAATCGTTAGTAGTGGTCCCGATCGCCTGATTGTGTTTGAAGGGGCAGAAGAGCGAGTCACACAGCTCACCGTGGGTCTGCTGGAGCGAATTGGGATTGGTCGTGCCCCCTGGGAGCGCGAGGAAGAAGAAGACTACATTCTGCCCACCACTCCTGCTGAAAACCAACTGGGGAGCGGCGTGCGGATTCCCACCATGCAGCAACCCCTGCGTACCCCTCAGCCCGTGGTAGAAGAAGCTTGGAGTGAAGACGACTGGGGAAGCCAGCCCGCTCCCAAGCAACTGCGCCAGCAACGCCAAGTCGAGCCTGCTTATTACGATGAGGAAGACAATTGGAGCGAAGCCACCGATCGCGATCGCTATGCTGCTTCCAGCTACGACGATGACTACGAGGATGATTTCGCGGGCACCTACGAAGAAGAGCTAGTAGAAGATGCTTGGGCCGATGACAAGCCCTACAAGCCTCAAAAGTTGAACCTTCCAGAGAAAACCAAAGCGCCTGAGTATGAGGAAGAAGGGTTCTAAGCCCCTACCTTATTCTTCTCATCAATCTAGGAATGAAATGCAAGGGAAGCTAGCGATCGCTGGCTTCTTTTTGTGTGCGCCGCTTTGAAAACAGACTAGTCATGGGTAAACCAGTGGCTAATAGACCCAACAATCCCAAGCCATTGAGAATCGGGTAGATGCCGCCTAAACCCAAGATCTCGCCGTTATGCAGACTGAGAATGGTGGGTGCGATCGCGCCTTGTTGCAACCATTCCACCAAGATGGTGTAAGCCATGCCAGTCAACACCGTCAGGAGCAGGGGCAGGGCCAACACTAAAGCAATCTTGCGGTGATATTGCCGCACCAAACGATTCAAGCGATTCATAGGGTAGCTCCTTCTCTATAAGGCGGGAATATTCAGCCTGCTTGTAATGTAACTTTCAGCAGGTACTAGTATCCAGATGCTAGGAATGCCAAAATGATCCATACGTTTTTTACCTTGAGACGGATCATGACCATTCTTCCCACGCTACAAAGCGCTTTCGATCAAGGCCGTGCGCTCAAAATTATCAGCGGTTTGCATAATTTTGATGCAGAGAACGTTTTAGCAGTGGCTAAAGCGGCTGAGCTGGGTGGCGCGACGTTCGTTGACATCGCTGCTGATCCTGAACTCGTGCGCCAAGTGCGTCAAGCTATCAGCCTCCCCATTTGCGTCTCTGCGGTTGAGCCTGAGCAATTTGTGGCCGCAGTCGAGGCGGGTGCTGACTTGATTGAAATTGGCAACTTTGATAGCTTCTACGCTCAAGGTCGTCGGTTTGAAGCAGAGGAAGTGCTGGCTCTGACCAAAGCCACTCGTGCGCTCCTCCCCCACATCACCTTGTCTGTGACCGTGCCTCACATTTTGCCCCTCGACCAGCAAGTGCAATTGGCAGAAGAATTGGTAAAAGCTGGCGCAGACATCATCCAAACCGAAGGCGGCACCAGCAGCGCCCCCGTTCACCCTGGCACCTTGGGCCTCATCGAGAAGGCAGCTCCCACCCTGGCAGCCGCCGCAGAAATTTCTCGCGCCGTGAGCGTGCCTGTTCTCTGTGCGTCTGGTTTGTCCAGCGTCACCGCACCTCTGGCGATCGCGGCTGGCGCGGCGGGTGTTGGTGTCGGTTCTGCGGTCAACCAACTCAACAGCGAAGTTGCCATGATTGCAGTCGTTCGTAGCTTGGTAGAAGCACTAGCTACTGTGAGCCGTGCTCAAGTAACTGTGTAAGCGCGATCGCAACTTATCCCTAAAAATCGTAGCCAGAGAGGAGTATTTGCAAACTTCTTCTCTGGCTGTGTTTTTGAAGCGATCGCTCCTTGGGTATTTGGAGAAGCGATCGCCTTCAAGCTCAATGCAGACATGACCCATTTCAGTGCAGTAGACAATAATTACGGCTCAGAACCCATAGATTTTCTACTGGTTTGTGAAA
Source organism: Trichocoleus desertorum NBK24 (assembly GCF_030409055.1). Taxonomy (GTDB): domain Bacteria; phylum Cyanobacteriota; class Cyanobacteriia; order FACHB-46; family FACHB-46; genus Trichocoleus; species Trichocoleus desertorum_B. The sequence goes on along the minus strand of NZ_CP116619.1, from coordinate 2,427,808 downwards.
GAAGTTTACTGAATCAATTAAATAGGTGGAGTGTTTCTGCATGTTTAATTGATTTAAATGTGATGTAAAAGCCACCTGCCTATTCACCCATTTCTATGCGTTGCATAGTAATTTTTAGTTCAACAATAGCTAGCCCGCCAAATCCCTTTTATAGAAAACAGTTGAGTTATAAACAAGACACGCTAGAATGATCGGCTTGCTATGATTATTAGAAATATTAATCTTCTGGACTGTGGGAATGCAGCGTGACTGGGATTTGATTCGTTGGCTTTTGAATGAAGTAGAGTCTTGTGAAGATCCCTACCCACTAGTCCTCACACAAGGAATGTATGGTGGTGAACACTATGCACTCGATATTGATAGTCAGGATTTTCTGAAAGTGTTCCAGCACATACTCTTTCTAGGTGATGAAAACTTAGCTATTGTTCGGGTCCTTGGAAGTAAGCATTTAAGTTCAGATGGGGTCGCGATTGATCGTTTAACGATGTTGGGTCACAGTTTTCTAGAGGCAGCACGAGACGAGAATCTTTGGACGCAAGCAGTAGAAGCCGTTAAGGAAAAAGGTGGATCAGTAAAAGATTTAATTAACAATCTTAAGTACATAAATCAGACAGATGCTCATTTGAGACAGGAAAGTAACTTGGTGTCTGATTTTGTCGATCACAAAATTATTGAGGAGTTACGTTCAGTAGTAAGTTTAAGTTTTGATCTCTCCAAAGTTATTCGATTTTGCGAAGAAATTAATAGCTCTTTTAGTTCAGGAAATTATATAGCTACCACTCTCTTGATGCGAGCACTCATTAATCACATTCCGCCCGTTTTTGGGCAAAAAACATTTCAACAAGTGATTAGTCAGGTGTCGAAAAGCCGCCGTGAGTTATTTAAGCCATTAGAAGAGGTATCAAGAGACGTTGCGGATTTACATACTCATGACCTAATCCGCCATAAAGAGAACTTGCCAACTCGCAATCAAGTCGAGCCATTCAAGCCAAATTTGGAAGTGTTACTGCACGAGATAGTGGTAGAAATGCAGAAAGAGTAAGCCACACAGACTAATAAGTTCATTGCATACCGACTTACAGAACTGGCTGGTTGGAAGTGAGAAGTTGCTAGCAGCAGATGAACAGAGTCGTTATGCTGCTTAGTTACTGGTGGCAACACAAGCAAGATGAATGATCAAACTAGTAGTGAATAGATTCATTTCATGCCTGTGATAGAAGCCCTAATCCGATCGCTCAGCCATAATTCTCTCTACAAACCGTAAAGCTGAGTGTGAGAGGCCATGCCAAGAGAAGTCACCGATGCCGAGGGAATTACCTGGAGTTGTATTCAAGCTTATGCAGGGCTTTCCCAGAATTCCGAGAAACAGGAAGCCGCGCAAGTTAACGAAGACAAAGACACCTATCGCGTAGTTTGTACTCCGAGCGGTGGAGCGCAATCAGTACGGCTAGAGTTGCAAGGTGACTGGGAAAACTCCTACTCCGATGACCAACTGCTGCAAGAAATTGAAAAACAGCGGCAAGCAGAGAGTTAAGCGATCGCATTGGCACCAGAGGTAGTGCGTTGTGACTGAGAAACAACCGTTTGATATTGAGATAGCGATCGCCCGAATTCGTGAAGCAGTGCAGCCCTTTCCCAAGGCGGCATTGTTTGAGCTAGCTGAGGAAGGCCACAACTCGGTTTTTGAGTTATTAGTTGCTTGCATGATCTCGATTCGCACCCGCGACGAAACCACCTTACCTGTGTCTCGCCGCTTGTTTCAGCAAGCTCGGACTCCCGCTGAAGTGAACCAACTTGCGATCGCCGAAATTGACCAACTAATCAGCGACTCCACTTTTCACGAAGGCAAAGCGCCCCAGATTCACGCGATCGCCCAACAAGCCGTAGCAGAACACAACGGGATATTGCCTTGCGATCTCAACACCCTACTTTCCTTCAACGGCGTTGGCCCTAAATGCGCTCATCTAGTCTTGGGGATTGCTTGCAATCAGCCTTACATCAGCGTGGATATTCACGTTCATCGCGTTACTAATCGCTGGGGCTACGTCCACACTCGCACGCCAGAGAAAACCTTAGCAGCCCTAGAGAAGCAATTACCACCTGACTACTGGATAGAAATTAATCGGTTGCTGGTGCCCTTTGGCAAACATATTTGTACAGGCGATCGCCCCCGTTGTTCTACTTGCCCCGTATTAGATATGTGTCAGCAAATCGGGGTAGAAGTTCATCGTTAACCTCAAAACCAGCTCATAACAAAACTCCCCCACCTTTCGGCAGAGGAGTTCGTTTGACCTATACGGCTAACGCGAGAGTCAATCGGTGACGATTAACCGAACTTGCTAGCAGTGGAGGCGATGAGGAAAGCGGCGTAGGTGAGGACGTAGCCAACCGTGAAGTGGACTAGACCAGTCAACCAGCCTTGAACGATGGAGAGAGCAACAGGCTTATCTTTCCAGCGAACCAAGTTAGCTAGAGGAGTACGCTCGTGCGCCCAAACCAAGGTTTCGATCAATTCTTGCCAGTAACCTCTCCAGGAGATCAAGAACATGAAACCAGTTGCCCAAACCAGGTGTCCAAAGAGGAACATCCAGGACCAGACTGCTAGGTTGTTCATGCCATAGGGGTTGTACCCGTTGATCAACTGAGCAGAGTTTAGCCAGAGGTAATCGCGCAGCCAGCCCATGAGGTAAGTAGAAGACTCATTAAACTGAGCTACGTTGCCTTGCCATACAGCCAGATGCTTCCAGTGCCAGTAGAAGGTAACCCAACCCAGGGTGTTCAGCATCCAGAAAACAGCAAGGTAGAACGACTGTTCCCAAGCAGAGGTTTGGCAAGTGCCGCCCCGTCCAGGACCGTCGCAAGGGAAGGTAAAGCCAAAGTCCTTTTTATCGGGCATTAGCTTAGTTCCGCGAGCATCCAACGCACCCTTGACGCAAATCAGGGTTGTAACGTGCAGACCCAGAGCGATCGCATGGTGAACTAGGAAGTCGCCAGGACCGATGGTCAAGAAGAGGGAGTTGGTGCCGCTGTTGATCGCATCGAGCCAGCCAGGCAGGTAAGTAGCACCAGCATTGGAAGCAACACTATCTGCATTGGATAGCAGGGTGTTGAAGCCGTAGAGCGCCTTACCGTGAGAAGCCTGAATGAACTGAGCGAATACAGGCTCAATCAGGATTTGCTTTTCAGGAGTTCCGAAAGCAACTACAACGTCGTTGTGGACGTATAGGCCTAGGGTGTGGAAGCCTAGGAAGAGAGAAACCCAGCTCAGGTGAGAGATGATCGCTTCTTTGTGACGGAGTACGCGATCGAGCACGTTGCCTTTGTTCTGATCCGGATCGTAGTCACGAACCCAGAAGATAGCACCGTGAGCAAACGCACCAATCATTAAGAAGCCTGCAATGTACTGGTGATGGGTGTACAGAGCTGCCTGAGTGGTGAAGTCCTTAGCCATGAAAGCGTAAGGAGGCATCGCATACATGTGCTGTGCAACCAAGGAGGTGACAACACCCAACGCTGCCAGGTGGATACCCAACTGGAAGTGCAACGAGTTGTTGTAGGTGTCATACAAGCCTTGGTGAGGCAAGTTGCCTTGGCCTTCAGTCTTAGCACCAAAGAAGTTCTTGGCATTCAGCATGTCTTTGATGCTGTGACCAATCCCAAAGTTGGTGCGGTACATGTGGCCCGCAATGATGAAGAGCACTGCGATCGCTAGGTGGTGGTGAGCCATATCAGTCAGCCACAAGGACTGGGTCTGAGGATGGAAGCCACCCAAGAAAGTCAGGATTGCATTACCCGAACCTTCCGCAGTACCAAATAAGTGCTGAGCACTATCTGGGTTCTCTGCATAAACACCCCAGTTACCTGTGAAGAAGGGACGTAGACCTTCTGGGTGAGGCAGAGTGGTCAGGAAGTTATCCCAACCCACGTGCTGTCCCCGAGATTCGGGGATCGCAACGTGAACCAAGTGACCAGTCCAAGCCAAAGAGCTAACACCGAACAAACCAGCAAGGTGGTGGTTCAGGCGAGACTCAGCATTCTTGAACCAAGAAAGGCTGGGACGGAACTTGGGCTGGAGGTGCAACCAACCTGCGAACAAGAAGACCGCAGAGAGGATGAGCAGGAACACGGAACCTTGGTAAAGGTCGCCGTTAGTGCGCATCCCGATGGTGTACCACCAGTGATAAACACCAGAGTAAGCAACGTTAACCGGGCCAGAAGCGCCACCTTGGGTGAACGCATCAATCGCAGGTTGACCGAAGTGGGGGTCCCAAATCGCGTGAGCAATGGGACGGACATTTAGTGGATCTTTGAGCCACGTTTCGAAGTTACCTTGCCAGGCGACGTGGAACAGGAGGCTAGAAGTCCACAGGAAGATGATTGCCAAGTGACCGAAGTGGGAAGCAAAAATCTTTTGGTAAAGATTTTCTTCCGTCATGCCGTCATGGCTTTCAAAGTCGTGAGCCGTCGCGATCCCGTACCAAATCCGACGTGTAGTCGGGTCTTGAGCGAGGTCCTGGCTAAATTTAGGGAATTTAGTTGCCATAGTTTTAGGGTGTCCTCCTCGCCCTTATCCTATCGAAATTGATCGAGCTAGGAAGAATGCCCAGGTTGTGGCAATTCCTCCCAGGAGGAAGTGAGCTACCCCTACCGCACGACCTTGAATGATGCTCAAAGCACGAGGCTGGATAGAAGGAGCCACTTTCAGTTTGTTGTGAGCCCAAACAATGGACTCAATCAGTTCTTGCCAGTAGCCGCGACCACTGAACAGGAACATGAGGCTGAATGCCCAAACAAAGTGAGCGCCGAGGAACAGCAAGCCATAAGCAGACAGCGCTGTACCGTAGGACTGAATGACCTGAGAAGCCTGTGCCCAGAGGAAGTCACGCAACCAGCCGTTGATCGTGATTGCACTTTGAGCAAAGTTGCCACCCGTGACGTGAGACACGGTGCCATCAGGATTTACACTACCCCACACATCCGATTGCATCTTCCAACTGAAGTGGAAAATTGCGATCGAGATGGAGTTGTACATCCAGAACAAGCCTAGGAAGACGTGGTCCCAACCAGAAATCTGGCAGGTGCCGCCACGACCGGGACCGTCGCAAGGGAAACGGAAGCCCAAGTTGGCTTTGTCTGGTACTAGGCGAGATCCGCGAGCGAATAGTACGCCCTTGAGCAGGATCAAGACAGTAACGTGGATTGTGAACGCATGGATGTGGTGAACCATAAAGTCCGCCGTACCCAATGCGATTGGCATCATTGCGACCTTGCCGCCGACAGCAACCGCACCACCACCAAATGCATAACTAGCTGGAGCCAGCGCGTTGGGAGCAGTACCACCTGGAGCTAAGGTATGAACATTTTGGATCCACTGAGCAAAGATAGGCTGCAATTGAATTGCAGAATCCGAGAACATATCTTGGGGACGACCCAAAGCCCGCATCGTGTCGTTGTGAACGTACAGACCGAAGCTGTGGAGGCCCAAGAAAATGCACACCCAGTTGAGGTGAGAAATGATGGCATCCCGATGACGCAGGACGCGATCTAAGAGGTTGTTTTGATTTACGACTGGGTCGTAGTCACGCACCATGAAGATTGCAGCGTGAGCAGCTCCACCGACGATGAAGAAGCCACCAATCCACATGTGGTGAGTAAAGATTGAAAGCTGCGTTGCGTAGTCCGTTGCCAGGTAGGGATACGGAGGCATCGCATACATGTGCTGAGCCACGATGATGCTCAAAGAACCAACCATTGCTAGGTTGATTGCCAGTTGAGCGTGCCAAGAAGTGGTCAGGTTTTCGTAAAGACCCTTGTGGCCTTCGCCAGTAAAGGGACCTTTGTGGTTTTCGAGAATGGTCTTGATGCTGTGGCCGATACCCCAGTTAGTGCGGTACTGGTGACCTGCAATCAAGAAGAGAACTGCGATCGCCAAATGGTGATGGGCAGTATCAGTCAGCCATAAACCACCTGTCACTGGATTCAGACCACCTTTGAAGGTCAGGAAGTCTGCATACTCACCCCAGTTCAAGGTGAAGAAAGGAGTTAGACCCTTCGCAAAGCTAGGGAAAATCTCTGCCATTAAGTTGGAGTTCAAGATGAACTCGTGGGGCAGAGGAATCTGATCAGCTGGAACACCTGCATCGAGCAAGGCGTTGATAGGCAGTGCTACGTGGATTTGGTGACCAGCCCAAGATAGCGAGCCCAAACCGAATAGACCCGCCAAGTGGTGGTTGAGCATAGACTCAACGTTTTGGAACCACTCCAGCTTTGGAGCCCGTTTGTGGTAGTGGAACCAGCCAGCAAACAGCATCAGAGCAGCTGCTACCAGACCACCAATAGCGGTGACATATAGCTGGTAGGTATTAGTAAAGCCAGCAGCGCGCCAGATATAGAAGAAACCAGAGGTGATTTGAATACCTTGGAAACCGCCGCCTACGTCTGCATTCAAAATTTCTTGGCCAAAAATCGGCCAAACCACTTGAGCGCTAGGTTTAACGCCTAGAGGGTTAGCCAGCCAAGCTTCATAGTTTGAAAAGCGAGCGCCATGAAAATACATCCCGCTGAGCCAGATGAACACTACAGCCAGGTGGCCAAAGTGAGCACTGAAGATTTTACGGGATACGTCTTCTAAGTCACTAGTATGACTATCAAAATCGTGAGCGAGGGCATGAAGATTCCAAATCCAAGTAGTGGTTTTGGGTCCTCGAGCGAGGGTCCGGTCAAAGTGCCCTGGTTGTGCCCACTTCTGAAAAGAAGTAGGAACTGGGTCTTTGTCAACGACCACCCTTGCTTTAGCCTCTCGCTCCTGTGGACTAACTGCCATTGAGACTCTCCTCTCTTTAGACAAGGAACGAGGAATCTCCCACCCTCAGAGGTGTTTTGAATTCACCTAGAGCCCTTTTCTGAACCGTTACAAATGCTGAATCCAGGTTTATGAGACCTGAACTAAGCTTTGTAACCCCATCTGAATTTGGGAATTCAGAAAAGAATGCAATCGCTTCATTTCATCCCGCGAGAGGTTGAAAATATGATGCGGAGTGCCTGAGGGGAGCTTCAAGGTGAATTATAGGCTTGCCTTACCTTGGGTTTACGAAGCAGTTAACAATAATTCAAGTTGTCTAAAGCAGGAGTAGGTCTGAGCTTGGCGTTTTGTGATGCTGGGTAAAATGTCAAGGAGATTTGCATAAGTTCACACAGCGCCATGAAGTGTAAAAAAGTGAGTGCTTCTGAAGACTCCTTTGGCAGGTCAGCCCCTAGACTGAGGTTGCTCTCAAAGTCTGCGAAAATGGCTGAAAAGCAAGAAAACTGGCTTCTTTCCAAGGCCAAGACCTGGGAATATAGTCTTTAAGCCTTAGAGTAGTATCGTGCTGTAACTCCGTAATGACTCATACTCAACTGAGGTGCAATCGGGGAGTTAAAGCCTTTTTCGCTTAGTTCCTCCGGAACGATTTGCGTAAAGATTTTTGATGTCGATCGCTTAGGAGTATTGCTGCGTGTTTGTGATGAATTGGCGGTGTGCTGCTAAAGGTTTCGTTTCCTTCCTAGTAGCAGTCAGTTTGGTGGTGGGCCTAGTCAGCTGTGGCGATCGCTCCGAAGCGCGACTCCCTGGTCCCGCTGGATCTCCTCAACTTGTCGGGAAAGCAGGCAAAGTCTCAGAAGTTTCTCCGCCGGAAGTCATTCAAACACTGCGGCAAAGCTTAGAAAAATATCAGCCTCAAGTCTCGATTCTGAGTCCTCGTCCGAGTGAGGTGCTGCAAGACAACACCGTATCGGTGCGGTTCCAAGTCACAGATTTACCTCTGTTCAAAAATGCTCAATTGGGTCTAGGGCCACATTTACATGTGATTTTAGACAATGAGCCTTATGAGGCTGTTTACAATGCTGACCAACCTTTGGTCTTGAAAGATGTAGCACCTGGAACCCATACGCTACGAGTCTTTGCTTCTCGGCCTTGGCATGAAAGCTTCAAGAATGAAGGAGCCTACGCCCAGACTACTTTTCATGTCTTTACTAAGACCCAAGAAAATACGCCAGCCCTAGAACAGCCGCTGCTTACTTATAGCCGCCCTAAAGGGGACTATGGGGCTGAGCCGATCATGCTCGACTTTTACCTCACCAATGCGCCCTTACATTTGGTAGCCCAGGAAGAAGACGATGATGATATTTCCGACTGGCGGATTCGCTGCACCATTAATGGCGAGAGTTTTATCTTCGATCGTTGGCAGCCCCTTTACCTCAAAGGTTTCCAGCCTGGTAAAAACTGGGTGCAGTTAGAGTTGCTCGATGAGAAGGGTAAGCCGATTGAGAATGCTTTTAACAACACGGTGCGGCTGATTACTTACGACCTCAACGGCCAAGATACGCTGTCTAAGCTAGTTCGAGGAGAGATCACCGCAGAACAAGCGAGTGGCATTGTCGATCCGAACTATAAGGGACAAACAGCGCCTCTAGAAACAACGCCAGCTATTACTCCAGAACCTGAAGCGATCGCGCCCTTGCCAAGCCCTGCGGTAGAAGTGCTACCCGAAGCAGAGCAGCCAGAAGAGGAGCAACTAGAAGAAGCGCAACCAGAAGAGCAATTTACGCCTGCACCTTTTACAGAAACGCTGCCTGAACCGAAGGCCAGCCAACCTTCTGTTTCAACTCCACCCCAAATTCAGCAACCAGAAGCACCCAAACCAGGTGGCTACTTCAATCGTTTCCGGGGGCCATCTGCTCCTATTTACACCACTCCGAAGCCTAACTTCGTTCCCAGAAGCAAGCCAGAGGTGATTGAGGTTCCAGAGCCTGAAATTCTTCCAGAAATTCAGCCCGAACCTGGGATCGTGCCCTCTCTAGAGGAAACGGAATCGGCTCCCTCCTCCATAACCGAAGAGGAAACAGAATCACCCGCAGCAGTCCCAACAGAGCCTTTAGAAACTGCAAAGCCAAAACCAGGTGGTTTCTTCAACCGCTTCCGCCGTTCAGCACCTAGCCCTGTCATTCCAGCTCCTAGTGTTGCGCCTACCTTGCCAGACTTACTGGAAACTCCAGCCTCAGAAAGGAGTGACACAGAGCCAACTCCTGCGGCAATTCCTTCGCCGGAAGCTGCTGAGGAGCCGACCCAGGCCGAAAGCCCTGACGCTGAAAAACCAACAGGTTTCTTCCATCTGCAATCGCCTGCTCCCAGCTCCACGCCAGAGCCAACGCCAGTTGAAGCCGAAACACCATCTGCAACGCCTTCTCTAGAGGAGAAAACCAAAGCTCAACCAACTGAATCTAAATCAGGCGGGTTCTTTAATCGTTTTCGTGGTTTAGCTCCTGCCGCGCCCGCTCCAACGGTAGCTCCGAGCCTACCTAAGGTCATTGAGGCACCCGCACCAGAACCGGTTGCACCTTCCACAGACTGGGCAGCACCCGAAAGTTCTGTCACGGAGCCTGTCCCTATTCCTGAAGTTGTCCCTGCTCCCGTAGAACCTAAAGCAACGGCCAAGCCTGGTGGTTTCTTTAATCGCTTCCAGAAGCCAGCACCTAGTTCTCCTGTGCCAACCGCTGCACCCCCAGCGATCGAGGCTCCAGAAGTAGCACCTAGCATCGAATCCTCAGAACCCGCGATCGCTCCTAGCCCAGAGCCGTCTGTAGCGGCACCCGAAGCGCCAGAGCCAACGCTGGAATCTAAGTACGGCGACATCTTTGAACGGCTGCATCAGGCGACTCCTGCCCCGGTTATGCCTGCGCCCATTGTGACTCCCACCTTGCCGGAAGTGGTGGTGCCGAAACCAAAACCAGCTCAACCTAAGCAGACAACTTCCTCAATTCGCAAACGTCCGCAGCCAGCGCCTGTAGTTCCACTTACGCCTAAAGAAGTGCCTATTATTCAGGCTCCGGAATCATCTGACCGCTTACAACAATTGCGAGAAAAGTTTGCGGCTCCTAGCTCACCCGCAGCTACAGATGCCGCTGATGACGTAGAAGCTAACACTGGCACTGCAATTGATAATTTAGAGGTAGAACCTGTAGAAGCGCCTTAAAATTCCTGGGGCTAGTTGCTAGGAGATTGCCATGTCCCGCGTTAGAGCCCCAGAATTTCCTCAAGACCGACCTTGGTTGAACACAGCTCATCCTTTGACGCTGCGATCGCTCCGGGGTCGGTTTGTTTTGTTGGACTTTTGGACCTATGGCTGCATCAACTGCCTCCATATTTTGCCCACGCTCAAGTACCTAGAGCAGAAGTACAAAGACAGCCTGACCGTAATTGGGATTCACTCTGCTAAATTTACCAACGAGCAAGAGCTAGACAGCATTCGCCAAGCAATTTTGCGCTATGACATTGCTCACCCAGTGCTGGTAGATAGCGATTTTGAGGTTTGGCAGCAGTACGCGGTTCGAGCTTGGCCCACTTTAGTCATCATCGACCCTGCTGGCTATGTGCGGCATTCTTTAACCGGAGAAGTCAGCCGCGATCGACTAGAAGCTTTACTGGATGAACTATTACAAAATTTTCAAACTCAAGAAACCCTGCAGTTAAAAGAGCTGAGTTTCATACTCGAAAAGCAGCAGCAATCCCTGAGCAGCCCTTTTGCTTTTCCCGGCAAAGTTTTAGTTGGTCAGGTAGATTCAGAAGTTTGGTTATTTGTGGCTGACTCAGGACATCATCGGCTGGTCATGACCACGCTAACGGGTGAAGTGCGACATGTCATCGGTTCGGGAGAGCCTGGGTTAGTGGATGGCCCTTTTGCAGAAGCCAACTTTTTTGCGCCCCAAGGAATGAGCCTGGATTCAGACCAGTCAATTCTCTATGTAGCCGATACCGAAAACCATGTCCTGCGTCGTGTTGACCTGAGACAGCAACGGGTAGAGACGATCGCTGGGACAGGCATCCAAAACCGTTTAATTCGACCTCAGCAAGGGTTGGCTTTAGAAACGCCGTTAAATTCTCCTCGGGATTTGGTGTTGGTGGGCGATCGCCTCTTCATCGCGATGGCAGGCTCACACCAAATCTGGGCCATGCACCTGCCTACTGAATTCATCCAAACCTATGCGGGCACTGGTGCAGAAGCGGGTGTAGATGGAGAGCCAACCCAAGCAGCTTTTGCTCAGCCCAGTGGCATCACGACCGATGGGCAAGAGCTTTATATTGCAGATAGCGAGAGCAGTTCTATCCGGGCAGTTGGTCTAGGAGCAAACTATCAAGTCAAGACTGTCTGTGGTAGCGGTCAGTTGTTTGATTTTGGTGACGTAGATGGCATCGGCGAAGAGGTGCGGCTACAGCACTGTTTAGGAATTGCCTACGCTCAAGAAAATTTATGGGTTGCGGATACCTACAACCACAAAATTAAGCAAATTGACCTTAGCACTCAGCTCTGCCAAACCCGTTTAGGCCACGGGAAATCTGGTCATCAAGATGGGCCAGGGATCACCAGTGCCTTTTCAGAACCCTCTGGTCTGAGCGTTTGGGATAACTGCCTCTATGTGGCGGATACTAACAACCATGCTATTCGCTGCATAGCCCTTGATACTTTGAGGGTAACGACGCTGGCTTTCCCAGGACTGTGTGCCCCAACACTCTGTTTTCCACATTATTAAGGCTCTGACGCCCCCAGCACTTGAAGAATTCGGTTGACATTATTGAGTTCACCCACGATGCGTCGAACTGGGTGGGGCCAAACTCTGACTAGGGTTGGTGTCGCAGAAACTTGATCTGTCTCGGCTTGCTCTGGATGCTTCAAAATGTCAATGACTTTGAGTGTATAAGGATGGTGCAGCGAATTTTCTAAGAGTTCATGCAGAGTTTGCAAGGTGCGTTCGGTGGCGGCGCTATGCCCAGACACAAATAGCCGCAGCACGTAGCCTTGTGCTGTTCGCTCAGGGGGAGGGGTTGTCTTGTTTAGATCAAGCGATCGCCCAGGAACAGCATTATCCCAACGAGAAAAGTTTTGGTCAAAGCGCACAATCAATTCATGAGATTCCCAGAGCTGGGGAAATTGACGGCGATGCATTGCCAGAACGACTGGCTCACACAAGCCATTTGTGATAGGAACTGGCTGCCAAACTAAGTGCTTCGTCTCAAATAAAGCATTGAGTAAGGTTTGATGACGTAAAACCGGAGGGTAAGCCTCGGCAACAACTCGTACCTGCTGGGTCTGTGGGTCTAGCCAGCGATCGATGGTAGCTGTATAACAAGGAACCAGAAAATGAGGAGGCTCCGACAAACCCAAAATTTCTTGCAAAGCCACGCACAAATGTAAATGCCAACGCTTTTGCTTACTTGGGTCTATGCAATAGATCAAATCCCCCTTAGGCGTAAATAAGGCAATGCCTTTGAATAGTTGTGGTGGGGCAGAGCGAACTTGATTCAAGAGATATTTACGGTTGAGGAGATCATATGAAGATTGTAAGGATTTAATCTGGTGCTGCGGTTAACTGGCACATAAAAAAGCAACCACTTTCTAGGTGAAAGCAGTTGCTTGAAGTAAATAACTCGCTTAAACAGTCTGTTTTCTGTTTAAGGCTTCACAGGTGAAGCTAGGAAAAAAGGTCTAACCCTTATTGCTGAGTTAGCTGGCGCTTGCTAGATACGGCCTCTCAGGGTCATAGCCATTTCATTTGCCTTAGGCGACGCCTCTAGTGCGGTTTCCTCGGTAATCCGACCTGCCTCATACAGTTTGTACAGAGACTGGTTCATCGTACACATACCGTCAAAGGTACATTTCGGAATGATCGCCTCGACTTCGTCCACTTCGCCCCGCTTAATGTAGTCACGGATAGCGTCAGTGTTGATCATGATTTCGTGAATCGCAGCCCGTTTGCCGTCGGTCGTCCGCACCAGACCCTGGGCAATAACACCGATGAGAGATTCTGCCACCTGAATCCGCATGGGGCCTTGCTCCTCTGGGTTATAGAGGTTCAAAATCCGCTCAATCGTTTTCACGGCGCTGTTGGTGTGCAAGGTACCAAACACTAAGTGACCTGTTTGTGCCGCCTTGAGTGCCGTGTTCACTGTCTCGCGATCGCGCATCTCCCCAATCAGGATGATGTCTGGGTCTTCCCGCAAAGAGGCTTTCAAGGCGTTATCAAACTTGAGGGTGTTAATTCCTACTTCCCGCTGCTTGATCAGCGATCGCCGACTTGTGTGAACGAATTCAATCGGGTCCTCAATGGAGATGATGTTTTTGGGCATCTCCTTATTGATGTAGTCGATCATCGCCGCCATCGTGGTGGACTTACCCGAACCCGTTGGCCCTGTCACCAAGATCAAGCCTTTGTGGTAATGGCACAAATCGCGGAAGACCGGAGGCAGACTGAGTTCTTCCATCGTCAAGATCTTGACTGGAATGAGTCGCAGTACCATTGCAGGGCCGTGTAGGGAATCAAAAATATTGATCCGGATACGGGCAAATTCGTACTGGGAAGCACCGTCAAAATCTAGAGTGTCCTGAAAGCGCCGAATTTCTTCATCCGACAAAATCTCTCGCAACCACCCCATAAAGGTTGCTTCATCGGTTACAGGGTAGTTGGTAGTATCAATTTCTCCTCGGTTCCGGAATCGAGGTATTTCACCTACGCCTAAGTGAACATCAGAAAAGCCTTTGTCAAACGCTTCCCGAACCAACTGCTCTAGAGTAGGTGCGCCAGTATTGGTTTTGCGAGCTGCGTTTGGAGCACTCGGTGGTGCGCCAGGACGGTGTCCAGCAGGAACCCCAGCAGGAGGCCCTGGAGGAGGTGCCATTGGAGGGGGCGCAGGGTTTTGAACTGCCGTAGCGGCTGGCATAGGCATCGTCTGCGGAGGCATTTGCTGAGTAGCTCCTGTAGGTACAGCAGTGGCAGCAGACCGCATGGGGGGTGGAGGCGGTGGAGGAACGCGGGGACCAGGGGCGGGGGGCGGCGAGGTGGGTGGGCGCTGTGATTCTGTCATATACTACTTCTCTACAAGAACGCTGAGATGCAAACAACCCGTAGAAGTCTGTCAAGCCGATGCAGATTTGACTGGGAAAAGCTTCAAATTCCCGACTGCCTTAACTTCCTAGATGAAAGGCTTGACTTTTTTGTCAGGATACGCAACTACCTATCATTCCATAGAGTAACTGCAAAACTTTTCTAACGTATATACCTAAGCCAAAGATTTTGGTCGAAAGCATTTGATTGACTTCCATCTTGCCTCAGGGTTCCCCCGTAACTTTGTCAAAGTATCAAAGCGATTGAAATTGCCATGTCCTATGCCTCGGCGAAGCATCAATGGACAGGTATAGGAGAGCCAGGTATCGGGTATAAGTGTTATGAAGTGAGGCAGGGTTGGCAGAGGCAATTAGCCTAGGAAAAGCCTTTGCGTGAGTTGTGATTTAAGAGCGATTCAGTTCAATGCAGCAATTTCCCATTCGAGTTTGCGTGACGTTAGGCACCCGCCCGGAAGCCATCAAAATGGCCCCCGTGATTCAACAGTTTCGGCGTTCCGACCTTTTTGACACGCATGTAGTTTTGACGGGTCAACATCGAGAAATGGTTGCCCAGGTCATGCAACTGTTTGACCTGCAAGCCGATCAAGACTTGGCGATTATGCAGCCTCAGCAAACCCTGACTGATATCACTTGCCGCAGTTTGCAAGGGTTAGAGCGTCTATTTAAGGAGATTGATCCGCAGATTGTTTTAGTGCAAGGAGATACCACCACAGCATTTGCTGCTGCGATCGCCGCGTTTTACCAAAAAATTCCGGTGGGTCATGTCGAAGCGGGTTTGCGAACAGACGACCTCTACAACCCTTACCCAGAGGAAGCGAATCGGCGGCTGATTTCGCAACTGACTCAGCTTCATTTTGCCCCGACCAGTTTAGCTGTGGAGCATTTGCAGCGCTCTGGCGTGGTAGGCGAAGTTCACCAAACAGGTAATACGGTGATTGATGCTTTGCTATCTGTGGCAGCCCAACGCCCTATCTGTAATATTCCTGGTTTAGATTGGCAGCAACATCGAGTTCTTCTAGCCACCGTACATCGTCGGGAAAACTGGGGTGAGCCTTTGCAAGATATTGGTCAAAGCTTTCTCCAAATTCTCGATAAATTCCCTGATACCGCTTTACTGCTACCGCTCCACCGCAATCCAACGGTACGAGAACCCTTGCAAGCACTTCTAGGCCAGCATCCTAGAGCCTTTCTGACTGAACCTCTAGATTATGCTGATTTGGTTGGGGCGATCCAACGCTGTCATTTGCTGCTTACGGACTCCGGCGGGCTACAAGAAGAAGCTCCAAGCCTGGGCAAGCCTGTGTTGGTGTTGCGGGAAACCACAGAACGACCTGAAGCGATCGCGGCTGGTACTGCCAAGTTAGTTGGGACACGACCCTCTAATGTGGTGAGCACAGCATCTAACCTCCTCAGCAACCCTACCGCTTATGAAGCGATGGCAACGGCGGTTAACCCGTTTGGCGATGGGCGAGCGGCTGAGCGAATCTTGCAAATTGTGACTCAATATTTTGGTTAACTGTTTGGGTGTGAGTAAAAACAGTAGCCGTTCAATTTTCTAGGGGTGGGTCAACCTGAGGCGGACGCTGCTGATCTAGCAAATTTTGCTTGGAGGCTTTGAGCTGGTGCCACAAGGCCCGAATTTCTTCATAAGCGTCTTGAGGAGAAATTTTGCCGCCTGCCTCTAAGCCACAAATGATAGAGACTCGCTGGGTAAACTCTTGCAAGTTAGCATTAAAGGCCAAATATTCGGGTGTGAACTCACCGTAATACCGTCCAGTTGGATAGAAGAACTTGTCCTTATTGGTGTTGATGCTTGTATTGTCCGCCACAACAATTACCCCAGCCGTATAGTTCGGTGTTTCGTGCCTAAAATCTAGCTTGCCCGCATCGAGCACTCTTTTCACAATAGGCTTGTGAGCGTCCTCTAACATTCACCCCAGGGTTAAGAACTAGATTTCCAAGAGAGAAATATTTGCCACGAATGGGGGAGATGGATATTAGTTGAAGACTGGGCGATCGCAGACCACTGCCTTGACTATTTCTATCGCCGCTGCTGGTTGATCCACGACAAATACAGCCTCAGGCGCTAGCTCCCGAAAAAAAGTTTGGCTAGGGTCGTTATCGTTTAGCAAAATGACTTTCTTCTGAGCCTTGATCGTCAGGGCAATTTCTGAGGCCGTACCCGCACCCATACCGCAGGCAATTACAACTTCGCTAGAGAGAACATTGATGTTGTTGCGGGCGCTGCCCATATCTGTCAAAACTGCGATATCGATCGCATCTGATAGGGCGGTCTTGTCAGCAGCGGGCAAAATTCCTATTGTGAGTCCGCCTGCTTGTTTGGCACCTTGGCTAGCGGCATGCATCACGCCACTGTTCCGTCCTCCCGTCAGCAAAACCCAGCCTTCGGCAGCAATCAGTTGACCTACTGCGTAGGCATTTTGTAGGTCTGTCGCAGTTGCAGTAGCTCCAGGCCCCATGACTCCAATCACCACTTTTGGCATGGTTTTACTGCTATCAATTAGGTAAAGTGCTGTTGAAGTTTACAAATCCAGGCGTGCTTGCCTGAACACTAAAGCCGTTGTCTGACAGCTTGACGAATTTCTTCTAGCCTAACTGTGCGACCTGCTCCAGAGCCGGGGCACTCCGTTTGAACGCGATCGCGATGGGCACAAATCCGGGGAAGTTGGCGAATCCCAAAGGCATCGGTAGGGGTTGGGACAAGTTTCACCGGGTCATTAATGCCATAGCGCTTGCACAATGTAGTGCAAAGAGCCACAGCCGATTGAAATTGCGCAGGCGTGATGGTAGCGCTGCTGTAAACTCCATCAAAGGCGACTCCCAGCCCATCATTAATCACATCGTGAGCCCCCCGTTTGCGCTCAAAGCGAGCTTCATAAATTCTGCCACTCGGCATGATCACGTAATGATAGCCAATATCGCTCCAGCCATTACCGCCGACATGGCCTTGCCAGAGTTGCCGCATCCGCTGAATTTCTGCGGTCTGGCTAGCACTGGGCGACAAAGTCGGACTGATGAAAGTGTGATGAATTGTAATCCGTTGGGGTTGCAGGTTGGCTACGTCAGAAGGAGTTGGTTTGTTGGTCCAAATGCTGCGCGGCTGAACTTGTAACTCCGCAGGCTGAACCTCTAAAGTGGTTTGGGCTCGGTCTTGGTCGGAGCCAATAATCTCAATCAGGCGCTTGCCAGACCCATGCAATAGCAGACTTGCTTGCCATCGCCCTGCTTGGACTCGGGGACGAGCCAGCTCAATGGTTTTGTCAGCTCTAAGAATTAACTGATCCCCATCTTGGTAAGCATCTGCAAAGCCGCTCAGAATAAACGCTGCTTCTGCACGAACGTTTTTAGGCAGGGGAGCAAAGCGCAGGCGAGACGAGACGATAGCTTTTGGAGCCTCTGCTACCACTTCGATCGGCACATCAACGCTTTCATTTGCGATCGCCACTTCTAGCTGACGGTTACCGGGTTGTAAAAACACGAACTCCACCCGCCAAGCTCCATCTTGTCCCACGGCTGGCCCAGAAGTTTTGATTTGGTCATCAATGGTTAAAGCAATGACTTTGCCAGCATTTTCGGCAGAGGTCGTCCCTACTATAGAGAATTTCTGCTTAACTAGCACCGGAGCTGTGGGGGCTTGAAGAACTTTGAGCATTCGTGTTGCACCTTAGAACAGCTTTAAAGAAATTATGGAAGCAGAAGGTCTGGTCGCTGAACGAAATACTAGTTTTTTTTATAAAGAGATCTCAGTTGAATTCAAAGGCTAGTTCCAGTGCAGATGGAGCTAAAGCTTGGTTTAGACTGAGCTTCCACTACTGAGTAGCCTATAATTCAAGTACAGTTCAATCTCTCTAAATCGATTGTTATTTAGAGATAATTTGATGATTGGTTATAGCAATTTTTAGACGAATTGAATGAGGCTAAACCCATCGATTCAGTGCGTAAGCTGTTACCTAAAGTCGCTAAAATGGCAGATTTCTTGCCCCCGATAGAGACTTTTAGTGGTAACTGCTTAGACAATAATAAGGGCTAGATAGATAGGTAAAAATTGATGGCGGGACAGGTGCTGTTGGTAGATGATGAACCAGGTTTGCGCGAGGCAGTGCAGGCTTATTTGGAAGACAGCGGTTTTGCTGTAGATGTTGCGGGTAATGCTCACGAAGGCTGGCAACTTTTACAGCAAAGGCTACCTGACCTAGTGATTTCTGATGTGATGATGCCGCAAGTAGACGGCTACCAGTTTCTCAAACAAATGCGGGAAGATCCACGCTTTAAAACGCTGCCCGTGGTGTTCTTAACAGCTAGAGGCATGACTAGCGATCGCATTCAGGGATACCAAGCGGGTTGTGATGCTTATCTGCCCAAACCTTTTGACCCAGATGAACTAGTTGCGATCGTGGAGAATCTGTTAGAGCGACGAACTTCTAGAACAGGCACCGAGGATGGAGACACTCCAGATATTGCGGATATGGCTCGTCAGATTGCTGAGATTAAAGCCCTCTTGACGCAGCGCAATGGGATTTCAACCACGCCAGCGTCGATTCCGATTGATTTTACTCCACGCGAGCAGAGCGTGCTTGACCTTGTCTCCGAAGGCTTGATGAATAAAGAAATTGCTCGTCGCCTCGACACTAGTGTGCGGAACGTAGAAAAGTATGTCAGTCGCTTATTCAGCAAAACTGGAACCAACAGCCGTACTGAACTGGTACGGTACGCCCTTGAGCATGGCTTGACAAAATGACAGCGAGTTGAATGCTGTTGCTTTCAGCGTCGTTACAAATCTTCAGCAACTAATGAGCTGGAGCCTAGATTATTTTTAACTTAGATGGATTTAGATTAAGTTTTCGTCATCTTATGTCTCAATCTGAGAAGGGCTGATATTCTCAGTAAAATTCCTTAGATGTGGAGACCGCCATGAAATCCTCTAAGCATTTAGGCCAATCATTCGGAATGGGACTGCTTTTAGTAGTTAGCAGCCTTGGCATTGTTGGACTCATGACCCTTCAAAGCGGAGCCCTCAGATAAGAGAGGTTTACTCTTCTTAATCTCTATCCTCTAACGGCTCAATAATAAAACTGCAAGAGAAACTGAGAGGTAGCCTCTTTCATCGCTATCTCTGGTTCAAATTTGAAACAACTAAGTTGGATATTAGGCTGTAGCTACAAGCGCTGTAATAAGTTCAAACCGTGAGTATCTGTGCCACAGGTTCTCAGCAGCTTGTAGCTGTCAGCTAACGTCTGAACTTGCTGTGTTTGGTCAGGACTTGGTTTCCAAGGATTGGGGTTGTTGTAGGCATAGTAAGCTTCCACGCCATCGATCCCTAAGTGAACCGCCGCTTGAATCAACTCTACGGGCGATCGCCGATAGCGAGCGGGGTGGGCCAACACTGCTAAACCCCCAGCCTTCTGAATTGCACCGATGGCATTCGCTGCCTGATAAGCATTACCCTGAACCGCTCGGTGTTGCAGATAAGGCTGCAAGCAGGGGTGGGTGGGATCAAAGGCATAGCCCAGAATGTGAACTTCGATCCCTAAAAGATTCGCGTTGATTTCCACGCCTGTCCATAGGTAAGGCACTGATTGGCAAGCATTAGTGCTAGCGCCTCTGACAGAGCTCGAGCGCCACTTCCAGTCATCTAAGTATTGCTGAGCTGCTCGGTAGCCGCTGACACTGTGGTGATCGGTGATCGCTAAGCCTTTCAGACCGATCGCGATCGCCTGTTCAATCAAGTCTTCCGGTTGCAATTGACCATCGGAATGAACCGTGTGCATGTGGAAATTGAAAGAGCGAGGACAGCTATCGGCACGAATTGTTGCCAAGACCCGTCTGAGGGCTGGCATGTTCTGCGCTGCTGGCCTAGAAACAGCAACCGGAGCAGGATTAACCGCCATATGCGCCTGGTAAATTAAGGTCAGTTTGTCTACTATAGCCAAGTTTAAACTTGGTCATCGGGATGCGATTGAACCCCGAATCGTTCCCAAGTCAGGAAAAAGTTAGGAAACGATTATATTAAGCCCATCTAACTGAAGTGAGGGCTAGGAAACGGGTAGAGCAAAGCCTGAAACTAGTCAAAGTCGTGATGAAATAAAGCCGCTCCAGCCTGAGCAGCATTGCCTTAAATGTGGTGAGTGGTTGATGCTTTCAATCCTAGGCTCTACCTTAACGCAGCGAGAGCCTATATTCGGCTGAGCAGGGAAGCTACACCCAGGCTGGATATTCAATAGTGGTCTTGAAATAGCGGTCTTGAACTTAACGATTGAATTTTTGAAGTAAGTGCATCAAGCTTAACCCAAATTCAGCCGAGCGGGGCTGAAGTGGGAACTTTCTAGAGAGGCTTAAACAGGATGTTTAAATAAAGTATCAAGATACACACGGGCGGCTCGGCGATCGCCATCTCCGTTTTGAAGTAAAAACAGCGACAATGCTGCCGCAAAGACACGGTCTTGATCCCAATCCGGATGGGATTCAAGGTAGTAGGAAAGAGATTCGTGAAGGGCTTCAGGAATTTCTGCCAGGATGCTGACGGTTGCGTTCATTAGAACCTCTACTCGTGAACCAAGGTGAACTGGATAGAATTCGGCTTAGCGCTTGGATGACAGCAAAAGGGTTACAGCAAAAAGTAGCGCCGATCTAGCCTGCGGTAACACCTTTCACCCACAATCTGATGGGAAAACATCAGCTGTCAGGTTAAGCTAGCGCGCTCAGCAACGGCTACGGGCTCCAACTACGATCATCGGAACTCCGCGTTGCATTTAAGTGGGTCGCATCATTTTGCGCTATTAGGGGGGAGGGTTGTCAATGCTTCGAAATGTTGCGATCGCCTTCAGATAAAAAAAAGATTTACCAGAGAATCAGTGTTTAGGGGTCATTCTCGTTACTTTCCTTTACAAAAATCCAGCCACTCTCATTTCTGGATGGGTTTAACTGAAAAATCCCCAAATCGGCGCAAAGGTGGGATCTCGCTCATTTTGCCTGTGGAAAACTCTGACTAACCTGTGGAAAACCTAGGCTGTTTCTGTGGAAAGCTTGTGGAAAAAGTGGGGAAAAGTTTAGGGAATGATAAGAATTACAAAAAAATCAGAAGATTAGCTAGTGAAGCAGGACAGAAAACTTGGGAATGGCCTCAGACAGATGATCCCAGCGGTAGAGAGCGCTTGTGCGTGTTCAGCGAGTTCTCCTGCGTCCCCTAGGAAGGATCGGCGGGAGGATGAGGTTGGCTGAATCGTTGGAGCGTGACTTGCACACCCAATGCCAAAAGACCCAAAGCCGCGAAGCCAAATACGCCTGCACCTAAAGCTACGATTCCAACCACTAGGGTTCGGACGGCGGAAGCAATATTGAGCACGACAGTGCTATCGGAGTGAATGGGTTTGGCTGCAAAGGTGGCAGCGATCGACATCGTGAGTTTGTAGCCAGCAAAGGCAAGGCTACCTGCAATCAAAGCACCGCTCAAACAACGGAAGGGGCCAGGAAGGGCTTGAGCTTCTGCATCTGAGTTGGACTTAGGAGGAGGCGTGAGGTTAGCCATAATTTTTCCTGTAGAAAGGGGACAGGCGAATTAAACTGGGCGGGAAGAGGCAATCCGAATGCTGGTGTTGGTGAGTGGAGCTGTCCAAAGTTCTAGATCTGGGTCTGCGATCGCCGCTTTTACTCGATCTCGCACTTGTTCGGCTTGGGCGGATGATTCGATCAGCACGAAAACCGTAGGGCCAGAACCAGACATCATCGTACCGAGTACACCTTGCTGCTGAAACTGTTCTCGTAAACGCAACACTTGGGGATATGCTGGCAACACCACCCGCTCTAGGTCGTTGTAGAGGCGTTGACCAATCTCAGTGCTGTTGCGATGAGCGATCGCCGCTACCATCGGGCCTGAGTGCACCCGCTGTCTTCGAGTTTCTAGCTCCTGAGTGTTAGACACGTAAGTGTGGCCAAACTGCTGCCGAAAGGTTTGGTAAGCCCAAGCGGTAGAGACCGAGAGGCTGCGGTACTTAGCCAGAACTACATGGAGCTGGTTTAGGTCTGGTAGAGGCGCGAGTTCTTCGCCACGGCCTGTCGCTAGCATGGTGCCGCCGACAATGCAAAAGGGCACATCTGAGCCTAAGCGAGCTCCCAGTTCTTGTAGTTCTGACTGGGTAAGGCCCAGTTGCCACATCAGGTCTAAGCCGACCAGCACTGCTGCTGCATTGGTTGAACCCCCTGCCAAGCCAGCCCCGACCGGAATTTGTTTATGAATATTGATTTCTACGCCACCATACTGAGCAAAGGTGTCAGGAAATTCTGCGGCCATCAGCGCTGCGGCTTTGTAAGCTAAATTTCGCTGATCGACAGGAACTTCTGGATGGTTGCAATGCACTCGGATGTGGTCGGTAGAAAGTGGGCGCAAATCAATGCGATCGCAGAGGTCAACGCTTTGGAGCACCATCGCCAACTCATGGAACCCATCTGGGCGATCGCCAATGATTTCTAGGTGCAGATTGATTTTGGCTGCGGCAGTTAAGGAGTAGGAGCGCATGCGGGTGTCAACAAATTACTTAAAGCCACCCATTCAGCTACGCTCACATCTTCAGCGCGAGCTTGCGGGTTCACGTTTAATTGTTCCAGCAATTGAGTCAGGCGATCGCGATCGACTACACTTTTTAAATTATTTCGCAACATCTTGCGCTTTGTAGCAAAGCCCATTGTGACCAAACTAGCGAGTTGCTTGGGGTCTTGGGCAGGTGGTTCTGTGGGTCGGGGGCGCAAGCGCACCACAGCCGAATCTACCTTGGGTGGCGGCTCAAATGCTTTGGCAGGGACATCACAAATGAAGTCGCACGCGGCTAAATACTGCACTCGCACCGACAAAGCGCCATAAGTTCTAGAACCGGGTTTGGCGCACAGGCGATCGGCAATTTCTTTTTGCACCAACAACACAATTGACTCTAGAGGCGAGGCAGCAGGCTCAGCGATATTGCCTAACAGCTTTTCTAGAATGGGGCCAGTAATGTAATAGGGAATATTGGCAACGACTTTTTTAGGAGCTTGAAACTGGGGAAAAGCTGCTAAATGAGCCTCTAAGTCAAGAGTTAAAAAATCGCCTTGGAGCAGTAAAAAGTTGGCTGTTGAGCCTAATTTCTTGGCTAATAGCGCACATAAATCTCGGTCAATTTCTACCGCCACAACTGACTGGGCTTGTTGTAGTAATTGCCGCGTTAAAATGCCTGTGCCAGGGCCAATTTCCAGCACGCGATCGCTTGGGGATAGAGCCGCAGCCTTAATGATTTGATTGAGGGCTTTTTCGCTCCGCAACCAATGCTGACCAAATTGTTTTCGAGTCGGAGGTGCCATTACTTTATTCTACGAGGGCGATCGCACTTCTTTGAGAAAATCGGATTGGGTGTATCACAACAGCATTTGAAGTTATGAAACTGAAGCTTCCCCTTTTGGTGGGCTCCGGGATAGCGGCGATCGCAACCGTAGCAGGACTCAGTTACGTGGTGCATCAGAACTCGATTCCTGCCGAAAACCCCAGCGCTAATTCTACGGGGCCATCAGTTGGGATATCCGAAAGGGCATCTGCAAAAGTGATTCAGTCGCAAAGTTGCATCACCTTAGTCAGCGATCCGATGCCACCGTTGAATGTGCGCTCTAGCCCAGTTGTCGCCTCAGGCAATGTGGTGGGTCAGCTCGCCAATGGTACCCGCCTCTCTGTGGTGCTAGAACAAGACGAGTGGTTTCAAGTCAAGACTCCGATTGCAGGTTGGGTTTACAAAACTCGGACTCTCACGAGTTGCCCTACAGCTAATGGTGTTCCTGCTCGCGGATCTACCTCGGCTCCTGCTAGCTCTAGTCAGCCTGTAGATGCTGGCCCTACTTTGCTCGCGACCGCCACCGAGCAATACCAAGCAGGTAATTTGGAGGTGGCAATGGCTTTAGCCAAAGCGGTGTCCAAAGATAGCCTTGCCTATGCCGAAGCTCAGCTAGCGATCGCCCAGTGGCAACAAGATTGGCAACAGGCAAAAACTCGCTTTCAAGCCGCGCAACAAGCTTTCCAAGAGCAGCGGTGGCAAGATGTCCTGAGCCAAGTAAATGGGTTTCCGGAGATTCGCTTCTGGAAAGAGAAGTTAACACCAGTGGTAAAGGCCACCATTGAGCAGCAGGGCCACGCGAGTGGAAACTACGACAACAAAACCAAGTTGATTACCCTGCCTGACAATAACCGTCCTACTACGGTGGCTGGCCGCTTTGCTAGTTCGGGAGTCCACCAATACCTGCTGAGCGCAGTTCAAGGGCAAACTCTCACAATTGATACTGGCGGCTTAGGCCCTTTACCCATCATCATGGCCCCAAACGGTACCTTGCTGGGTGAGACAAGCAATCGGCCCACACGCTGGACAGGCAAACTACCGCTCAGTGGCACCTACAAGCTCAAGCTCGATTCTCGATCGCAACCTTATGATTATGCTTTTTCGGTCCAACTTGACTGAGCTTCATCAGTGGGTTGAATTCTGGCTCTGAGACTCTGTAGAACCTTGCTCTCAATTCCTCCAACCAACCCCTCTACGGATTTCATTCATATGTCTCCTCAATTTCACAGAATGCTTGGAACTGGTTTGCTCACACTGGTGTCCTTGGTCTGTGTTGCCTGCGCCCCAGCCTCCAACCTGGACTCAACAGCAGTGAGCCCCAGCCCCACCACCCCCGCAAACCCCACAACCCCTACTACTCGAGGCTCTAGTCCCGCAGCCGCTCCTCCCTCGACGGCGCAACCTCTCAAATCTTCTCCCGTTAACAATGCTCAGGACAGTGAGCCAGCCGTACGGGTGGAAAATTGTGTCGTAACTCAGGCGATCGCGGCTGATCCCAATCCACCTCTCAATATTCGTTCTGGCCCAGAAGTTCAATCTGATAACGTGGTCGGCACCCTGAGGAATGGCGCTTGGGTTTCGGTAGTAGCTGAAAAAGATGGTTGGTTTCAGATCAGATCAACGGATGGCAATGAAGTTGAAGGTTGGGTCGCCAAAAATCGGACTGAGAGCAACTGCAACCAAAAGACAGCCCGGATTGCGCTTCCTCAATCGGGTGGAACGGTAGCGATCGCCGATCGCTTTGTCGGCACTGGTAGCCACAAGTATGTATTGCGGGCGAATCAAGGCCAAACCCTAACCGTTACGAATCAAAAAGATGTCTTCCCTAACATCTTGACTCCTGCAGGCCAGCCTTTGATTTCCGAGAATTATGATGAAAATCGTCAAAACTGGACTGGTGAACTTCCCGCTACCGGAGAGTACACCTTGGAGCTAGACTCAAACTTCAAAGGCTACGATTATGCCTTCTCCGCTCAAGTGAAATAGGGAATCTATGCGTCCAGTTGTAGTGTTGCTTCTAGTTGTGGGATTGGCATCGGGAAGTTATTGGGTTGCCAATCAGGTGAAGCAGACACAATCTACACAATCTACGCAATCTAATAGAGAGACAGGAACTAGAGAGACAGGAACTGCTCCAGCGATCGCGGCAGCGGGGGACATCGCTTGCGATCCCAAAAGTCCTAACTTTAACGCGGGACGAGGAACCGCCACAGCTTGCCGGATGCAGGCAACAGCCCAGCTTTTGCTCAACGAAAATTTAGCCGCTGTTTTGCCCCTCGGTGATTTGCAATACGAGGTAGGCAGTGCCGAAGCCTTTCAAAAATCCTATGCTCCTAGCTGGGGTCAGCTCAAATCGATTACTCGGCCCGTGGTAGGCAATCACGAATATGAAGATCCGGGTGCTGCCAGTTACTATCGCTACTTTGGGGCAGCCGCAGGCGATCCGCAGCGGGGTTATTACAGTTACGACATTGGACAGTGGCGTGTGATTGCGCTCAACTCCAATTGCTCTGAAGTCGGGGGCTGTGGCGCAGGATCGCCCCAAGAGCGATGGCTCAAAGCAGACTTGGCAGCGCACCCCAGGAAATGCACTTTAGCTTATTGGCATCACCCCCGCTTCTCTTCGGGGCATCATGGCAACAACCCCAACACTCAGGCTTTTTGGCAAACGCTTTACGATGCGGGCGTAGATGTTGTCTTGGCAGGGCATGACCATCACTATGAGCGTTTTGCTCCCCAAACTCCGCAAGGCAAGCTAGACCCCGATCGCGGTATCCGTCAGTTTGTGGTAGGAACCGGGGGTAAAAACCACTATGAGTTGGATGAGATCCAACCGAATAGCCAAGTGCAAAATGCCGAGACCTATGGCGTCTTGAAGCTGACCTTGCACCCAAACAGCTACGATTGGCGCTTTATTTCTGAAGCTGGCAAAAGCTTCTCAGACTCTGGTAACAGCGCTTGTCATTAAACTTTTCATTAAACGAGTTGCTGCGCCTTGAGAGTGCCGAAGTTGACAGCGCCGTGTTGAGGCATAGGCGATCGCACTGAGTAGTGCTAACAATTTGATAGCTGGCCCTCTCCAATCCTTAAGGATTCATGTAGAAACCGAGCAAGCCGTTTGTACGTACGAAATCGTACTGAATCTTCCCAGCCATTGCCTTATCTTCAAAGAAGACTCAAAGAAGAGCACTATTCAGATTGCAGGTTTTGAGCCTTGCTGATGATCTTCAATCGAGTCATTGAATAAACCTTCTTTATAAGCTTAAAAACTTAATTCATCTACTTAATTCATTTAAACAACTAAACAACGAACCAATTGCTTTCGTCTTTTGAGCAGAACCACATGTGCCCACTATCTACTGAGTTTGGCTATGCTCCCTCCCCTAAGACCAGACCTATGGAGACAATCCCCCATCCAAGGTTGATGAAAGAGTTACAAGTGCTAGTGGTTGATAATGACCCCGATTCTAGACATTTGCTGAGCGTGTTGTTTGCAACCTATGGCATCAGAACGATTGCCGCAGCCTTGGTCTGCGAAGCGATCGCAATTCTGCAAGATATCAAACCGGATCTGCTGATCAGCGAACTGGCTTTACCCGGTGAGGATGGCTATTCCCTGATGCAGCAAGTAAAAGCCCTAGAGAGTAGACACCAAGTTCAAATCCCCGCGATCGCACTGACTGGGCATGGCCGCAAAGACGACCGAGTTCGAGCCTTAGCCGCTGGCTTTTGCAAGCATTTAGCTAAACCTGTTGATCTTGACGAATTAATTGCCACGGTTGCTGACCTGACTAAATCTCCCCGAATGGTGCCTACAACATGAACGCAACCACCTTTTCTCAACAGGTCGCAGCGATGTCCAATCGCTTAAGCGATTTGTATCAAGGTATCGGCACCTCTTCTACCTTATCGCCCGCTCTGTTGCCCTCCGCTCTGAAAGAACTAGGCATTGCCTCTGAGCGACTTCAGGTAGCAGCCAATTTACTGAATCAGCAGACTCAGCAATTGTTGTTGGCGAACCAGAGCGCTGCAACCGAACGCCAACGCTATCAGGAATTGTTGGACTTCATCCCTGATGCCTGTTTGATCACAGATGCCGCTGGGGTGGTGCAGCAAGCCAACCAAGCGGCCACCAAATTGTTGAACTTGCCACCTGCTGCTCTCACAGGTCGTTTGCTCACGGCCTTTGTGTCTCCAGAAGCGCGGCCACAGTTCCAAACTGAGCTACAGCGGCTCCAGCAAAGATCTTGGAAGCATGAGTGGCGGGTGCAATTGCAGCCGTATCAAGGGGTTGCTTTTAATGCCAGCATTTTGGTTGAAGTGAGCCATCAGGACTCTAGCCAAGCACCCACGCTGCGTTGGCTAGTGCGCTACCTCAGCGATCATCAGTCTGACCAATGCCCCAATCTGAGCTATCCGTTGCGGACTTATCACAAGGGAGAAACAATTCCTTTAAGCCTGCAAGAAATTTGGCAAGTGCGCTCAGGCTTGGTGAAGTTGACCACTTTTTCGCAGACAGGCCAAGAAATATTGGTTGGTATAGCTGGGGCTTCAGCGCCTTTTGGCCCTAGCCTCACTGCGCTTACGCTCTACGAAGCGACTGCCTTGGCCGATACTCAGCTATGGTGTATTCCCCTAACCGATCTCACAACTTCCTTGGAGCTACAGCAACGACTTTTGCCGCAAATCAGTCAACGGCTCAAGCAAACTGAGCTGCTGCTAACGGTTTACGGGCAACTCCGAGTCAGCGATCGCCTATACACTTTGTTGCAGTTGTTAAAGCAGGAAGTGGGACAGCCTGCTGAGGGAGGCACGCGATTGAGTGTGCGTCTGACCCATGAAGACTTGGCGATCGCCTGTGGCACCACTAGAGTGACCATTACTCGCTTGCTCAGACAATTTCAGCAGCAAAAGAAGCTAAAAGTAGATGCCCAGCACCATCTAGTTTTACCGGAGGACAACAATGGTTCTTCCCCAACCGTTTCGCTTAGCAAAGCTGTATCTACCCCAGAGAGAGGTTTGCTCGTTACTCAAGGAGCCTCACTGTGATCACTCATCAACCTAGTATTTCTCAAAGTTCTGAAACTGGGCGCAATTCTGAAATACAGCGTCAAGTGGCAGAGGAACAAAGACAGGCCGCCGAGCAGCAAAGGCAGCAAGCAGAAATCCAACGGGGTTTGGCAGCCCAGCAATTTCTCCAGGCAGCGGCTCATTATGAAGCGTCTGAGCAGCAAAGGCTGATTTCTGAAGAGAGTCGGGCCAGCGCTGAAGCTAAACGAATAGAGTCAGAAGCGCTTCGAGCAAAGGCTGAGGTTGAGCGGATAGAATCAGAGGCGCAGCGCCAAATGTCTGAGCAGTTGCGGATCTCCGCAGAAAGCTTACGACAAGCAACAGAGGAAGCGCGGCAAGTCGCTGAAGCTACCCGACAAGCAGCCGAGACGCTACGACAAACCGCTGAGGAAGTACGCCAGTCTACGCTTGAGCAACAGCTCGTATTAGAGGAGATGCGTCACACTAGCGAAAAGCTCGATCGCCTGCTAGGACGAGGAAGCGATCGCAAAATTCTTATGAACGAGAAGCAAAATAGCTCGCCAATGATCCTGATGGTGGAACCCGATGATGAAACGCGACCCCTCTTGAAGTACAACCTCAAGCACCAAGGTTATCGAGTCATCGCTGCTCTCGATGAAGAAGATGCGATCGAGCGGCTGATGGGCGGATTTCATTGCCCAGATCTGATTTTGCTCAACCAATTCGGGCAATCGATTGAGGAGGTTGTTGAGACAGCACGGCGGATTTGTGCAACTTCAGGAATTCCTAAGGACACACCGATCGTTGTGATTGCTGAACGGTACGGTGTGGATTTAGAAGGCAAGGACGTGCAGGTTGGCGATCGCGAATACGTCATACCAATTTAAATTAGGCAGAGGGGAGATAAGCTAGGCTGAGAGGAGTTGTTTCGTCTGCTCTGCTGATGGCTGGTGTCACCTCAATCGACGTGAAGGAAAGTTTGGATGAGCTCGTAGAACAGTTGCGCCAAGCGGCGACGCCAACTGCCAAAGAACGCTTGCAAGTGCTCTACTGGCTCAAACAAGAGCAGGCACCGAGTATCAGCACGATCGCTCAAGCGGTGGGAAAGCATCGAAATACGGTACAAACCTGGTTATCGATGTACCGAGAAGGGGGACTCGCAGCGATGCTGGACGTGAAGAAATCATCTGGAAGGGCGCGGGTGATTCCGCAATGGGCGGAAGCGGCCCTAGCCAAACGCCTACAAGAACCTAATCATGGATTTCAAAGTTACGGAGCAGTGCAGCAGTGGTTGGCTCAGACGCTGGGGATAGAGGCGCAGTATCACGCGGTCTATCAAATGACTCGCTATCGACTTCAAGCCAAACTGAAAGTGGCCCGTCCTCAAAATTGTCGGCAAGACCCTCAGCAGCGAGAGGCGTTTAAGCAAACCTTGCAGACGACCTCAGCCTGCTGAGTCAGTACGCTGACCCAGGGCAGGAGGGCAAGCGCCCGATTCGCTACTTTGCTCAAGATGAGAGCCGCTTTGGACTGCACACGCTCATTGGACGCTTGATTACAGCTTGTGGAGTCAAGCCGATTGGACAGTGGCAGTGGTTGTTCAAAGCCTTCTGGCTCTATGGAGCGGTCGAACCTGCAACCGGAGAATCCTTTTTTCTGCAATTTTCCCATGTCGATACCGAGTGCTATCAGCGCTTCTTGGATGAGTTTTCTCAGGCTTATCCCGATAGCCTCAATATTGTTCAAGTCGATAACGGACGGTTCCACAAGGGCCAGGGTCTAGTGGTGCCAGAGAACATCATTCTGTTGTTTCAACCGCCTTACTGTCCAGAGCTAAATCCGGTGGAGCGATTGTGGGAACATCTCAAGGCAGATCTCAAATGGGCCTCGTTCAAGACGTTGGCTCAACTCCAAACCAAAGTCGATCAACTCTTGGCTGAGTTAAGGCCTGAAGTGATTGCTTCCATCACAGGTTATCCCTTTATCTTGGAGGCTCTATCTGCCTTGAACGCTGTTTAAATTGGTATC
The DNA here is from genome assembly GCF_030409055.1 of Trichocoleus desertorum NBK24. Lineage (GTDB taxonomy): Bacteria > Cyanobacteriota > Cyanobacteriia > FACHB-46 > FACHB-46 > Trichocoleus > Trichocoleus desertorum_B. The sequence goes on along the minus strand of NZ_CP116619.1, from coordinate 2,397,447 downwards.
AGTTATCTAGAAGATGGACAGCAGTTAATGGATCTGCTCCAGAAACTTTGCCCCGTCTAAATTTGCACAACTAAAAAAGTGCAGAGCTACATCAGCAACCCTGCACTCTAAAATTAGGTTTTTGGAGTTACGTTAGATACCCAAGCGCTGATAGACGTGATCCAAGTGGCGCAAGTGGTGTTGAGGATTGAAGCATTCTTCAATTTCCTCTGGCGACAATCGCTCTGTCACTCGTGGATCTTTCGCAATCAAATCGTGGAAGTTGCCATCAGCTTTGTTCCATGCCGTGTGAGCACAAGATTGCACTGTGGCATAGGCTTCCTCTCGGCCCATTCCCTTCTCTACTAGCGTCAGGAGGACTCGCTGACTGAACACAACCCCACCATAGAGGTTCATGTTGCGTTGCATGTTTTCGGGGTAAACCTGCAAGTTCTTCACTAGCTCAGTGATTTCCACCAACATAAAGTGAGTTAAGGTGCAGCCGTCTGGAAAGACCACTCGTTCCACAGAACTGTGGGAAATATCCCGTTCATGCCACAAAGCTACGTTTTCGATCGCCGCCACTGCATAACCCCGAATGAGGCGCGCAATCCCAGTCAAGCGCTCCGAGCGAATCGGATTACGTTTGTGGGGCATCGCAGAAGAACCTTTTTGGCCTTTGGCGAAAAATTCTTCCACTTCCAAAACATCGGTTCGCTGTAAGTTGCGAATCTCCACAGCAAACCGCTCAATGGAAGCGGTCAACAGCGCCAAGGTTTGCATGAAATCGGCATGCAGATCGCGGGAAACAACTTGAGTTGAAGCGGTGTCTGGTTTCAGCCCTAGCTTCTGGCAAGCCAATGCTTCTACTTGCGGGTCAATGTTGGCGTAGGTGCCCACAGCACCAGAAATCTTGCCCACTGCGATGTCATCCCGCAGGCGCACCAAGCGATCGCGATTCCGCAACACTTCTGCCAACCAACCCGCCAGCTTGAAGCCAAAGGTAATCGGTTCGGCGTGAATGCCATGCGATCGCCCGATCATGACGGTATCACGATGCTGCTGAGCTTGGTAACGAATCGCTTGAATCAGGGCTTCGAGCTGACCTAACAGCACATCCAAGCTGGCAACCAGTTGTAGTGCCAGCGCGGTATCGAGCACATCGGAGCTTGTCAAGCCCAAGTGAATGTAGCGGCCTGCATCGCCGACGTATTCATTCACGTTGGTCAGAAAGGCAATGACATCGTGACGAACTTCGGCTTCAATTTCTAACACCCGCTTGGGGTCAAAGTTCGCTTTTGCTTTAATTTCTTCAACTGCTTCAGCCGGAATATATCCAAGTTCGGCTTGGGCTTCACAAACTGCTATCTCTACCTGTAGCCAAGTTTTGAGTTTGTAAGCCTCCGTCCAGAGTTCGCCCATCTCAGGCAGGGTATAACGCTCAATCAAAGCCCGTGTCGCAGAATACAACCGTCATATTTTAGCGCTATCTCAACCCGCAACTTGCAATTACACAAAAAGGAGCTGCACCGTAGCAACTCCTTTTTGTTTTTATACCCCCAGGGGAATTCGAATCCCCGTCGCCTCCGTGAAAGGGAGGTGTCCTAGGCCTCTAGACGATGGGGGCTAGGTGACTTGAAGGCGTTACCCTCAACCGCTCGCGTATCCCGGCGGAATATTAGTCTAGTACGAACGATTTGAGTTTTGCAAGTCCCTAAATTGAAAAAGTTAGTGACTTAAGGGTGTGAGCAGGCGATCGCCCCTACTCCTCTTCTTCATCTTCGTATTCTTCCTCGTCTTCGTATTCTTCCTCGTCTTCGTATTCCTCAGATTCTTCATCCTCCTCTTCAGATTCTTCGTCTTCGTATTCTTCCTCGTCTTCGTATTCCTCAGATTCTTCATCCTCCTCTTCTAGTTCCTCATCCTCTTCAGATTCCTCGTCTTCGTACTCCTCCTCATCTTCCTCAGATTCCTCTAGTTCCTCATCCTCTTCAGACTCTTCTTCCTCCTCTAGTTCTTCCTCGTCTTCGTACTCTTCGTCTTCAGATTCTTCTACTAGTTCCTCATCCTCCTCTTCAGCTTCTTCATCTTCCTCAGATTCTTCATCCTCGTATTCTTCCTCTACTTCTTCGCCTTCCTCGTCTTCGTATTCTTCTTCGTCTGTGGGTACGTCCGTGCCTGTGAGGAGTTCGATTAGCAAATCAAAGAATGAGAAGCCTTCTTCATAGCTACTGCTGATATCTTCTGAGAAATCGAGATTGTTGGCGCGGCGGAGAGTCCAGCAGTCGCCTGTTAAGTCTGTGTTGGTCAAGTACTCGTAGGGCATGTAGCAGTAACCTCTGTCGCCCCAATCGGTGCCCCAAGAGTTGCGAACTAGAAACACTTGGTCTTTATCGGAGTAGCCGCAAGCGAGCATGGCGTGACCACCCAAGTTTTCTTCGCTAGGGAGCGGCATATTCACGTGCCCTCGATGATCTAGCTCTTCAAAAGATTGAAAGATATCAGAACCGAAGACGAAGGGATAACCCTCGGCTAGACAGACTTTCATTGCGTGCAAATTGACATCAATGCGATCGTACTCATCAATTAAATGCTCAGCCGCTTCTTGAAAAGCTTCATCGTGCGGTTCATCGCAAAAAGTTTCAACTTGGTAGGGCCAAGTGGCTTCGGAGCAAGCGCCATACTTGGTTAAAACTTTCATGCCCCGACGTAAAGTTGCGCCACTGTCTTCTTGCTCACAGCCATCAAATTTTCTGGCTAAGTAGTAGATAAACAACCGACTAATATCGTAGTTTTGCCCTGTGAGCCGCTTAGCTAGATATTCATAGGCTCCTGCGATCGCATTGGCTGTACAGCTTCCTATCTCGCCCTGGTTTTCGACTGTGGTCATGTGCTGCCGCAAATCTACAAACTTGGGCAAGCTGTTTTGCCTCACATTGTGGGGCCGAGCATAATGACGATCGCGGTCATCTTGGCGATCGCGGTGATACCCCCCTACGACGACGCGATTGCCCTGGGGACGACGAATTTGCCTAAACATGACCCATACTCCTAGTTTTTAGCGAAATACTTAATGGCACCCTCTATTGCATCCGGTGCATCTGGCTATTGCATCCGGTCGATCGTCCGGTACTGAATTGCCTCTGCGACATGATGCGTTTGTAGATGCTCTTCCCCAGCCAAGTCCGCGATCGTGCGAGCGACTTTCAAGATGCGATCGGTGGCTCTAGCAGAAAGCCCAAGCTTGCGAATCGCTCCTTCCAAAATGTTGCGGGCAGCATCATTCAGTGAGCACCACTTTCTCAGGTGGCGGCTTTGCATGTCGGCATTGCAGCGCAAACTAGGTTCTGATTCAAATCGGGTTTGGGCGCGATCGCGAGCTACTTGTACTCGTTCCCGCACATTGGCGGAAGCTTCGCCTAAGGGTTGCTGCGTGATTTCTTCTGGCTTGAGCCGATTTACCGCCACTTGCAGGTCAATTCGATCCATCAGCGGGCCAGAGAGTTTTGCCCAATATTGCTCCCGTTGGCGTGGCGAACAAGTGCAAGGCTGAATCGTGTCGCCAAAGTAGCCACAAGGACAGGGATTGGTGCTGGCAACCAAGGTGAACTGGGCAGGAAAAGACACCGATTGGCGCGTGCGGGAAATTGTGACATGCCCGTCTTCTAGCGGTTGTCGCAGAAACTCCAGGACATCTCGCTTAAACTCTGTTAATTCGTCAAGAAATAAAATTCCACGGTGTGCCAATGAGATCTCGCCAGGTCTGGGAAAGCTGCCACCGCCTACCAACGAGGGGCCAGAAGCAGAGTGGTGAGGGCTGCGGAAGGGGCGATCGCTGACCAGGGAGCCTTTTTCTTTGAGTAACCCTGCGACTGAGTGAATCTGAGTAACTTCAAGCGACTCACTAAAGCTGAGGGGTGGCAAAATCCCAGGTAGTCGTCGGGCTAGCATGGTTTTGCCGCTACCGGGAGGCCCCACAAAAACTAGATTGTGTCCCCCTGCCGCCGCAATCTCTAAGGCTCGACGAGCATGGGCTTGCCCTTTGACTTCATTCAGGTCTTGCCCGGTGTACCGCGATCGCGCTAATACTGCTTGCCCGTCCACTTGCACAGGTGCATAGCGCTCAGGTTGGTTAAGAAAGTCGCCCACTTCGGCTAAATTCTTAAAGCCGTAGACTGCTAAACCTTGGACCACGGCTGCTTCGTGGGCATTGCCCGCAGGTACGACTAAGCCTGTGATTCCCATCTGTTGCGCTGCTGCTGCGATCGGTAACACCCCAGCTACAGGTCGCAAGCTGCCGTCTAGTGAGACTTCTCCCAAAAACAAATAATCGCCCAACAGTTCTGCATTTACCTGCTCAGAGGCCGCTAGGATGCCTACGCTAATCGGTAAATCGAAGCTGGGGCCTTCTTTACGTAGATCTGCTGGCGTGAGGTTAATCACGATCTTACGCATAGGGAAGGCATAGCCTGCATTCTTTAGAGCTGCTTTGACCCGTTCTCGTGATTCTTGCACCTCGGTTCCAGGTAGGCCCACTAAGACAATGCCTGGTAAACCCCCAGAGACATCGACCTCGACTCCAACCTTTACCGCATCGATCCCAACTAGAGATGCACTCCAAATCCTGGCCAGCACTGGGTCATTCCTGAGACTTCTAGCCGTAGAATGCCCGCGATCGCTAATCGGCCAACATTCGCCTGTTTACCTTTATTAACCAATGGATAAGCGCTCACGATCGCCTTCATTCATCAGCTACTCAAGATTAAGAATTCTGATTCTGAAGTTGCGATCGCCAACTAAAATTGCAGCTAAGTTCAAGGAGTTCCAGCTATGAGCGATACAGACACGATTTTTAGCAAGATTATTCGCCGGGAAATTCCAGCGGATATTGTTTATGAGGACAATCTAGCCCTAGCTTTCCGGGATGTGAATCCGCAAGCTCCAGTGCATATCCTAGTGATTCCCAAAGAGGCGATCGCTAAGCTTTCCGACGCTGAATCGCAGAATCATGCACTGATGGGGCATCTGTTGCTAACAGTGAAGCGAGTTGCTGAGCAGGAAGGCTTAGCAAACGGCTACAGAGTTGTAATCAACAACGGTGAAGATGCTGGGCAGACCGTGCATCATCTGCATTTACACATCTTGGGCGGTCGTCCGTTGGCATGGCCTCCTGGTTGAGCTAGATAGGCTAAATAGAGCCAAAGTTAAAAATATGAGGAAAATGCTTTACAAAGCTCAACAAAGCAATTAATCTATAAATAAGCGGGGTTCGCCCTACTTTACATAGATTCATCTAATTTCGTAATAAGCACTCATCCAAACATGACTACTACTCTACAGAGACGCGAAAGCGCCAACCTGTGGGAGCAGTTCTGCAACTGGGTCACCAGCACCGACAACCGCCTCTATGTAGGCTGGTTCGGCGTCCTGATGATTCCTACCCTGCTCTCTGCCACCATCTGCTTCATCATCGCCTTCATTGCCGCTCCTCCCGTTGATATCGATGGTATCCGTGAGCCTGTCGCTGGCTCCCTCATCTACGGCAACAACATCATCTCTGGTGCCGTTGTTCCTTCCTCCAATGCGATCGGCCTCCACTTCTACCCCACCTGGGAAGCTGCTTCCCTCGATGAGTGGCTCTACAACGGTGGCCCTTACCAGTTGGTGATTTTCCACTTCCTCATTGGCGTCTTCTGCTACATGGGTCGTGAGTGGGAACTCTCCTACCGCCTCGGTATGCGTCCTTGGATCTGCGTTGCTTACTCTGCACCCGTAGCAGCAGCAACCGCAGTCTTCCTCATCTACCCTATCGGCCAAGGTTCCTTCTCCGATGGCATGCCCCTCGGTATCTCTGGTACCTTCAACTTCATGTTGGTGTTCCAAGCGGAGCACAACATCTTGATGCACCCCTTCCACCAACTCGGTGTCGCAGGTGTATTCGGGGGTGCTCTGTTCTCCGCGATGCACGGTTCCTTGGTGACTTCCTCCTTGGTGCGTGAAACCAGCGAGAACGAGTCTCAGAACTACGGTTACAAGTTCGGTCAAGAAGAAGAGACCTACAACATCGTGGCAGCTCACGGCTACTTCGGCCGCTTGATCTTCCAATATGCGTCCTTCAACAACAGCCGGGCGCTGCACTTCTTCTTGGGTGCATGGCCTGTGATCGGCATCTGGTTCACGTCCTTGGGCATCAGCACGATGGCGTTCAACCTAAACGGCTTCAACTTCAACCAGTCGATCATCGACTCACAGGGTCAAGTGATTGGCACCTGGGCTGACGTACTGAACCGTGCGAACCTGGGTATGGAAGTGATGCACGAGCGCAACGCTCACAACTTCCCCCTCGACCTGGCTGCTGGCGAAGCTGCTCCTGTAGCGCTAACCGCTCCTGCTATCCACGGTTAATCTCTAGCTACTACTAGCTAAATAAGAGCGCTCTCCTTACGGGGGGCGCTTTTTGCTTTCTGTTTTTCCTCCTGTCTGTTCAGGCCGATAAGTTTTCTGGGCTGACGAGGGCTGAAATGAGCTTTGATGGAAGAGGAGCGATCGCTCTGCTCTAGTGTCTAGAAGTCCTAGAAGTTACTCATTCCGCCACCCCCAACGATGAACGAAGTTTTAGGTGCTCTAATTATCTGCATTGGCTGTCCCTTGCTGGGTGGGTTGCCTCTAATTAGCTGGCTCACCTATGCTTTGACCCGAAAACAGCTCATCAAACTAGGGACAGGCAATGTCAGTGTTTCAGCAGCGTTTTATCACGGGGGTCGCTTTGTTGGAATTCTGGCTGTCCTGTCAGAGGCATTCAAAGGGGTTGCTGCGGTTTTAATTGCCCGTTACTTTTTTCCGCAAGCTCCAGAGTGGGAGCTAATCTCTTTAATTGCCTTGGTGATGGGGCGTTACTGGATAGCTCGCGGCGCAGGCACAACCAATGTGGTTTGGGGCTACGCTGTTCACGATTGGATGGCTTGGTTGCTGGCGTTTATTCTGGGGGGTATTGGCTCCACGATTCTGCGAGAAAAGCGTCAGGGCAAGATCTTAGTATTGGTTTTGTTTCCCCTGCTCACTGCTTTATTGCATCCCCAAGAACCTGCTTTGATTGTGGCAGCGATCGCTTTGGGCAGTCTCATGGGTTGGATTTACCGCAAGATTCCCGATGATTTAGACTTAACTCCAGAAGCAGGCCAACCGGAATCCCAAGCAGTGTTTAAGTTTTTTCGCGGCGATCGCGCTCTAGTCTCGCTGAATCGGCCTTTAGAAGCGCAAAAAGTTGGGCAGAAAGCAGCCACACTCTCACAACTAATGCGGTGGGGCTATCCTGTCCCAGCAGGTTGGGTCTTGCCACCCGGCGATGATTCAACACCACTGATTGAGTTTCTGCAACCTTCCTCCGAGAAACCTTTGGTAGTGCGCTCCTCAGCGGTGGGAGAAGATTCGGAGCTAGCGTCGGCGGCAGGGCAGTACGAAAGTATTTTGAATGTGACAAGTCAAGGCGCTTTGGAGCGGGCGATCGCTCAGTGCTTGGCTTCCTACGACCAGCCCGGAGCGGTGCAATATCGGCGCGATCGCGGACTACCAGAAGCTGCAATGGCAATTCTGGTGCAGCAGCAAATTCGTGGCGCGTTTTCAGGAGTAGCTTTTAGCCGTGACCCGATCGCTCGGCAGGGTGAAGCCGTGGTGATTGAAGCGCTCCCCGGTGAGACCCAACGGATTGTATCTGGGCAGTTTACCCCAGAGCAATATCGGGTTTTGGTGCGTGAAAGCGATTTAGCTCAAGCGGACTCTAGCTGGGTGCTACCCACTGATTTAGAGCTACCCGTCGAAGGAACAGGAGATTTGCCGCCCCGCCTAATTCAGCAAGTGGCGTTTTTGGCTAGACATTTAGAGGCCCGGTATCATGGACTGCCGCAAGATATAGAGTGGACTTACGACGGACAGACCTTGTGGCTCTTGCAATCGCGCCCTATCACTACTCTGTTGCCCATTTGGACTCGCAAGATTGCAGCGGAAGTGATTCCTGGCTTGATCCGCCCCTTAACTTGGTCAATTAATCGGCCTTTGACCTGTGGAGTTTGGGGCGAAATTTTTACCTTAGTTTTAGGCGGCAAGCGATCGCGAGGACTTGACTTCAATGAAACCGCGACGTTACATCAGTCTCGCGCTTACTTCAACGCCTCTTTGTTAGGGCAAACCTTCCTCCGCATGGGCTTACCTCCTGAGAGCCTGGAATTCTTGACGAGAGGAGCCAAGTTCAGCAAACCACCTTTAGGCTCCACTGTAAGCAATACACCAGGGCTACTGCGACTGCTCCAACGAGAATGGCAGCTCGACAAAGACTTTCGGTACGACTATCAGCGTCAGTTTGCACCCCTCTTAACCACGTTAACGCGAGAACCTGCCGAGAACTTGAGCGCTCCTGCTCTCCTAGAGCGCATTGATACTATCTTGCGAGTATTGAAGCGGGCGACTTATTACAGCATTTTGGCTCCGCTGAGCGCAGCGCTACGACAGGCAATTCTAAAGGTTCAGGATAGCGAAATAGACAACAGCAGCACCCCAGAAGTCGCTGCGTTGCGATCGCTGCAAGACATCGCCAATCGTAACCGCCACTTAGTCGCTAACTTGGAGAATCCTGCTCCAACTCCTGAAGTTTTGGACACCTTAGCAGCCCTCCCCAACGGTCAAACCTTGTCTGACCAGCTAGCTCAGTTTCTCGACACCTATGGTTACTTGAGCGAAGTGGGGACGGATATTGCGGTGCCGACTTGGCGAGAAGATTCCAAACCTGTTTGTGACCTATTCACCCAATTTCTGCTCAACCCACCTGCTTCTGCTCCTGCTCTTGCTGAGGGGCGATCGCCTGCTTGGAAAGTACAGCGAGTCCAGCAGCGAGTGAGTTTGAAAGGTCAGGTGACAGAGGTTTATAGTCAGTTGTTAGCAGAATTGCGCTGGAGTTTTGTGGTGCTAGAAAAGTTGTGGCTGGAGCAGGGATTGCTGGCGGCAGCAGGCGATATTTTCTTTTTGAAATTTGAGGAAATTTGGCGACTAATTCAGCAATCGGATGCTGATTTATCTAGCCAAGTTTCTACGTTAATTGCAGAACGGCGATCGCAACTGGCCCAAGATAATGAACTGGTACAAGTGCCCGCTTTGGTCTATGGGAATGCTCCACTCACCTCTGTCACCGTTCACAACTGGCAACCTTCGCAAAAATTACAAGGCATTGGAGCTAGCCCAGGCCAGGTAGAGGGCCGAGTCAAAGTGTTGCGGAGTTTGCAAGCGATCGCAGAAATTGATCGAGAAACAATTTTGGTGGTGCCATACACCGATTCTGGTTGGGCACCACTGCTAGCCAGAGCAGGAGGCTTGATTGCGGAAGTAGGAGGGCGCTTGTCTCACGGTGCGATCGTGGCACGGGAGTATGGCATTCCTGCCGTGATGGATGTGCATGACGCGACCCATCAATTGCAAGATGGCCAGTGGGTCAGAATTGATGGTCAACAAGGAACTGTGGAAATTCTTTAAAGTCTTAGAAAGCAGGAAAGAGGAAAAACTAAATACTCTAAGAAAAAGAGCTTCCAAATGAATTGGTAGAAGCTGGCGATCGCGATTTTGTCTGACAGGTCAACTCGCAAACTTCGCCACCAAAGCAAGCTCAAAGCGGCTAAGTGAGTCACAATTAAAAACTTAGAATTAACGCCTGCCAGGTTAAATAAGCCAGCTAAAATCATGCCAAGATAGCAAGCAGTCAGCACCCAGCGAGATAGCTTAAATACGGCTTTTGTACCGAGCCGAATTGTAAATGTATTGATGTTGTATTGGCGATCGCCATCAATATCAGGAATATCTTTAAAGATGGCGATCGCAAACGTAAATACCAGAACAAATAGCGTCAGCGCCCAAACTGCTGGAGTGATAGTACCTTGGCCCTGAAGTTGCTGGCTAAAGTGTAGAAATAGTCCCAAATTTACGATCACACCCCGCACTGTAAAAATGCACAGTGAGGCCCAAACTGGAAATCGCTTCAGCCGAATCGGGGGTAAAGAGTAGGCAGTCCCGATCGCCAAGCTAATCCCCACTGTACCGAAGAGAAACCAACCGGAACTGAGGGAAATCAGCAGCGCCAAGGCTCCAGTGAAAAGGACAATAGCCCAACCTTGCGATCGCGAAAATTCACCCGAAGCCACAGGTAAGTGTGGTTTGTTGATCCGGTCAATCTCGATATCCTCTAGTTGATTTAGCCCCACAATGTAGACGTTGCCGCAGAGACAAGCTACCCAAGCTGCTAACAGCACTCCTACAGAGCTGAGGGCAAAGGGAATCGACGTTGTGGCACTGGCGATCGCGTACAACCCCAGCGCACTCAGGCTCGTGCCAATAATGGTGTGGGGGCGGGAAAACTTCCAGAAAGCATAGAGCCAGGGGGCATACTTTTGGAGAAGATTAATCTGGGACGACGAAACAGCAGGCTTTTGGGGGGAAATCTGGCTCATGCGTGCCTGAATTGATACACAGGCTTGATTTTAAGCAATCAATGACAATTTTGGCAGCAATCCCTCGATAGAGAATGGCTGAGCTAGCTTGACCACAACTTGCTTAAATCGTTTATTTAGTGCCTATTTAGTGCCACAGAGCAAGCCGAAACGGACTAGCCCACGCTGATAGCCTCGACTCATCAAATTCAACGCCAGAGCCGCTTGAATTGTCGTCCAACCAGAAAACAGTAGACCGAAAATTGCGTTGGGGGTCAAAGCGGATTCAATCACTTTGTCCCAGAACGGAGCCACTGCATCCGACCAATCGGCAGTACGAATATTTTGAAACGAGAGTTGGTTCGCGATCGCCTCATACTCTGGCAGCGAAATTACATAAGGCAAGCAATAAACACGATAGATATCAGCCAAATGTTGCCGCTCAGCGGTGGTCAGTGGAGTGCTGGGTGTGGTGGGTCGGTGGCACCAAGTCGCCATAATTAACGTGCCACCTGGCTTTAGCACCCGATAGCATTCTTGCAAAAATTTGCGCTTGTCTGGCATGTGCTCCCCGCTTTCCAGGGACCAGACGAGATCAAAGGAATTGCCGGCAAAATCAGTGTTTAAAGCGTCCCTGACAAAAAACCGAGCACTAGGCTGGGTAGTCAAACTGCTCATGCCTGCCTCACGCGCTCTCTCGGTGGCTCTGGCAGCTTGCACGGGGCTTAGCGTAACGCCAGTCGCCGCCGCTTGAAACTTTTGAGCTAAATATAAACAACTTCCCCCAATCCCGCAGCCTGCATCTAAAATCGCTTCTGCCTGACTAACTTCGGCCCACTTCAGCAATTCCTCGACTAGATCAATCTGAGCTTGGCGGCGTTCTTTGGGTTCTTTGCCATCTAGGCCATAGTAGCCATGATGCATGTGTTCGCCCCAAATCTGCTCCCACAAACCAGAGGAGGCATCATAGAATTGCTGAATTTGCTGGTGAAGGGTTGAGGTCATAGGAAATGTAACTTTGAATCAAGATCGGAATTAGCCTAGCAGAGTGGGCTGAATCTCCCTAGGCTCAGAAGATGGAATTTGTATTCAAAGAAGGAAAACTTTGTATGGCCGTATCTAGTGATTTGTGGCAAGCCAATCAGGATTTGGCCCAAGCTTGTCTAAAAAATCCTTTCGTCCAAGGGATTGCCGATGGCACCTTACCCAAAGAGCTATTTACTTATTACGTCGGCCAAGATGCGTTTTTTCTAGAAGCGTTTGCGCGGGCCTATAGCATTGCTGCCGCCAAAGCACCTGATTGGGAAGGGTTTGGAGTATTTCACACCTTGGCAGGTGGAGTGCTAGAAGAATTGCAATTGCACCAAAGTTACGCTCAAGACTGGGGCGTTGACTTGCAGAACATAGCCCCTGGAACTGCCACACGGCGCTATACAGATTTCTTGCTCGCAACGGCTTGGAGTGGAGATGCGGGATTAACTACGGCGGCAATGGTGCCTTGTATGCGCTTGTATGTGTTTTTAGGTCAGCAACTCGCTGCCAACCAAAAGTCTGAGCATACCTATACTACTTGGATTCGCACCTACAGTAGCCCAGAGTTTGACCAACTGGCTCAACAGCTAGAGCAGCTTTGCGATCGCTATACCAGTCAGCCCAGCCTAGCTCACAATACCTATCGTTATGCCATGCAATGTGAGCACGATTTCTTTCAAGCAGCTTGGGCTTCTCGCGCTTAAATAGCCTGCCAAGACGGAACTAACCCAGAATTATGCAACGGCTACCTCAGCTAGCAGTAAGCTCTTAAACAGCCTCAGTTTTGTCGTCTAAATTTGCAGTCCAAACTTTAACCCTTTACGCGATCGCTTCATGACTGTCTCTAGAACTATTTGTCTAGGTTTTCTAGCTGTCATTGCCCTAGGAACGTTCCTGCTAATGCTGCCTTTTTCGACTAGCAGTGGCACCTGGAATGACTTTATCGTGGCTCTGTTTACCTCTACGTCAGCCGTTTGTGTGACAGGCCACATCGTAGTGGACACAGGCAGTTATTTTTCTATGACGGGACAAGTGATCCTGCTCGCCTTGGTGCAGGTTGGCGGTTTGGGATACATGACCGCTACCACGTTTCTCCTGCTACTTTTGGGGCGACGATTCGGCCTACGAGACAAAATCGCTTTACAACAGGCTCTCGATCGCCCTGGCCTGCAAGGAGCCACTCAAGTTCTGCGCTCTATTATCGCTCTCACCTTGATCTTTGAACTCACAGGCGCGTTTTTATTGCTTGCAGTTTTTGTGCCAGATCATGGTTGGAGCAAGGGATTGTGGCTCTCTATTTTTCATAGTATTACTGCCTGGAATAATGCTGGATTTAGCCCATTTAGAGACAACCTAATTAGCTATCAGTCTTCTGTATTATTGAACCTCATTATTCCAGCCCTGATTATCTTCGGTGGTATTGGCTACGAAGTAATATTTGAGTTGTTTCTATGGCTGCGCGATCGCCTGTCAAGCAAGCCCGAGAAAATTGTCTTTTCCTTAAACTTCAAAGTTGCACTGAGTACTACTCTAATTTTGCTGGCTCTTGGAACTATTTCAATTTTTCTAACAGAACTAAATAACTCCGAGACCCTAGGTTCAATGAATTTGCCAACTAAGTTAATGACTGCCTGGTTTCAAGGAGTTACCCCAAGAACTGCTGGATTTAACACAATTGATATTGGTCAAATGACGGATGCTACCTTGTTTATTACGATCGCGCTGATGTTTGTTGGTGGCAATCCGGGTGGTACAGCTGGCGGAATTAAAACTACAACTTTACGCATTCTGACAAGCTGCACTCAAGCAATTTTACAGGGTAAGGAAGAAGTGATTTTGTATGAACGTCAAATTCCTATTTCTTTGATTTTAAAGGCAGTTGGAGTGGCAGTTGGCTCTCTTGCAACTGTTATTGTCATGACTACTTTGATTTCTATTACAGATACAAAATTTAGTTTCATCCAAATTTTATTTGAAGTTGTCTCAGGTTTTTTTACAGTAGGGCTTTCGACCGGAATCACGGCTGGCCTTTCCACCTTCGCCAAGCTCGTGCTGATTGCCACTATGTATATCGGTCGGGTGGGAATTTTGCTATTCATCGGGGCCATCGTTGGAGATTCTACCCCTACAGCAATCCGCTATCCAGAAGAAAACCTACTGGTAGGGTAGGATTTCTGGATCAAAACTGGTTAGGATTCCCGGAATGAATTTGCAGCCAAAACCTTGATAATTTAAAGGGTTATGGACTCTAAATCAAGTCTGGGCGTTTACCGCCTGAGGTTAATTTGTGAATTTATCCTATCTGAGCTTCTTTCGTAGCTTACGAACTGAGAATAAGCAATTTGCTGTTATTGGTTTGGGGCGCTTCGGTCGGGCTGTTTGTGCATCCTTTCACCGCATGGGATACGAGGTGCTAGGGATTGACTCAGACGAAAAGCGGGTGGCTCAGATTCTGACAGACCAACTAGCCGCTCATGCAGTGCAGCTAGACTCGACTGAGGTTGCTGCTCTTAAAGAAGCAGGAGTTTTTGAGTTTGATACCGTAATTGTTGCGATCGGCAACTATGTAGAAGAAAGCGTAATCACCACTATGAACCTGAAGGAAGCGGGAGTGCCCCATGTGGTCGCCAAGGCTTCTTCAGAGATTCATGAAAAGCTGCTGCGCAAAGTTGGTGCTGACCATGTGGTGTTTCCGGAACATGAAATGGGTTGTGCCTTGGCGCGATCGCTAACGAAACCTGGAATTCTCGATCGCTTTGAGCTTGATCCCGACAACAGTATTGTGGAAATCATTGTTCCGGAAGTATTCGATAGTCAAACAATTTCAGAACTGAGGTTACGGAGTCGCTTCGGGCTAAACTTACTCGCAGTTAGCAACAACGGCAAGTTTGAAATCAACCCTGAACCAGGCCGTCGTCTTCGCAAAGGAGAAGCAATGGTGGTAATTGGTTCCAATAAGGGGATCGATCAACTGCCTATCTAACTTCCCCATCTAACTTCAAGGTTTGGCTGCATTACATCGCTAAGCCAGTAGGGAAGAATAAGAAGCAATGCTCAATTTTTGCAATTGACATCATGCTTGTATTTTTCATGCACGGAGTTGCCACTCGCAACGTGCAGTATGCTAATTCCCTACAGGGCTTAATTCGAGAAGAATTTTCTCAGGTAAAAGCGCCGCTGCCCCTTTTTTACGCTAGCTTTTGGGGGGATGTGCTGAGTGATATTGGCAAGCTGTGGAATGCGGTTCATCGAGATTTGCAAACGTTGCAGTCAGAGAATCCCCAAACTGATACTCAAGCAGTTTTTCGTTATCAAAACTTTCGGCAAGGGTTTTTTTCGGAATTTGTCGGTGATGCTTTCACCTATTTGAACTCAGAGCGCGGCATCAAAATTAGAAAATTAATTGCGGAACAGCTCTCTGACTTCATCGCTCGAAATCCAGGTGAGACAGAGCTACACATCGTTTCTCATTCCCTAGGAACAGTTGTTTTATGGGATGCTTTGTTTTCTGAGAGATTTCATCCCAATGACCCAGCCTTTGAAATTCGAGCCTTAGTTCAGGGCTGCAACAATTCTGATTCTCAGCCAAAACTACAACTGAAAAGCATTACTACGATGGGTTCTCCCATTGCTTTCTTTAATATCATGCTGGGAATTCAGCCTGATCGCGTGAAAGCGTTAGTGAGCCAATACAGCGATCGCAGCTTGAGATGGAGAAATCTTATTCATGCCTCTGATGTCATTGCCTATCCCATGCAAGCCTGCCTCAACCCAGACTCGTCTTGGAACCTAACCCTTCAAGATTACTACCTACAATCAGAAGCCAACTCCACAGAAACAGCCGTCCGGAACTTTGTGAATTCTGATTTGGTCAATCGAGTTGCTAAGGTTGCAGGATTGGTTAATCCAGCAGTTCAAGTCGCGATCGACCATGCACCAATGGTGGCGGGGGCAGGAGATGCCCATATTAATTACTGGAGCTGTCCTCAAGTCGCTCGTTTAATTGCTGATAATCTGCTGGCAAACTCTCCGAGGGCACAAGGATCATCCAGCTTGATGCAAGCGATCGCACAGCTCCAACAAGTTCCTGGCATGACTCGCAACTTTATCCCAGCAGGTCAGTTTTTGGATGAAACCCTAATTGACCTCAAGTTTCGCGATCGCAGTGGTAGCCTCCAACTGATTAGAACCCCTGCTGGAGTGCATCATGTTTGTCTTTCGAACGCTCAAAATGTGTCTCAATTTAGAGGGTATGTAGGCTGGATTCATACTTCAGGCTTGAAGCAAGCGGTAGAGTTGATCAGAAGCAACTATTGCTAGGGTCGCGCCCGAACGCATGATGCATGTAATTGGTTTAATGAGTGGCACATCGGTGGATGGCATTGATGCTGCTTTAGTAGAAATTTCCGGTTTAGAAACCGACTTACAAGTCAAGTTCCTGGCTGGAGCAACTTATCCCTATCCAGAAGACTTGCGATCGCAAATCCTCGCAGTCGGTGCAGGCGAACTCATCTCAATGGTAGAATTTGCCACCCTAGATGATGCGATCGCCGAGCAATTTGCTCAAGCCGCTTTAGTCGTGCAAGCAGGCCACCCTCCAGCAGATTTAATTGGCTCTCATGGTCAGACCGTCTATCACCGACCGCCAAAAAAGGATCAAAGGGTAAATGACGGAGTTGTTTATCCCTCCTTAAACCTTGGCTACAGTCTCCAATTGGGTCGTGGAGCTGCGATCGCTCATTTAACTAGAATTTCCACGGTTAGCAATTTTCGGGTCGCTGACATTGCCGTGGGAGGGCAAGGAGCGCCACTAGTGCCGCGAGTGGATGCTTATTTGTTGAGTCAGCCTAACCAGAGCCGTTGTGTGCAGAATATCGGTGGCATTGGCAATGTCACTTATTTACCTGCCAGAAGTACTGCCGATTGGGAGCAGCAAGTCCGAGGCTGGGATACAGGCCCTGGCAATATGTTGCTAGATTTGGCTGTGCAACAGCTTTCTCAGGGAGCCAAAACCTACGACCAAGACGGGGCTTGGGCAGCTACAGGTACTCCTTGCCAAATGTTGGTAGAGCAGTGGCTCCAGCAGAGTTTTTTTCAGCAAGCACCACCCAAATCAACCGGACGGGAGCTGTTTGGGCTTGATTACCTGAAAAGCTGTTTTGCTGATGCCGAGGCTTACCAGCCTAGTGAGGCTGATTTTCTTGCCACCCTGACGGAACTTACCGCTCGCTCGATCGCTCATAGTTATGGGACTTTTCTGCCGCAACTGCCTAATCAAGTGCTTCTCTGTGGAGGAGGCAGCCGCAACTTGTATCTCAAACAGCGATTGCAAGTGCATTTACCCTCAGCGGCAGTGATGACGACAGATGACGTTGGCTTAAGTGCAGACTTTAAGGAAGCGATCGCCTTTGCCGTGTTGGCTTACTGGCGGCATCACGGTATACCTGGAAATCTGCCACAAGTCACGGGGGCGGCGAAAGCGATCGCGCTAGGGGAAATCCATCTTGTGAGCATCCCTTAGCGTGATAGCATAGAGTGCCATCCGCATTAGCATAGCGAAACGCAATACAAGTAAGGATTAGCGCTGTGGCTCACACCTTTCTAATGGAGGCAGGACGCTGGACGCTGCAAGGAAATTGGCTAGAGCGTGATGGGATGCCGATCTTGGTTAAAGGCAAAACATTAGTTGGCTGGAGCCGGGATAATTGGTACACGATGGTGACCAAGTTGGTGTTTCCAGACTCCGAACGTGAAGATATTTCACTGCAATATCGAGGTCGCTTGGATATCGGAGAGCGGCAATATACTTTCGTGCTGCAACACAGTTTGCTGGGGCGAGTCGAGGGCGAAGGCTGGATTGCTCCGGAATCGATTGTGCAGCGCTATTGGGTTCTAGGCGATCGCCAGCGTCGTAGCGGCTTTGAGACCATGCATTGCATTGATCCAGAGCGGTACTATCTCTCTAGCAGCATCATGGCTGGTCATTATCTGACCAGCACTATGGAAGCCACGCTAGAACGTCAACCAGAGCAGTAGCATTTGTCTCAACAGCCTAGGAGCTTGGGTACTCTTGAAGTTACGATCCCTTGATTTAACTTAGTAACTTTGAGATGAACCACAGCGATTTTCAATGGCTTGAAAGATACCACTTCCGTAGGGGTAGGTCTTGTATCTGCCCCCTGCCCAAGCAGAGCATTGCCCGAACAGAGTAAGTTTAATCCGTCCCTATGCCAGGGATAGACTAAGGTCGCTACAATAGCTTTACAGAAGCTTTATGGAATTCCCAATTTTTTGATGGTAGCTAAAGGCAAAATGCTAGGTAGTCCAAGGCTTTGTGCCTAACTTAAGTATTTTGGTTAAGCCTGCCTATTCCTCAACGCCAAGACTGAGGGATGTTGGTTAGCCAGCATCAGACTGGGCACTACATTTCTAATTTCGCGAAAAGAATTTTTGACTAAGTTTGGTACTTCTAAGGTAAGCCGTGGCAGAAGTCAGTTGTTTTTCTGTGGATTTAGCTCAAAATCTAGCTCAGAGTTGTCAGTTTGAGAGTAACCGACGAGTCGCGACTCGCACCGTGAAAAACGGAGTTTCAACTCATGTCGGACCCTAATAGTGGTCGCTTGCTGAACGACCGTTATCAGTTGGCAGAGCTGATCGGTAAGGGGGCAATGGGCCGAGTTTATCGGGCTCAAGATGTTTTACTGGGGGACGTGCCAGTAGCAGTTAAGTTCTTGGCTCGGACTCTGCTGAACCAGAAAATGCGCGATCGCTTCAAAAGTGAGGCTAGAACTTGTGCGTTATTGGGCCAGAAAACCATTCACATCGTCCGAGTCATGGATTATGGCGTTGACGATGATGAAGTGCCGTTTTACGTCATGGAGTACCTCCAGGGGGAAAGCCTGAGCGACGTAATTAAGACGCGATCGCTAGTGCTGCCCCGATTTCTCAGCATCTCTCGTCAAATTTGCTTAGGTTTACAGTGCGCTCATCAAGATGGGGTGATTCACCGCGACATTAAACCGGGCAATATTCTGGTGAGCCACGACACCAGCATTGGTGAGCTGGTCAAGATTCTCGATTTTGGCATTGCTCGCTTGTTGCAAGCTGACACCGGACAAACCAATTCGTTCATGGGGACGTTAGCCTACTCCTCTCCAGAGCAAATGGAGGGCAAAGAGTTAGACAGCCGCTCCGACATCTACAGCTTGGGCATCATGATGTATGAGATGTTGACAGGCAAGCTACCCCTACATGCAGAGACTCATACCTTTGGTAGCTGGTACAAGGCGCATCATTTTCAGCTCCCCCGCTCATTTGACTCCATTAACCCTGTTCTGAAGCTGCCTAAAGCTTTGGAAAACTTGGTCATGAGCTGCTTGGCTAAAGCACCTAGCGATCGCCCTCAAAGCGCCACAGAAGTTCTCAAAGCTCTAGAACCCTTAGAAGACCGTTTCGGCCCTGGTAGACAAATTGGGCATCGGATTGAAGCTGCCCTCTCCAAGCTGCCCGTTTTCCCCGATACTAAGCGTCAAGACTCCATCTCTCCAGATGAGGTTTGCCAACTCGCTTCTTGGCCCAAAAGTAAGCCGATTGCTGAAATTGTTTTTCCCCATCCCCTACGAACCAGTCACGAAGTCTTGGCTACGCTCTGGGTGATGATGCCGAAGCAAGAAATTCAACGACGGCTACTCGCAACCCGTTACAACCAGTTCTTGTTTATGATGGCTCCTCATCCCATGTTGCTGTGGCTGACTGCCTTGCATAGCCGAGAGCACGGCCCCCGCTGGCTACCCTGCTACTTAGATCTCAAAACGCCACAAGGCCAAGATATGACACGGTTGTTAGCAGAAAAAGGCTTATACCGACTGTTATTTTTTGCTTTGGAAGAACCTCAGCGGTGCCTGACAGTGATGAGTTCCAATATTGCCGACATGCAGCGCGATCGCTTGCGAGAATGGGCCGATGCTAGCCAGCTCTTCGTCTCATCTGCCCAAGCCAGCACCAGCAAGACGCTGCTCAAGCAAGAACTGGAGAAGATCAAACCCAGAATCTTAATGAAGTTGGAGGAGAGCTAAAGCTAGCGACTCAAGAACGAGCGGGGGGGAAAAACAGCACTGGATGCCAACTGCGACGCAACATTTCTCCTGTAAAGCTAGGCGCTGACCATTCAATTAAACGACCCAAACTGCCTGATGAAACGGCGATCGCACTAATATCAAACATTACCGCTACGTCCAAAGTCTCTGTCACTGGATTGCCAGATCGGATTTCTGTATGAACCTGCAAGTTATGTTTGGCTAAAGCCGCTTGAGGTGCAGCAAGCCGTTCAGCAACTTCCTGAGTTGGACTGAGATTTCTGAGTTCTCGACGGCCACTATCACTCACAACCCAACACAATAAACACTGCTCTAAGGCTTGTTGGCCTTGGCAACGCTGCTCGATTTGCTGTACCAAATATTTAGCTGGGTCGCTTCCGTCATAGGGGACCAACAGGTAGCGGAACAAATGCCGACAGCGCAGATCTAGTTCTTCTGAGGTGTAGGCCGAAATCAGTTGGGGCCGTAACACTAACAAAGGTGTATTCGTACGCTGAGCTAAACCAACGGTAGTGCTACCAAACAGCTTTTCACTTAATAAGCTTCGGGTGGGGGTTCCTAGAATGATGACATCAGCCTGTTGAGCTTTGGCAACTTTGAGGATAGTGTCGCTGGCTCGCCCTGAGAGCACTTCTACTTTGACTTCGACGCCATCGGGCACCTCTTGTAAGGCAACTCCTAGGCGATCGCGGGCTTGGTTCACCTTTTCTGTATCTTCTCGGGGAATCTCGCCTTCTTCCCACAAGGACGCAACATGCAGAAAGGTAATCTGCTGCATCCCTCCAGCCGCCAAGCTGGGGACAAAGTTAGCCAAACGATGTAAATAGTCGGAGAAGTCGGTGCAAATTAAAGGACGCTTAAACATAAGTTAGGAGTGAAGGAGATATGAGGCGCAACTCTCCTTAATTAAGCACTTAACTACAAAGACGGCCAATTAATTTTGCGAAAATTTTAGTGATTTGATTCAACCAGCTCAAGAATTTTACTCAAAACATGAGACGAGCTGAATAATATTTAGAGGCTCTAGATATAAGTGGTTCTAGATGTAGATGCGGTTTCGACGCCCCAAGACCCCAGCTTCTTTCTCCGTTGGAACCAAGCAAGAGATAGAGGTCGCCCTACCGCGCTCAAGGCAGTACAACTACATTTGCGGACCTGGTTCCAAGCCCCACTGATGCTTCAGGAAGTGCTTGTACATGGTCTCACGCATCATCATTTGCTTGTAGAGGTCAATCAGGAAGTTTTGAGCTTGTTCACGGCTCATTTGTTGTACTTGAGTTTCAAAGGAGCGGATATTGAATTGTTGTTCTAGGGAAAGTTCGATGGGCTGGTTCATATGTAACTCCAAAGTAAGAGAGAGGAGAGTACAGCGAGTCTGGAAAAGCAGTTTTACTCTAGGGACTACTTATTCTCTTCAACTGCTTTGCCTGCAAATCCAGTTACCCTGTATTAAAAAAGATAACAATCATTTGACAAAACGCACCTACCCCGTTGGGGTAAATTGAGCCAATTGTCAACTATCCCTGACGAGATAGCTTTTTCAGAATGCACATACTACCTCCAACACCAAATAATGAGTTGGATTATTTTTACCAAGTTACAAATTGTAAAAATGCTCAAAATGAACCAATCTTGTGATATTGCTCATTTTGCTAGAGGGCTTTAAGGGGTAGAAAAAGTCTAAGCTTCGATCTAAAAGTCGGCTAGCTATGGGCTAGAGGCGATCGCCCAGCCTAGGACAAATTACTATTTGCCGTGCCAAAAATTTCTTTTAGATCTCGCTAATCCTCAGAGGCTAAAAACAGAGGCTAAGAACCCTGAGTTGGGGGATCGGGGTGATGGAAGCCATCGAGAGTCACGAGCACGACGGTAATGTTGTCTCGCCCACCTTTATCTTTCGCGGCATTTACTAAAGCGGCAGCAGCCTTTTCTGAAGCTCGAATGCCTTTGAGGTGCGCGGCAATTGAATGATCGGAGAGTTCTTCGGTGAGTCCATCACTGCACAACAACAAGCGATCGCCTGCTTGGACTTCCAAAGCTTGAATATCCATTTGGCGCAAATCTTCCCGCCCTAAGCACTGCGATAGCACATGCCGCCACGGATGGTTTCGAGCTTGCTCTGGTGTCAAATCCCCACCGCGCAGAGCTTTGGCAACCCAAGTGTGGTCTTCCGTAATTTGTTCTATTTTGGGACCTCTGAGCCGATAGAGACGGGAGTCGCCAATGTGGGCACACCAAGTCTGGTCATCGCGAAAGATGACCACAACCACCGTTGTTCCCATATCCGAGCGTTCTGGGTGGCTCTGCTGGTCTTGTAGAATCGCTTGGTTGGCTTCTACTAGCGCCGCTTCTAGCAAAGCAGATGAGGGGTCTGACGATAGCCAGTGTTGCTCTAAATAGTCTTGAATGACTTGAGTGGCAATGCGGCTAGCTTCCTGACCACCCGCATGCCCGCCCATGCCATCCGCCACAATAAAAAATCGCCCTTCAGGGTCGATATGATAAGCATCCTGATTTACGGAACGAAGGAGTC
This sequence comes from Trichocoleus desertorum NBK24, assembly GCF_030409055.1. Classification (GTDB taxonomy): domain Bacteria; phylum Cyanobacteriota; class Cyanobacteriia; order FACHB-46; family FACHB-46; genus Trichocoleus; species Trichocoleus desertorum_B. The sequence goes on along the minus strand of NZ_CP116619.1, from coordinate 2,375,341 downwards.
CCAGATCCGTGAGACCCGTGAAGAGGCGTTTCATAAATTGGCTGCTTTTATCCGAAACTCAAAAAACATTACAGCATACGATCGAAGCGATCGAGGCGCATTAACAGGCGAATCAGGGCAAAGGCGATCGCAGCAGCACCAAGGGCAACTAGCAACGCCAACCAAACATGACCGCTAACATACAAGATAGTGGCTGAAAGTGTAAAGGCACTGACCAGTAACGTGTAGTTAGTTCCTATATTAACGCTGCTGAGACGGCGAATGACTCGGTCGGTCTCAGTAGAACGAACCCTAACTCGTAAATCGCCCCGCTCTAATTTTTCTAACGTATCTTCAATTCGTCGTGGCAAACCAAAAGCCGTGCTACCCACTTGAGCCGCCTGACGACCTAATTCGCTCAGGATGCTGTTTTCTGGAGAACTATTGCCATTAGACATAATTTGCATCGCAAAAGGTCTTGCGACCTCCATGAAGTTAAAGTCTGGATCTAACCCTTTACCCACACCTTCGAGTGTAGAGAAAGCTCTCATCACAAAGGTAAAGGTAGCTGGAAAGCGAAAGGGCTGGTCGTAAGCAATCTCATACAAGTCGTCACTAATTTCACTCACCGATTGGTTCTCAAACGGCTGATCCATAAAGTGATCCAGCATGTACTGCACCGAGCGGCGCACAGGCCCCATATCCTCTACTGGGGACAAAGCACCCAGCGCTACTAAAGAAGTAACCACGCGATCGGCATCTTTTTGCGCAATACCAAAAAACGTATCGAGTAGCTTCTCGCGAGTGATGGGTTGAATGCGGCCCATCATGCCGAAATCGTAAAAGATTAACGAACCGTCGGGGCTAACGGCAATATTACCTGGATGCGGATCGGCATGGAAAAAGCCATCATTCAGCAGTTGTTGCAGATAAGCTCTTGCTCCCAACTGTGCTAGATTCCGGCGATCGAGCCCTGCCGCTTCAATAGCTTCATAGTGGCTGATTTTGATTCCGGGAGCATATTCTAGAGTCAGGACACGGGGAGAAGTATAGCGCCAATAAACCCGTGGCACAGACACCCAATCCTCGTTGCGGAAGTTGCGCCGAAATGTATCCGCGTTACGCCCTTCGTTGAGGTAATCGATTTCTTCCCAAAGAATCCGACAACACTCCTCGTAAATACCTAGCCAATCTCGGCCTCGGCCCCACTCTGGATGGTTTTGGAAGTAACGGGTAATTCCTTTAAGAATTTGTAAATCGATTTCAAATAACTGTCGCAAAGCTGGACGTTGCACTTTAGCAACGACTTCTTCTCCAGAGTGCAACTGGGCTTTATGCACTTGGCCCAAGCTAGCCGCTGCAAGAGGAATCGGGTCAAAGCTGCGGTAAAGCTCATGCACCTGTTTCCCCAAGTCCTGCTCAATAATGGCTTCAACTTGCTCGTAGCTGAAGGCAGGGACTCGGTCTTGGAGCTTGGATAACTCCTCGACGTATTCAGAGGGAAACAAATCGGCTCGCGTTGAGAACAACTGTCCGATTTTAATAAAGGTTGGCCCCAAATCCAGCAGGGTTTCTCGAATCCAAATTGCTTGTTTTCGCCGTCTGGCAACCTTCTTAGCTTCAGTTATGCCACCCCGATAGCTCCAAGCTTTGTCATTGAGCCAGAGCGAGGTCAACAGGGTGAGAACAAAAGACCAAATGTCTACAAAGCGACGACGGCGGGAGTACTTGTCACGACTCCAGCGGTAGACTTTTTCCTTACGGGCGTCTCGGCGGAGCCACCCTGTAATCGTCATGTGCTCCTTAGATTCCGGAAGAGTAACAGGGTCATCAAAAAGGGCAGACACTTGGATTCCTAAATCAGCTTTTAAATTTGGCAGCCTAAGCAAAGAGAAGGGAAGCGCAATGCTTCAACCTTAAACCGAACTACTCCGGTATGTTTTTAACTCGGAGCGCAGCTGAGCAATTTCAGCCCGTAGCTCGTCAATGGTCGCTTGTAGGTCAGTCGGTTGAGAGCCTTGAGGCACGATCGCGGTAGTAGTACGAGCTCGCATCACTACTTCTTCTTCGCGTTGAGCCCTTTCTAGAACTTGTTCTGTAAACTGACGCAGGTGCTCTCGCTGCTCAGCATCAAACTTGCCTAGCTCACTCAAAGCATTGGTGAGTGAATGCTCTAGCTGCTCGCCCAAGGTTTCAGCCAGGGCTCTGCCAACAAAAAAGGCGTGAACTAGCGGATTACTCATGGGAAAATCTCTGCGGGTGTCCGCCAAGATTATAACTTGCTTGCTCGCTATCCTGCCTCAACCTCAGGTGGAGCTATAGGGATGGAGCTACAAGGATGGAGCTGGAGGCTCAGGCGGGGCTGGAGGAGCAAATGAGGACGAAGGGACTGTGAAGTTATCGCTAGGAGGCGCAGGCTCAGGTGCAGGCTCTGCACTACTCGCAGGCGGCTGAGGCTGGGGTTCAGGTTCTACAGGCTCTAGAGGCTCCACGGCTGGCTCAGGTTGAGGGATCGGACTCGCTTCTACGGGAGTGGGAGCGGGATCTGGGAATGAATTAGGCGGAACCACAGGTTCTAGAGGGCTGAGAGCATCTTCGGTGTCGGTGTCTAGGCTGGGATTCGGCTCAATAGGAGGTGCGACTGGTTCAATGGGTGCCAAATCGGTAGTTGATTCCGATGATTCTGGCTCAGCTCTTTCCTGGGGTGCAGCCCGTTCCACTGGGACATCGGGCGGTATAGAAGTGGGAACCTCTGACCCAGGCCAGGATTTTTCGGGAAAGGATTGATCATTGTGCAAAAAGGTTGGGCCTGCTTGCCCCCCACTCATCCGTAGGGCTAGACCAAAGGCTGCACCAATACAGGTGGCGATCGCGGCTGCTCCTAACAATGCCTTGGGAAAAGGCGAACTGGCAGGAGCTGGTCTTGAAGGTGAAACTTTTCTAGGAGCCACTGGCGTTGCCGCCGCTCCACTGGCTGCGACCGTGGCCGAGGGGGAAGCAGCTTCTGCGGACGCAACAGCAACAGGCGTGGGGGCATGCCGAGGCACCACGGGCAGAGTGGCACTGGTTGGCACAGAGGGAATTTGGGGTTGAGAGGCAAGGTTGCCATTAGGTGAGGGGGCTGGGGGAAGCCTACTGCCGTTAACTGCTTGGGTGGCACTGACAAAATTGCTGTTGGGATTGCCGTTGGGTAAGAGGGCGAGCCACTCGGCTACGGTTTGAGGCCGCGCCTCAGCTTCCATCTCCATACCGCGCAGAATGGCTTGCTCTAAAGTCGTACTAATTTGGGGCTGGAATTGCCGCATGTCGAGTAGAGGAATGCGATCGCGTAAAGGAGCCGCGATCGGTGCTTGCCCTGTGACTAAGCTGTAGAGCGTGGCGGCTAGGGCATAAATATCGATTGCTGGCGTACGTTTGCCTTGGGGGAGATATTGCTCAATGGGAGCATAACCCGCCGATAGCATTCCTGTATGAGTTTGGGTCACTCCAGGGGTAAATTCACGGGCAATGCCAAAGTCAATCAGAATCACAAAGTCTGTATGCTCACGACGGATAATGTTGTGAGGTTTTACGTCCCGATGCAGTAAGCCTGCCTGATGCACCACATTTAGGGCTGCTCCAATTTGGCGAATGTAGTGAATCGCCTTGGCTTCAGGTAGAGCACCTCCGGATTGCACAATATCCGCTAGGGTGTCGCCGGGAATGTAGTCCATCACAATGAAGGACAGACCCCCTTCCTCAAAAAAGTCGAACACGCGCACAATATTTGGGTGTTGGCAGCGGGCTACACGGCGGGCCTCAGCGATAAACTGCTGCTGAAACTGGGCGAAGTCTGCGTGCCGCCGCAAGTTTTCGTGTAGAACTTTGATGACGACAGGTTGATCAAAGTAGGAATGGTGCGCTCGATAGGTGATGCCAAAGCCACCTTGACCTAGGATGGCCTCAACGACGTATTTGCCGTTTTGCAGAACTGTTCCAGCCGCCAAGTTCATAGGTATATGCTACCGATTTTTCCACTTATGCTAGCGCCTTGTGAGAAATCTGTAGAGCTGAGTGGTGCGATCGCATCTCACTCCAGTTAGATTTCTAGACACAATGGCTAATTTTTTGTGCGTAACTTTAACTGAATTCAGTTAGCTTAGCGTACTCAAAAATTTTTAATTCAGAGGATAATGCTGAGCCAAAAATGCGGTGGCTGAAGCGCGATCGCTAATGACACCATCCAAAGTAGCAGCGGTTAAATCAGATAGGATCTGCTTGAATTGGCGGCTTGGCTTGTAGCCCAAGGCTTTGAGGTTGTTACCGTCGAGCAGCGGTTTGACCTGAGCCCAGCAAACTAGGTAGCGCCAAATCAGCCGCCGAACTGAGCGGGGGGCTTGGACTGCAATCAAGACGAGAGTTGCCTGATCATACTGGCTGAGGAGTTGCACAATTTGACTGGGTTTTTGGAATTCAGATAAATGATCCGTAATGTCAGCTTGAGCCGCAGCAAGCTTCTGCAAGCAAGCAATGCTGTTGACTGGCAGTTGTAAGTTGGCGGCAATCTTACCCCGATATTCTGGTGCGAGATCAGCAATCAACACCTCTAGCAGCATTTGCCAGTGAACCAGCGTATTTGAGCGATCAAATCGCCGCAACCAACGACTCATCAGTCGCATCTGGTGCCACAGCTTTGGAGTCAAAGTCAACGTGGGATGAATGCAGCGTAAGGCTTCTAGATCCGCGAGGAGCTGTAGAGCTGATTGCCAATAGGGAGCTGCCAAGATGTATTTGAGTTCGCTTTTTAAGCGGGTTTGGAGGGCTGGGGCACGGTTGTTTTCATCTTGGACGCGATCGTAAACGCCACTGTCGATCGCATGCCGAATGTAACCCTCGGTTTGAGGATCAATCTCGAACCCTAAACGCACTGCAAAGCGCACCGCTCGATAAATTCGGGTGGGATCTTCGATAAAGCTGTTAGCGTGTAAGACCCGAATCTGGCGCGATCGCAAATCCAGCAAACCTCCGAAGAAATCTAGCAATTCACCAGAGCGAGGAGCTGTGAGGCGAATAGCCAGCGCATTAATCGTGAAATCACGTCGATAGAGATCTTGCCGAATCGAGCTAGCTTCTACCTCCGGGTTGGCTGCTGGGTAAGGATAAAACTCAGTGCGAGCTGTGGCAATATCCACCCAAAGTGAATCTAGCTCTGGATCTTTGTGCCACAACAAAGCAGCCGTTTGAAATTGCCCATGAACATCCAGGCGGGACTGGGGATACTGCTGTTGTAGAGCACGGGCCAATTCTACCCCCGCTCCTTCTTGCAACGCCCGGTGGTAGCCATCCACAACCAAGTCAATATCACTGATCAATAAAGCGTCTTCTGGGTCGGCCAACAATAGATCCCGGACTGCCCCTCCTACCAGATAAAGATGCCAGCCTCTCGCTTCAGCCTGCTGAGCTGCCGCAGCCAAAACAGACCACAACTGAGGCACCAAACGAGCCTTGAGCTGTTCTTGCAAAGGAGCTCGCGTGGGAGATATGTGCCCTCCATGAACACCAGTGCCAGGAACACCAGTGCTAGCAGGCCGTTGCATTTGGTGGAGTTGGCGCAATACATCTGTGCGAGTGACAATACCAACTAATTGTTGATTTTCCAGTACGGGCAGACGGCCAATGTCATAAGTCACCATCAGCGACTCAATATCTGGTAGCAGCGTCTCTGGCGTAATCATTTTTAGGTTGGTGGTCATGTAACCTTTGACAGGAGCATGACCAAAGCCATGATGCAGCGCAATATCTAGATCCCGCCGAGAAATAATCCCGACGAGTTGGTCTTCGACATCGACCACCGACAAACCAGAATGACCATAGCGCAGTAAGATTCTCTGCGCCTCATTGATGGTGGTTTCGGGTCGAATTGTCCGCACTGGCGAAGACATGAGTTCGCGGGCAGTTGGAGGTTGAGGAATCTGCTGTCCCAGTCCTAGCCGAATCTGCTGCAACACTGACTCCGGATCTACCCCCCGTAGTGTCAGCGCTGCGGCTTTGGGATGCCCCCCACCTCCCAAGGGTTTGAATAGCTCATTTAGGTCAGTGCCTTCAATCTGCGATTGCCCGATCACACTCAGGCGCGTGTCGTCTAGGTCAGCGTCTTCTCCCTCTCCAGCTCGAACGGGGTAATGAGCTGCTAGCAACAAGGCATCGCTCTCAGTTAGTTCTGCGATCCGAGCTGCCAAACTAGATAAGCCTGGAATATAGGCTCCGGGCTGCAAGAGAACCCAAGCGACTTGATACCCTTGAATATCCTCGGTTTGTAGCTTATCCAACGCGATCGCAAACAACTCCTGTAACTGCGGTGACAAACCAGGGTCAATATATTCGGCAATGACTTTTAGGCTTGCGCCTTGCGCCATCAACCATGCCAAAGCCATCGCATCCCTAGCCGTAGCATGGTCATAGGTTAACGAACCTGTGTCCACATGCACTCCCAAAGCCATCACGGTTGCCTCGGCAGGTGTTAGCTTTACTCCTTGGGCTTGCAGTTGTTCGGCGATCAGAGTCGAAGTGGCACCCACTGGCTCAACCCGGAAAGAAGTCCCAGGAATGTCGCTCTCTGTATTTAGATGATGGTCATAGACTGTAATCTCTATACCCGGAAGGTCTAGCCACTCAGCAGTTTTGCCAATGCGATCGCGACGTTGGGCATCTACCACTGCCAAAGAGCGAATTTGCTCCGGACTGACCGATCGCCGCTCGATCAAAGGATATTCGTCCCGGTGCAAAGCCAGAAAATCATGTACTGCGGGATGCGAACCGCCACTCAGGACAATCCTCGCTCCTGGCTGTAATCGGGTCAGCCCCACTGCCGCACCCAGCGTATCAAAATCGGCGGTTGTATGACACAGAACTAAATCCATTTCCCCCTTTCTCCAAACCAGCTTAGGCCAAGGCCAGTATTCGCTAGAATGTTTCCTCAATCCTGGCAGAGAAAGTGCCGAGAGGGGATGAATTTCTGGTAGCGTACTACTCAGGACTGATCAAAAAATTGTCTAAATTCAGCGACAGGTGTAAACCAGTCCACTGCTGTATTGGGAGAAAAAAATGTTTTCAATTCTGTTCCAGCTCGCCTTAGTTGCCTTAGTTGGGTTGTCCTTTGTGATGGTTGTGGGCGTTCCAGTAGCCTATGCTTCGCCACAAAATTGGGGGCAATCTAAGCGATTGATCCTATTAGGTTCTGGAATTTGGTTCGCTCTCGTGCTGCTTGTTGGAGTACTAAACTATTTCGTGGTTTAGGCGGTCAGCAAATTCAATCAAGCCACAAAACCCGACTTACTCAACTCAACAGATATCTACAGGCAGCCATGGCAGTTTTTGAGGGAACCTTTACTCAGACAGAACCTCTACGTTTTGCAATTGTGATCGGTCGGTTTAATGACATGATCACAACCAAGTTGCTAGAGGGCTGTCAAGATTGCTTGAAGCGTCATGGGGTTGACCCAAACCCCCATGGCACTCAAGTGGACTATGTTTGGGTACCAGGTAGCTTTGAGGTTCCTTTGGTTGCTCGTCAATTAGCACTGGCTAATCGCTACGATGCAATTATTTGTCTAGGAGCAGTCATTCGGGGCCAAACCCCTCATTTTGACTACGTGGCTGCTGAGGTTTCTAAGGGCATTGCTACCGTTGGGTTGCAGACAGGGGTTCCGATCATTTTTGGCATCGTCACCACAGATACCATGCAGCAAGCCTTGGAGCGGGCAGGAATTAAGAGTAATAAGGGTTGGGATTACGCCATGAATGCGCTGGAGATGGCTAGCTTAATGCGCCAACTTCGCACAGGAGGGGGAATCGATCCTCAGAATTCTCAGGTTTCTAGTACCAGCTCGGCTCAGGCATTACCTGCGGCTTCAAGCAATACCCTCACTCCCAGTTGGTCTAAAGACCAGGAGCGTTTGAGTTAAACAGGGGTGAGGCTAGGGGGAAGGCGATCGCATCTAATTGCACCTAATCGCATCCGATTGTGACAACAGCCGCTAACTTTCTCAACATTTCTTTCAAAAAGGTGTTGACAAACACATTTAAGTCTGACATATTATTATCAGTGCGGCTTGCGGGCATAGCTCAGTGGTAGAGCGTCACCTTGCCAAGGTGAATGTCGCGCGTTCGAATCGCGTTGCCCGCTTTGAAAAACAAAAAACTATAAGTCAAGAGAACCTTTAGATTCTAACCCTACTAGCTCTATCTAGGTCTATGGTTGCGGTGTTTAGATTCTCAAGAGATATTTCTGGTTTGCTTCTCTAAAACTTGTACTCGTAGATACATCGAATGAGTTACCCCGCTAGGTATAACTCTAGTAAGATTTGCGTTAAATATTAGGGTGGTAGGATTTATTTAGTCGCCTAGTCAAGAGGTAGCCTTTGGCACAAATTGCCCAGTTCGGTCGCCTTCAGACTAGCACGGGTGCCTCTTATTACCATTATGCGACTAGAACTGCTGAGTAACGGCTAAGTAGTTTGAAACTTTAGTAACTGTCTTAACTATCTTTAACTCTATAGCTGCTTGTGCAATCCCAAAAAGCCCAAAAAATTGAGTTAAATACTGATTACCCTTGCCCCTGCCGCCGCCGGGGTCGCCTCTTGCCCATTACGTTGACAGAAGCTTTTGGCTGTGATCGCTGCCAGCAGATCTTTGTGGTTGAGGAAAGCGGGTACGTGATTGAGCAACTTTCAACCACCTATCCTTACAAACGAGCTTGGCGTTGGAGTGGTCACCAGTGGAATACTGCCCACTCTGGCTTACGTGAGAGCTATTTGCCACTAGCGCTAGGCATTGTAGTTGTTTTGCTGGTGCTTTGCCTGCCGATGGCACTCCATTCTCCCTCAAACCCCAGTAATATTGTTCTCTGGGCAGTAGTAATGGTGTTAGCCGCAATGTTGCCAGCATTTATTCTATGGCTAGCTTATAGACGTTAGCTCAATGTCACTTGATTCTCCTAGTTCCCTCGTTGATCCATTAGTCGGAGTTCATCGGGCCTACCAAGCCTCTCTCGACTTAACTACGACTCAAGGAGCCGATCGCAGCCGAGCGGTGCAGGCAATGGTTCAAGCCTTGAAGCGTTATCAGGACGACATTCTAGAGGCCAACACTCTGGATCTAGAAGCCAGCCGCGAAATGGCAGTCCCAGAGTTGATTTTGGAATGGCTGAAGTTAACACCAGAGCGCTTGCAAGCGACGATTCAAACCTTGCAAAAGTTGGCAGAACTGTCTGACCCGATTCGGCGGGTGATGAGTGCGACTTACCAAATTCCTCATTGCCAGACTTATAGCCAGTTGGTGCCTCTGGGCGTGATTGCACTGGTGTATGAAGCCTTTCCAGATTTAGCTGCGATCGCGGCAGGACTCTGCATTAAAACGGGGAATTGCCTAGTACTGAAGGGAGGCAGTGAAGCCAGCCACACCAACATTGTGATTGCTCAAGCGCTACAATCTGCTATTTACGAAGCGGGCTTACCGGAGGGGTGTCTAGAGCTATTGCCTGCTGACCAGGGGGCATCGGTGCGAGATTTAATCACTCAAGACCAATACCTCAACTTAATCATTCCCTATGGTCGCCCTAGTTTGGTGCAGCAGGTAGTCCGCCAAGCTACAGCCCCCGTGTTGCGTTCTGCAATGGGTAACTGTCATCTGTACTGGTCACCTTCTGGTAGCCTAGAGGCCGCTCGCTGGATGATTTTAGATAGCCATCAGAGTGAACCAGACGCAGTCAATGCGATCGAGAAGGTGTTGATTCATCAAGACCAAAATCGCTCGTCTTTGATCATGCTGTGGGATAGCCTGCGAGAAAAAGGCTTTACTTTAAGAGGCAGTGCTGAGTTAGCCGCAGAACACCCAGAGCTATTGCTGGCAGAAGACCGCGAGTGGAGTCAGGCTTACCTAGACAAAGTGGTGGCATTTAAGACGGTGAGTAGTATTGAAGCGGCGATCGCCTGGATCAATCAGTACAGCAGCGGTCATGCTGATTGCTTAGTCACAGAGTCTTACCAGGAGAGCCGACAGTTTGCCTTAGGCGTAAATAGTGCCTCAACCTACATCAATGCTTCCCCCCGCTTTTCGCGGAATCCCAAGCAAGGAGATGCCGTTTTCCTAGGCATGTCTAACCAAAAAGGCCATCGTCGCGGCTTAATTGGCCTAGATACGCTGACGACGGTCAAGCACATCGTCCAGGGCAACGGACAGCTCTAGCAACCTCAAAATTAAGGTGGGGCCACCAATCCAGGCAACCCCACCACTTTTCTAATCAATTTGTCATTTCAACTACAGGCTATGAAAGTTGAAGCTGATAAGTTGAAGTTAAGACTAGGTAGGTTGAGCTTCTTTGGGAGGTAGCTTCACCTTAGAGGCCAGTCCTAGTGTTTGTAGAAGCTGAATGGTCATCCAAGTCATATCAATTTCCCACCACTGTAAACCGTGACGAGCGGAGTATTGGTAAGCGTGGTGATTGTTGTGCCAGCCTTCGCCATAGGTCAGGAGGGCTACCCACCAGCAGTTGGTAGAGCGATCGCCGGATTCATGACTCCGATAGCCAAATTTGTGCGTTGCGCTATTCACAAACCAAGTACAGTGATACACCAACACCAAGCGGACAAAAATGCCCCAGACGACAAAAGGCCAGCCGCCCATGAGATAAAGCACTACTCCTAAGGCAAACTGCACCAGAAGAAAGTAGTCGTCTAAAAACTTATAAACTGGATCGCCAGAAATATCTTTGGTGAAACGCTCAACTTCGCTTTTAGCAGGAACTTTATGCAGCATCCAACCCATGTGGCTCCACCAAAATCCCTCATTGGAGTTGTGGTGATCCACTGCTTCGTCTGAGTGTGCATGGTGATGTCGGTGTAGACCTACCCACTCAATCACACCGCCTTCACAGGCCAAGCTGCCACAAAATACGAAGAAGTACTCCAACCATTTAGGAGTTTGGAAGCTTCGGTGCGTGACTAAACGATGCCATCCTAAAGTAATTCCCAACCCACCAGTTACCCAGTGGAGAAACAGAGCAACACCCACGGCACCCCAGCTAAAGGTGCCAGGGACAAAGGCAAAGAGTGCGCCAACGTGGATTGCTCCCATGAACAAAATAATGGGCCAGGCTAAGGGAGGTTTGGTTGCTTGTGCAATAGTCATGCGGTAATCTCAAAACGAACTTTGATGCCCAATCTGCGCGACAATAAACTTTACATCTGATAAATGTTAACCAGCTGACAACGAAAAAACATCAGCCTGGAGGGCTACCAGATCCTATGTGCGTCTCCGGAGGAGAACGAAAGCGTGACAAGCAGTGTTGAACTGTTACAGAAAGCAGAGCAAGCACTACTCCAGATTTTTTCTGGAATTGACTCCCAGGTCAAGAAAAATCTGAAACGAGTCTTAACATCGTTCTACCATCATCGCGTAGGAACGCATCACTTTGCGAGTGTTTCTGGTTATGGGCATGATGATTTGGGGCGACAGACTCTAGATCAAGTCTTTGCTGAGGTGATGGGGGCTGAGGCCGCAGCGGTACGAGTGCAGTTTGTTTCTGGTACCCACGCGATCGCCTGTGCTTTATACGGCGTGCTGCGTCCAGGCGACGAAATGCTAGCTGTGGCAGGTGCGCCCTACGACACTTTAGAAGAAGTAATTGGCCTGCGTGGTCGCGGTCAAGGCTCTTTGCGCGAGTTTGGTGTGGATTACCGCCAGCTAGAGCTAACCCCCGAAGGCACGATTGATTGGCAAGCTTTGGCTCAGGCGGTGAGCGATCGCACTCGCTTAGTTCTGATCCAACGCTCCTGTGGTTACTCTTGGCGCTCTAGTTTGTCGATTGCCGACATCGAGAAAATTGTCCATCTGGTGAAGCAGCAAAATCCCAACACGGTTTGCTTTGTGGATAACTGCTACGGCGAGTTTATCGAAACCCAAGAACCCACTGCCGTTGGTGCCGATTTAATGGCGGGGTCGCTGATCAAAAATCCGGGTGGCACAATTGTCACAGCTGGTGGGTATGTTGCAGGCCGCGCTGATTTGGTAGAAGCCGCTGCCTGTCGCTTGACTGCGCCTGGAGTCGGTAGTTCAGGTGGAGCTACTTTTGATCAAAATCGTTTGCTATTTCAAGGCTTATTTCTAGCCCCGCAGATGGTTGGGGAAGCAGTGAAGGGCAACCACTTAACCGCTCATGTCTTTCATCAACTCGGTTATCCAGTCAATCCTTTACCAGAAGTACCGCGACGAGATGTAATCCAAGCCATTCAACTCGGCTCACCCGAAAAACTGATTGCTTTTTGTCGCGCCATCCAAAAACATTCGCCCATTGGTTCCTATCTAGACCCAATTCCCTCAGGCATGCCAGGGTATGAAAGCGAATTGGTGATGGCAGGGGGTACGTTTATTGATGGCAGTACTTCCGAATTCTCAGCCGATGGACCACTGCGTGAGCCTTATGTCGTGTTTTGCCAGGGAGGCACTCACTGGACCCATGTGGCGATCGCCTTAGAAGCAGCGATCGAAGCGGTTGGCCCTGCTTAAGCGACACCCGCAGCGGGACGAAAAGAAACTTCTACAAACAAGCGGCGGCAAGAAAACAGGGTGTAGCCATCTACAGGCATGAGGGAAATGCTGTCTTCGTAGCACTCTATGACCCGATATTGCTTGCCATTCTTAGCAACTAAAAGCTCGCCAGTCTGAAGTTTCATTTCTTAACAACTGCTAATGTTTGGTAACTAAAATCATTTATTTCGTAGTGTAATTAGTATGACTGGACACGAGGTTACAGAGTTGGCATTTCTGTAACGAATTTATCAATTTATATAAATTGAATGTAATGTTTTAACCTGCACTTAAAATTCTTTAGCTAAAGGCTTGAGCTAAAGAAAAGAGGAGCCAAGAGCAAAGATTGTTCTGGCTCCTGACTTCTAACTTCTAAATCCTACTCATTCCGGCAGTTTGTACTGTCCTACAATTCGCTTGGCATACTCTGGCACATGAGCTTCCAGCTTCTCCGGGTGTTGGCGCTTTAGGTATAGATAGTTGCGGGTGAAGTGCGAATCGATGGAGAAGCGAGCATACTCCAGGCCTTTGGGGCCAATTCTTTCGATTACCACACCCATCAGCTGAGCAGCCCACATGGGTAAAGTAACTCCCTTGTCATAGGCGGGGATGCTCTGCTGCACAGCGTTACGGCGATCGCCCTGCGACATTACAGGCTGAGTTTCAATCTGGTCATGCACCAAATCCAACATTTCTTGACCGCGATCGTTCCGCACCACAATCCACTGCCAACCAAAGGGAGCACCCATATAGCCCACCACCAAATCGGCCAGGGAGTTGACGTAGTCGAAGCAGCTCATGCAGGAAGGCGCGAACACATCCTTGAGTTGATTGGTTTTAAGGCCAAAGAAAGGGACTTTTTCAATTGAGCCATCTTCATGCTTGAAGTGGACTCGGAAATCTTGCATAAACTCGTAATGCACCACAGTTTCCGGCGATCGGCTAGTGGTTTCCAAAAACTTCTGCAAGCCTGCGCGGGTGACGTTGTCTACGCAAGGCGTTCCCAATACATAAAGCTTTTCTAGGCCGAGTTGCTTTTCGACTGCCCGCAGCGCTTGAATTTGGCAACCCACACCAATTACCAGCAGCCGCTTCATCCCCGACTGCTCGATCTGCTCCAGTACTGAGAGATTGGGAGACAATGTGGGTTTATTCACTCGTGCCGCCAAAATTTCTTCGGGGGTGCGAGCGATTACGGGTTTGGGTTGAAAGCGGTCTTCTTCCGTGTTTTGCACACAGACCACGCCTTCCACTAAGCCACGATTCAGCATCTCGATCGCGATCGTGCTGACAATGCCTGTCCATTGGGCACCCTCGATCGGCTCGGTTTTGCGGGCGGCCATCATGTCTTGGTTGACGCCGAAATACCACTCGTCTTGGTTGTCCAAGTCGCGGCTGCGTCCGTGGATTTCAGCCTCTAGCTCAGCAATTTGCTGATTAATAAAGGCACAAGCTTCTTTGACGTAATGAATGTAGTAGGTATCGCACAGGCCGCACTCACTACAGAGTTCCTTGGCAGGACGACGGCTAGAAGGTTTGAGGGCTTTAGCTTTTTGGTGAGGACGGACAGAGGCGGTCATGTTATGGCAGCTAATGAGTCACAAGCGTAAAGTCTGCTTAAGGTAGCTTAATGCTTTCCTGGGGTTGCAGTTAAAGGATGGTCATGAAACTTTAAGCAAGTCTTGAAGCAAGCTCTGCTATTCAGCTAGTAGGTCTTCGTAGGTTTTGATCAGCTGTTTAACTGCTGGTAAGTATTCAGAGGCGATCGCGGGTGGGCTAGAACTTGGCTCCACCACCACATCACCGACGGTATCTAAAGCTCGCTCGTTGATCGAGTCAATCAACAGCTCTGGCATCATGATGTTGGCTTCGGCAATTTGTTTAATGGCGGCGCTGGCGTTTTCCTGTTCCGCGATCGCCTTCAGCACCTGAAACTCAGCCATCGGCAGTTGCAAGAGAAATTCTGTCCACTCAGAGGGTAAAGTCTCCTCACGGGGCGGTCGGAAGGGTAGAATAGCTCCCTTTTTATTAGCGCTTTTGCGTTTGCGGTTGGAAGTCTGAGGTTGAGCGGGTTGAACTTCGTAGGCTTCCGCTTGCAGCTTCAACAGGTTGAGTGTAGCGAGTTCTTCTTCTAAGCTTTCTTTTTGATTGCGTCGCTCTAAGATTTGAGTTTCCAACTGCTCCAATTCTTTATGCAGCGAGATCACCTGAGCTTGTAACTGTTGGATAGCTGCTTGGAGAGGATGAGAACTCGCATCTTCCTGTTGTTTCTCGGCTTGCAAAACCGAAAGCGATTGGCTGACCTCTAGTTTGCGCTGCTCTAGTTGTTGAATCTGCGTTTGCAGTCCGTAAACCTCTGGTTCGAGTTGCTGTTTTTGTTGTCGTAGCAGTAGCAGAGCTTGGTCGAGTGAGGCTTCCTGCTGGCGTTGTTCCAGCACTCGCGTTTCTAGCTGCACCAGTTCTGCTCGCCAAGTCGCCAAGTTGGCTTCCGCTTGTTCCTTAAGGGCATCAATGCTAGAGAGCGATCGCTTTAGCTCCAGTTCTTGTCGCTCTAGGGCTTTGACTTGCGATTGTAGTTGGTTGAGTCGCCCCAGTTGGTGTTGTTCTTGAGCATTCAGGGCATTTAACTTCCAAACCAGTTCTTCTTTGTGGTTCCAATAATCTGCCAGTTGCAGCTTTACTTGTTGCGCTTGAGCTTGCAGCGAGCTGAGATGGGCCGCTACTTCTTGCCGTTCGTCAGTCAAATCTAATAGCAAGTCTTGTAAATCTTTACCCTGCCGTTGCAAGGCTCGAACCTGAGTGTTGAGAAACGCTAAAGTGCTTTTTGCTTGAGAGCTGCGACGATTTTCTACCACGACCATCGCGAATAAGGCAGCAGGCAGGGTGATCAACCCACTGGAAAAGGCTTTTCCCATGTCTCGGTTGGTCAGGAAACTGAGGCCAAAGCTGACACCAAATGCAACAGACCCAACAAGGAACCGATTGTTGACCATAGCTCACTGCGATCGTGCGTCTTAAGTACCTGGATTTGCTTGAACCAGTTCACACTAGTTTAGTGGCGAGGAAGCATCTGCGATCGCCCCCTTAATTTCTCAGAAAATTGACCCATTGCCCAGGAAATTTCGCGATCGCTTTTATTTCTGGCAAAGGGAATGTTAGAGCAGTAAAGCTATTCCAGAAGCAGTAAATACCCAAAATCCTTAAGAAAATTGGTTTATTCTGAAAGGAGGCTGGTTTACGGAACTTAACACACCATCTCCCTCCCCTGCGCCCATGAAATGCATTATCAATCGTCGAGCTGAGTTCTCAGCAAGCCATCGTTACTGGCTGCCTGAACTGAGCGAGGCGGAAAACACAGAGCAGTTTGGTCTCTGCGCCCGTGCCCCTGGACATGGACATAACTATGTCTTCTATGTCTCGATGGCGGGTGAACTCGACGAATACGGCATGGTGCTAAACCTGTCGGATGTGAAGCATGTGATTAAGCGAGAGGTGACCAATCATCTCAACTTCTCGTACCTCAATGACGCTTTGCCAGAATTTCAGAAAACGCTGCCGACGACAGAAAATATCGCGCGGGTGATTTGGCAACGTCTCGCGCCTCACCTGCCAATCACCAATATTCAACTGTTTGAACATCCTGAACTCTGGGCCGACTACAAAGGAAACGGAATGGAAGCTTACCTCACCATCAGCACTCACTTCAGCGCCGCTCACCGCCTCGCTCTGCCTCACCTCACCCTAGAGCAAAACTCTGAGATTTACGGCAAATGTGCGCGTGTCAATGGTCACGGTCACAACTACCACCTAGAAGTGACGATCAAAGGGGAAATGGACCCCCGTACGGGCATGATCGCTGATTTGGTAGCCTTTCAAAAAGCGGTGGATGACTATGTGGTGGAACCCTTCGACCACACGTTCCTGAACAAAGACATCCCTTACTTTGCTGAGGTCGTGCCCACGGCTGAAAATATCGCCGTCCATATTCGTGACTTGCTGCAACAACCCATTCGCGAGATGGGGGCACAGCTCTACAAGATCAAGTTGATCGAAAGCCCCAACAATTCTTGTGAAGTCTTCTGCACCGAAGCTGATTTCAATCAAGCAACAAGCCAGCAACGGGAAGCGGCTCTAGCGTAAGATGACCTAACCCCCGTCCCCTTCCCTCCAAGGGAAGGGGAGAAAGATGGGATCAGGGTTGAGGGCGATCGCCTCTACGCTTCAAAAAGCGGTAAATGAACCAGGCGATCGCTCCTGGAATCAAATTCAGCACAAAACGACTGAGAGCAAATTGAAGTAGATCGGGTGTGGCGATTAGTTGTGTCCAATTGAGACTGCTCAAGCTTCTGCCTAAGAGAAACCAGCCAAAAATTGCGTTACCTCCTAACATCAGCGCAAATAGAACTAAACCACGCTGCCAGTAGCATTCCTGTGGAGTGTTGCCAGAAATGAGTGTGGGCGGAGATTGATCTTGCGATCGCTTCAGCAAACTATTGAGTCGCCACGCCATCCAGAGAAAAAACGGGAAGAGGCCGTAGCTCAAAAATTGCATGGGTGGGTCATAACGCCAAGCCAGGGAGAGGGTGTTGACGAGGGCGTGACAGCAAACTGCATTGAGCCAAGGGAGCAGAAGATCTCTCCAAGCGTCCTTGAAAAGTAGAGCTGAAAAGTGTTTGCGATTCAGTGTTAGTCCTAATGCGTAACCCCAAGGGGCTGCAAACCAGGCGTGGACAGCAACGCCGATGGTGCGATCGAAAATCGAGGCCACACCATTGAAGAGATATAACAGGTTTTCTTCAGCGGTAAACCCTAAAGCCACCGCAATCGTATAGAGCAGAATATTGCTGGCTGAGGGCGATCGCGACTGCCACCTACAAAGCCCAACTACGAGTAACAACACCCCTACAAGTTTGCTGCCTTCTTCAATAGGGCCAATTTCTAGTAGTTGTCGTAAGCCTGCACCTAAGAGCGATCGCGTAAGTTGCTGCCAAGGCAGTAAGCTTTGAGCTAAGAACTCAAAACTCCACTCCAGCCCTAGAGCAGCAAGACCAGCCAAACCTCCCAGAAGAAAACCCAGGAGTAATTTAGGCGGGGCGGGGACAGAGCGAACTTGGCGGTAATAGTAAGCGAGGGCTAACAGCGGCGGTGCGATCGCCCAAGCAGTGATTGTATAAAACTCCATACATTCTGCAAGGGTGAAGCATTTTCACTCAGGAACACAAGGTATTTGTGAAAATACCTCACCCCTACACGCACCCTAGGCGTTCCCAGAGGGTTTCGGTTTGTGAGTAGAAGCGACGTGCAGTTCCTTGAGTTGCTTGTCATCCACACCTGAAGGGGCACTGGTGAGCAAACAGCGAGCTTGCTGCGTTTTGGGGAAGGCGATCGCGTCTCGGATCGACTCTTCACCCGCCAACAACATCACCAAGCGATCCAAACCGTAGGCAATGCCACCGTGAGGCGGAGTGCCGTACTCAAAGGCTTCTATCAGGAAACCAAACTTGTTCTGAGCTTCCTCTTCCGCCAAACCAATGGTTTCAAAGACTTGAGTTTGCAAATCGGGTTGATAAATCCGCAAACTGCCGCCGCCGACTTCAAAACCGTTAAATACTAAGTCGTAAGCTTGAGCACGAGCGGTTTTTAGGTCGTCGCGATCGTCTGGGTGGGGTGCAGTGAAGGGGTGGTGGAGGGCTTCGAGACGTTTCTCGTCGGCATTCCACTCGAACATGGGGAAATCGACGATCCAGAGCAAGTTGATCTTTTCTGGATCGATCAGATTGAGTTCCTGGGCAATCACCTGGCGGAGGCGATCGAGGGTTTTGTTCACCAAGTCGGTTGGCCCAGCGCCGAACAGCAACAAATCACCTGCTTTAGCGCCCGTCCGAGCTAGTAGTTCTTGCTTCTGCTCATCAGTCAGGTTGTCCTTGATGGCTCCAATCGTGTCAATTTCGCCATCTTCGCGCACGCGGATGTAAGCCAGTCCTTTGGCCCCAGCGTTGCAAGCTTCTAGGAATAAGTCGCCACCGGGTTTAATCCGCACGTTGGAAATGGCATCGTTACCGCCAGGAATCGGCAGAACTTTGACAATGCCACTATTTGCCACAGCTCCAGAGAAGACTTTGAAACCAGAGTCCTTGACCAAATCAGAGACTTCTACCAGCTCTAAGTCATAGCGGGTGTCAGGCTTGTCAGAACCATAGCGATTCATCGCCTCTTTGTAGGTCAGACGAGGGAAGGGTCTGGGCAGATCAATTCCTTTGATGGTCTTGAAGAGATGGCAAACCAAGTCTTCGTTCAGGGTCAGAATTTCCTCTTGGGACATGAAACTCATTTCCATGTCCAGTTGAGTGAATTCTGGTTGGCGATCGGCCCGCAAATCTTCATCTCGGAAGCAACGAGCGACTTGGTAGTAGCGATCGAACCCTGACACCATCAGCAATTGCTTGAACAACTGCGGCGACTGTGGCAACGCAAACCAATCTCCGGGGTTGACTCGGCTAGGGACTAAGTAATCTCGTGCGCCCTCCGGAGTGGAGCGAGTCAGAATGGGTGTTTCGATTTCGATAAAGCCTTTGGCATCTTCTAGATAGCGCCGCAAGGTCTTGATGATTTCATGACGCAACCGCAGATTACGGTTCATGCGATCGCGCCGCAAATCTAAGTAACGATATTTCAGGCGCAAGTCTTCTCGAACCGCTTCGTTATCTGCCGTAGAAACTTGAAAGGGAAGTTGCTTGCGAACCGCATTCAACAGCTCGACCTGATCGGCATAGATTTCGATTTCTCCCGTCGGCAGCCGAGGATTGAGCGAGTCATCAGGACGGCGAGTCACCCGACCCGTGACTTGGATGACGTACTCGTTGCGTAGATCACCTGCTGGCTCGTAAGAATTAGGGGTGCGTTCTGGGTCGCTGACAATTTGGATAATGCCAGTGCGATCGCGTAGGTCTAGAAAGATCACACCCCCGTGATCGCGGCGACGGTCTACCCATCCACACAGCGTGACAGTCTCTCCAATATTTTCTGCTCGGAGTTGGCCGCAATAATGGGTTCGCATAGCTAATGATTCAGAGTTCTTGCTTTTCAGAATTGATGAGATTGGGGTTGAGGCTCAGGAGAAGCTGCCAAAATCGCAGTGCATCCTAACAACATCCAGTGAAACCTTCCCATTATCCAGCATTTTGCTTGCGCTGCTGTAACTGCGTCAGAGTTGCATCAAACGAAAAGCCACCTCTGGGTTGTGAACACAGGCTACGCGGTGCGTCTTACTTAGGGCGAGTCGCCATCAAGTTCTGCCAAGCCAGTCTAGCTGCATCTGCTAGTTGAAAACCAACGGACTCAATTTCACCTAGAATGACGTGCCAGCTTTTATCAGCTTCGTTCTGCAAGGTTTGAATCGTTTGCTCTAACCGCTGAGGATCAATCACCAATTGACTTTGTTCAACAGTTGCCCTTGCTTGCCGAATGGCGTTGAGGTAGGCATCACGGCTAAAATCACCCGCAGACTGAACTTCCGCTTGGGCACGTTTGCGAATGGCTGCAATTAAAGCTTGAGTTTCTCGTTTAATTTCGTCATCTTCCTCCGTCGGCTCAACCGTCACGATCGCATCCGTTTGGGAACTGACCAGCGCCGTATTCTCGCTCGAAGTGGACGGGGGATGGATTTCTACAACGACAGATGTTTCTGCGTTCGTTGGTTCAGAACTCATAAGGGAACTCCTTAGGGTAAGGCTGATTGACTCCAATGGTTCGCCAATGCAAACCAAGCAATGACTCTCCCTAGCACCAATTTAACGACTTTGACTAGATTCTGCTGTGAAACTACTCCTTAAGTCCTGTCCTTATGTCATCATCGCCTAGCTTTTGGGCGATCGCTTCATAATTTTTCTAGTTGCCAGAATTTACCTGCTGGACGCATTAACTTAATCTCAGCCTGCTGACTAGCTTCTAGGGACTTTCGTAGGTTTTTAGAAGGATTAAAGAGAAATATGGGGCTGAAACCATCCGTAACCTGAGGAATATTTGGATTAACAACTAGTTGGAGTTGTACGTTTGGAGCTAGGTAGCGGGATAGGGGCAGTATGGTACTGGGGCGGGCATCAGAAATCAAAAGTGGCCGATCAAATTGATTAATGGTGTTTGAAAATTGGAAGATTTCGGACTCTCGCCATCGATTGTCTAACTGAGTGATCGTACAGGATAAAATTCCCAAGCTAAAGAAGGCCATAATAAAAACGCGCCATATCTTTTGCTGCTTTAAACGAGTGATATCTAAAATTTGATTGCCAAATAAATAGGCAATAGCGAGTTGGATGCCTAAATACGAAGGAATTAAATAACGAGAAGCTCCTGAGCGCTGACCACCTAGCAGTAAATCCGGTATAACCAAAGTCAGCGTCATAGTCCCAATCAAGGTGAGAATAAACACATAAACTTGCCTTGAAGCATGGCGGTAAATAAAATAAATTGAATAGCTAGTTAACGCTATTGACAAAACATAAGCAAAGTAGCTAGTTGGGCTACCTTGAAACCAATCTATATCAAGAAATACATTGGTAAGGTTAGTCAACCACTTCTCTGTCAAAGAATTGCTGCCTATGAGCGGTAGATTTTTGGCAGTCCAGGTTGTTTGGCTATGAAGATAAGTTAGCCTTCTGCCCACAAAAATAGGCCAAGGCAAGAAAAAAATAAATCCTGCAAAAGATGCCAAAAAATAATTAATTAAAGTTCTGTTTTGATGGAAACCTTCGCTAATTACTATATAAATGCCATAACCTACAATAACGATCCCAGTAAACCAGTGAGTATAGAATCCCAATGCTACAGTGATAGCGTAGATACCCCAACTTAGCTTTGTTTTGAGTCGGATTGATCGGAGAATAGCTAAGCTTGAGACGAGAATGGTAACTGTCCACAGGCTGTACATTCGGGCTTCCTGGGCTAACGCAATATGAAAAGGCGAAATAGCAACCAGAGAGATTGCAACAAAACTGATTAATGAAGAGTGAAATAACTCTTTGCATAACCAATACATAGCAGGAAAAACTAGCAAGCTAATTAATACAGATAAGCTTCTAGTTGCTGCAATGGAGTCACCAAATCTTTGTACCCAAAGTCTACCGATGACGAAATATAAAGGTGGATGCACATCGTCAGCTAATGAATTGACGGTGTCAATTAAGGTCTTGTCGGGATTAAGTTGCTGATATTGAAGTAGCTCTTCCACACTAGCTACATGGCCGTCGAACACTTGTTCAATTAACTCTGCTCTTGTGTAACCAGCAATTCGTAATGAGGTAAAGGCTTCGTCCTCCCAATAAGCTTTCTTGTCGAGGTTAGCGAAGCGAAACAATAAGCCAAAAAGTAAAAGAGTAATGAACAAAAGGTGCAGCCATATTTTAGAAGTAGGTTGATTGAGTTCCTGAGATTCTGTAGACATAAACCTATGTAAGGTAAGGATATTGCATTAGTATAGTAGAGTTGCAAGAGTATTTTTAATTTAAGGTTATCTTAAGGGCTAAAGTGTTGCAAGATTCAACCTGGAAAAATCTAATTGTAATTAGCTTGGGGGGCATTAAGACGAATCACATGTTAAAAGTTTAACTAAGCTGCGATGGATGATGGTTATTGCTTAAAGTCTTTATAGCTTGTCACAAACCAGGACTTCATCTGAGCTTCTTTACTAATAGTAATTAGGATGGGTTTACCCTGAATGGGCATCACCAACCTAACTCTGCAAATCTAGTAGAATAGGGCATGAATTCACCTACCTTTTGTCATTGCTTTAATGCTTTGCCTTGGTAAGTCCATTTGAAGGGTTTAGCCATCGTGCGATTGAAGTAATCAACGAATCGGAGGATGCGGGTTTTGAGTTGCACTTTACTCACGAAATTGCCTCGCCTGAGTAACTTACGAACCAAGATACTGAACCAGACCTCAATCTGATTGAGCCAGGAACAGTGCTTAGGAGTGAAGTGGAACACAATTTTGTGGCTGGGGTCAGCCAAGAAATCAGCCCGAGTTTGCATCGATTTGAGGATACCCGATTCCCCTTTGACTCCCAGGTCGATCTCAAGCCCTTGGGTTTGTGCCACAAATCGAACTAATGATTCTGACTGATGAATGTTCAAGCAATCCATCACCAAGTGCCATTTGATCGCCTTCGGGTCGGTCGCAACTAACTGTTGGAGGTGGCTGAGGTAGTCTGCCTCTGTGCGAGTGTCGCCAACGGTTGCTTCGACGACTCGACCTTGTGCTACGTCAAAACTGGCAATTAAGGTTTGAGTTCCGTGGCGAATATACTCAAATTCTCGTCGTTCTCGTTTGCCAGGACGTATCGGTTGGTCAGCAGACTTTCGTTCGAGAGCTTGAATTCCTGTCATCTCATCGAGAGAAACCGTCCGTTCTCCCACCTTGCTTCGCTCAATTGCACTCAGGTAAATCGCACAGATGTCTTTGACCTTTTCGTCGAATTGAGGGTCGGGGGGGGATTCAACCAGTACTGCGACTGATGAGGTTTCAAATCTGCTTCATTCATCAAGCGGCCCACATGTCGCGGGGAGATGCTCTTAACAATTCCTTGTTTGACCACTTCATCAGCCAACTCTCGGGGAGTCCAATGACTGATGGGGTGTCCATACTCTTCAGGCTTCTCACAAGCAATCGCAAACAGCTGCACAATCTGCCCCAAGCTGAAGCTCATTGGTCCTCCCGGACGAGGGGCATCTCTTAATCGCTCTACCACTGGCATGTCCTTCAGGCTCAACTCTAACCATCGATTACGCCACAGCCTTGCCATGTCTCGGCTGATGTTCAGTTCACGAGCGATGTCCCGATGGTTAAGTCCTTTGTCTGCTAGCAGAAGAATGCTGGCTCTTAAGGCAATTTGCTGGGGAGTGCGATGGCGATTGACTAGCTGTTGGAGTTGCTCTGTCTCTGTCTCTGTCAGTTGCAAAGGTGTGGGAGCTAGTCTAGGCATCGTTGTATTCCCATATCAATCCTGCCTAAATAGTAGCTCTATTCTCGCCAAAGTCTACTAGTGTGGTGAAGTACTAGGGATGAAATGGAGAATTTGCTCGATTAATAGCCAGTTCCCTGCTAGATTGAGGCGTCCTAACACTTGTAACGGTTGCTGATCAGGATACTGTTCTAGCTGTTGACTAACTTGCGGACACAAGGTCACGAGGCTGATACTGGCAGGTGAGCCCGCAGCCAATGATGTAATTGAACTGAGCGATTTTAAGGTATAGGCTTGATCGCAATCGCGGGAAAACGTACCGCTCAATACGATTGAGGGAGATCTCGTTGATTCAGGATGGAGGCTTGCTGCAATTTCCAGTTCGGGTTGGTGTTCTGTTCTAGCGCATTGGCCCTGGATAGGGTAAGCCTCTGGATGAGCTAAATAATAAGACTGCCAATGGAGCCAGTCAGGATGCTGGGGTAAGGAATCAAAGAGGGGAACGATCGCAGCGGGAGCAGTAGGCTCTTTTAGCAAAGCAGTTTGCAGCGATCGCACTTTGAGTGCTCTAGGTTCGCAGTTTTGTTCTACACACAAAGCAGCAGCCATCCCTGCGGCTTGACCAATATTCATCACAACGGGTTGTAGGCGGGTTGCCCCGTTAGCGATGTGGGACACAGAAATATTCTTTTCGCAAACTAACAAACCATCTAGAGCGATTGGCACGAGACAGCCATAAGGAATGGTGAAAGGAGTGCCTGTCCAGCGTCCGCCCCAACGAATCGATTTGGGCTTGAGATTTAGACTGGGTAAAGCTTGATCTTGGAAGTGCGTGGGGTAGTGATGGTCATTGGCGTAGTTACCGATCGCGATCGCCGTAACTTCACCTTGGTCATCTACAGGTAGAGCGGCTACGTGGCCTCCAGTTACAGGCAAAATGTCCTGTTCACAGACGGTCGTAAGCCCTTGCAAGCGGCGGGATTCGCGGTAGTAGGGATGCAGCGCATAAGCGCCTCCGCCTAAACTTCTGGGCAAGTGGGGAAAAATATCAGAGGCTAAGCCGTAGCGATCGCCCAACTGCGTTTGGATGAAATGAGCAAAGCCTTGACTATGCCAACGAGCCTCTTGCAAAAACTCTTGCTGCGCTTCAGGTGATTGAACCAGACGCTCGACACCTAAGCCGTAATCATTACCGCACTGGGGCCAGTTGAGCATGAAGCGATCGCCAGGTAAGCGGCCATAGTTGAGAAACTGCTCTGGGTCATAGTCCTGCCACGCCCCAGCGAATTGGGCTGGATCATAATTCGGCGGAGGGGCGATCGCGGGGGCACGATTGCCTGCGCCAAAGTCTTGCAAGATCACGACCCAAGTTGGTGATTGCACTGGACAAAGTTGAGTTAAAGCATTTGCAGTGGGTGGAGCGCTCGGTTCCTGCCATGCAGATTGCAGTTCCCACCCCCAGCGGTAAGACACTCCAGCTAGAGCCAGCAGATCTCCTAGCTCGGTGGCGTCTAACGTGACCTTAGCCTTGACTGTCACCTCTGCAAACCGCACTCCGGTAATGCGATCGCCTTGGCGGAGGACTTCTACAGGCGTTTGACCGCTAATCCACTGCAAGTTAGGCAGCGATCGCACCCAATCGGCAAAAATTTGGGCACCAACGCGAGGGTCATAGGTAAAGAAGCTGACCCAGGCATGGTCTAAGCCACCGGGCTGCCGTCGTTGCAACTCCCGCAGAAAAGCTCCCCAAATCCCGGTCTGAAACGCGGCCAGCTCATTGCCATCCGGGGCACAGACTCCTGCACTCGTCAGCATGCCACCTAACCAAGGGAACTCGCTGACCAGAATAGTTTTGGCTCCTCGACGAGCTGCTTGTAGCGCTGCAACTGTGCCGCCTGTCCCTCCACCCACGACTAAAACATCAGCGGCTAATTCTTCTAAGGTGAGTGGCATGGGAATGACTTATTGACGTGGGTGGCTAAGATACAGATCTTGGTAAAGTTTATGATGATTGGGTCTGCAAAAACCTAAGTTTTTCGGCGCTTTAGCGGCAGCAGGTTATCAGCATCGGATCAGCATTGGAGGGGAGTATGAAAGCACAAGTATTTCGTGGAGTGAAGCAGTTGAGTTACGAGGAACTGCCTGTGCCCGAACTAGGTGCAGATGAAGTGCTCGTGCAAGTCAAAGTTGTGGGTCTATGTCAATCTGACATTAAAAAAATTCTGTATCCTCTCTACGAACCACCCAGAATTTTTGGTCACGAAACTGCGGGCACGATCGCAGCGATCGGATCTGAAGTCAAAAAATGGCAAGTCGGCGATCGCGTGGTCGTAATGCACCATATTCCCTGTATGCATTGCAACTATTGTCTGAATGACAATTTCTCCATGTGCGATGTCTACAAAAACGTCACGACAACCGCAGGATTTTCGCCCAGTGGCGGCGGCTTTGCCGAATACGTCAAAGTACCGGGGCACATTGTTCGCAATGGTGGTTTGATTCCCATCCCCAATGACATTAGTTTTGAGCAAGCCAGCTTTGTCGAACCCACAAATTGCTGCCTCAAAGCGGTTAAAAAAGCTCAAATTGGCCCTGGTCAAACTGTGCTGATCACTGGCGCAGGCCCGATTGGGCTGATGTTTATCATGTTGGTGAAGTACTTTGGGGCTAGAGCGATCGCGACAGATCTAATTCCTTCGCGAATTGAGAAGGCTCTGAGTGTGGGAGCTGATGCCGCTTTTGATGCCCGCGATCCTGAAATTGCCCAGAAAGTTCAAGAATTAACCCAGGGCATGGGTGTGGATGTGAGCTTGCTAGCCGTGCCTAGCGACAAAGCTTTTTTTCAAGCATTAGACTGTACCCGCAAAGGTGGCAAAATTCTGTTCTTTGCAGAGTTTCCGGATGAAGTTGAAATTCCAATCAATCCTAATGTGCTCTATCGGCGAGAAATTGACCTAATGGGCAGCTATAGCTCTTCCTTCCGGGTTCAAAACCTATCAGCTGATATTGTATTTAACCGCCGCATTGATGTGGAAGCGCTGAT
This sequence comes from Trichocoleus desertorum NBK24, assembly GCF_030409055.1. Classification (GTDB taxonomy): domain Bacteria; phylum Cyanobacteriota; class Cyanobacteriia; order FACHB-46; family FACHB-46; genus Trichocoleus; species Trichocoleus desertorum_B. The sequence goes on along the minus strand of NZ_CP116619.1, from coordinate 2,348,798 downwards.
TAGCGATCGCTACCCCTTGGAGGACTTATCCAAAGCTGTCGATCAAGCTGTTTCACCAGGCCCAGAAACCTACAAGATTTTGATTTATCCATAACCTAACTTTCATAACCTAATTTGGAACTCAAAGGGCGAGCAGCGGTTCGCCCTACACGGGTCGCCCTACATTGCCCATTCACCCCAGTTCATGCTGATGCTGAAATTTTTCTTCCGGTTGACTACAACTGCGGTGCCTGTGCTAGCAACTATTCCAGCGATCGCTCAAGTCAATGTCCCTCGGCCAGCAACCCCAGCCAAGCCCAACCTTGATCCTCCCATCTGCTACATGCAAACTGAGGGCAACCAGCTAATCAATTTAGAAAACTTGTGTGGGCAACAACTACCAAGCACGACTGTAGTTGCCTTTGACTGCAATAGCGAGGCCCGTGGCAGTTACATCAACAGCAGTTCTGGGGGTGGTTCGGTTTACATTCCCGCCGACATCCGCAAAGGTGAAGCGTACGAGCGTCAGAGTCAATGCGGGTAGTTGCAGCGATCGCCACAACCCTTAACTATTAGCCTTCGGTTCCTCCGAGGCCACAATTGCTTTCACTTCTTGCAACAGGACATCCTGCTCCTGCTTCAGTGCTTCTAATCGCTCCACAATCTCGCTCAGCCTTTGCTGCTTTGGGTCAGTGCCTTGCTTGGCATCACCCACCGTTAGGGCCGACTGAAACGACTTAGCACTAAAACCAACCAACCATTGACTCAGCTTCCAAGGCGATCGCAGCAGAGCAATTCCTGCCTGTTGAATAAGTTGAGCGATCGCACTCAAAAGCCCTTGCAGTAAAACCAGCAACACCAGCAACAATCCAACTGACCAGAAAGGATGCTGAAGCACCCAAGCCCAAAACTGATGCTCCGCCATCCACTGCTGCATCACCCGACCAAACGCCTTTTGCATCGCGTCAGTCATACCACTACTCAAGCTGCTAGCTTGCTAAAAAACTTTTGGAGGAAGCCTGAGGGACGGTTGTGTCCCCCAGCGGGGGTTTGGGAGCAAGCGCCCCCAAGCATTTGTTTTGTCAAAGGGCTGTGAAAAAATAGCCTACAAACTCAGATCAGTCACCGCACCTACACTACTCGAAGCGACCAACTTCGCATACTTCGCCAAAACTCCCTTGGTATAGCGAGGCGGGCGCGGTTGCCAGTTAGCTCGACGGCTTGCCAACTCCTGATCCGACACATTCAACTGCAACAGCCGTGCATCCGCATCAATGGTGATGGTATCCCCTTCTTGAACTAGGGCGATCGCACCTCCTACAGCCGCCTCAGGTGCAACGTGACCCACAACCATACCGTAGGTACCGCCAGAGAAACGGCCATCGGTGATCAGACCAACAGAATCTCCTAAGCCTGCGCCAATAATGGCCGAGGTAGGAGCCAGCATTTCTCGCATCCCAGGCCCCCCTTTCGGGCCTTCATAGCGAATGACAATCACATCTCCCGCTTGGATTTGCTTCGCCAGAATTGCCTTCAAGCACTCTTCTTCCGACTCAAACACGCGAGCGGGGCCAGTGATGCGACGGTTCTTGACTCCGGTTAGCTTCGCGACAGAGCCTTCAAGCGCTAAGTTGCCCTTGAGAATGCCCAAGTGTCCTTGAGGATACATGGGATTGTTCCAAGGACGAATTACATCTTGGTCGGCGCGAGGTTCGGCAGGGACATCCGCCAGCACTTCTGCCAGGGTTTGTCCTGTCACGGTCAGCGCATCACCATGCAGCAAGCCGTGTTCCAACAGCATCTTCATCACTTGAGGAATGCCACCTGCCTGATGTAAATCAGTGGCGACGTAGCGACCGGAAGGCTTGAGGTCACACAAGACAGGGACACGGCCTCGAATGGTTTCAAAGTCATCAATCGTGAGTTCAACTCCAATGGCATGGGCGATCGCGAGTAAGTGCAACACCGCGTTCGTGGAACCACCCACCGCCATAATGACTGAAATGGCATTCTCAAAGGCTTTGCGAGTCAGAATTTGCTTGGGCAGAATTTGCTTGCGAATCGCTTCGACCAAAACAAACGCTGACTTTTCAGCGCTCTCAGCTTTTTCGGCATCTTCCGCTGCCATCGTGGAAGAGTACATCAAGCTCATGCCCATCGCTTCGATCGCGGAAGACATAGTGTTCGCTGTGTACATCCCACCACAGGAACCCGCACCAGGGCAAGCTTTACGCTCTACTTCTAGAAGCTCGTCTTGGCTGATCTTGCCAGCGCTGTATTCGCCTACTGCTTCAAAGGCACTGACTACAGTTAAGTCTTTACCGTTGTGATGTCCTGGCTTAATCGTGCCACCGTACACGAAAACAGATGGAATGTTCATGCGGGCGATCGCAATCATGGCTCCCGGCATGTTTTTGTCACAGCCACCCACGGCTAACACGCCATCCATGCTTTGGCCCATGCAAGCGGTCTCAATCGAGTCGGCAATCACTTCACGGGAAACCAGGGAATACTTCATCCCTTCGGTTCCCATCGAAATCCCATCGCTGATGGTGATGGTGCCAAACATCTGGGGCATGGCTCCAGCCATTTTAATGCCTGTTTCTGCCCGCTTCGCCAAATCGTTCAGCCCCATATTACAGGGAGTAATCGTGCTATAACCGTTAGCGACGCCTACAATAGGTTTGGTAAAGTCATCATCGCCAAAGCCGACTGCCCGAAGCATGGCACGGTTGGGCGATCGCTGGACACCTTGAGTTACGACTTGGCTTCTAACGTTGTCAGGCATTCTTCTTTCCGTGAAAGATGTGAGGATTAGGTTAACTGCTTTCTTTGATTCTGTCAGAATGCAGGATTATTGGCGATGGTGTTTATCGCCAGAGTAGCGTCCTAATTCCCAGGTTGATTTTTCTCTGAGATGGTCAGGTTCGATTATTGGGAGTAGTGAAGTAGTCGTGAAGCCATAGTGAAGCGATCGCCCCAATTACCCTGACAATTAAACTCTTAAGAATTAAAAGGAATGATGCACCTTGTATCCATTGAGGCACCCTGAGAATAGTCACATCAAGAGCAGACTGAGATGACCTGGGTGCCTATGGATTTACTCAAGCGGTACGCAGCGGGCGAGCGAGATTTTCGCGGTGCCAACTTAGCAGGTGCAGATTTGACCGCAGTCGAGTTGAGTGAGGCGAATCTGCGAGGCGCGAATTTGAGCGGTGCTCAGCTGTTGGGGGCTTCTTTAGTAGGTGCAAATCTGAGAGAAGCCAATCTTCGCAATGCCAATTTACAAGCAAACTTGCAAGAAGCCAATCTCACAGGTGCTGACCTCACAGGTGTAGATTTGCGAGAAGCTAAGTTGCAAACTGCCAATCTACGAGGGGCCAATCTCACTAACGCGATTTGTGTAGCAGCTGATTTCAACGAAGCGAGCTTAAGTGAAGCAAACCTGCGCGGAGCTGACTTAAGTCGAGCCAAACTGGCCGAGGTCGCTTTGAACCGAGCTAATTTGACCGAGGCGATGCTGAATGGTGCCATTTTAGAGTCGGCGAATCTGACGAACGCGATCTTGCACGGAGCTACTTTGGAATTGGCTAACCTCACCAACGCCATTCTGAACGGAGCCATTTTAGAAGCGGGTAACTTTCAAGGAGCACACCTCAGCCGTGCGCGCTTGAGCGGTGCCACTTTGACCAAAGCCAACTTGTCAGGCGCGAATCTAAGAGGCGCAAATTTAAGCTGGACGACCTTGCGGGGTGCTAACCTCAGCCGAGCCAATCTTTACCGAGCCAATTTAAGTTGGGCCAACCTGAGTGAAGGAAATTTACAAGAAGCCATCTTGATCGATGCCAAACTCAATCAGGCAAACTTGCGTAACGCAGACTTAACTGGAGCCATCATGCCTAATGGAAGAACTTATGAATAGTTTTGAAGAGTTTAGCCAGCTCCATCTGAGCGCTCGCCTTTACTTGACCTCTACTTGAGCGGATCGTGACCCCAGTTCATGAGGGAATAACGCCAGCGAGTATGCTCAATATCGCCAGATGGGTGCTGAGCTAGGTGGCGGTGTACATAACTGATCACCCGTTTCATCTGGGATAAATCGTCTTCAGTGTACTCTGTTTTAGATTTGCCAAGTAGCTCAATAATGTGTTTGCCAGATTGATGACCAATGGATTCGTGCCCTGACTCCTTCTGTCCTACGGCTTGCGATTCTTCAGTTTCTAGCCAAGAGCTAAGTTCATGAGCCGTCATGTTGACCGCTTGCTGAAACTCCCCAACCACTGATTTGGCATCGGTAGTCATGATCTAGTCCTCCACTTTTTTAAGGGCTGCGGGTTTGTGGGCCGCTTGTTTGCCAGTTTTCTCACTTTCAACCAAATACTCAGGATTCTCTGGGGATGCTGCGACAGAATGCCCTTTGATTTCAGTCGGAGAAGTCAGTTTTTTCTTTACCTCGCCTTGGGTTTTACCCTGAGCTGTATTCCACTCTACTGAATCACCTTTCTTAAACTGTTCAGTCATTGTAGTTATCTCACTTCACAAGTTATTGAGCTAAGTAATGTTTGAGCCGTAGTTGAGCTTATTCAAGGGAACTAACAGCTTTTCAACTATTTGTTACACTATGTAAACTCATTAACAAATAACTCTGTCAAAATGTAGATCAAACAACTGTTTGCCGAGTTGTGTCTTAGGTAGGACGGCAAGATACGATCGCCTCACTCATCTTCCAAAAATCTTTGGAGCAATACTCTACCTGAAGAAAATTAGTGGTAAGAGTTATGCTAATTGCGCGAATTTAGAGTAGACTCATCTCATTTCAAGCTGAATCTTGACATTGCAAAATGGGGCTCCTGCCTTACTAGAACTGAGTGTATAACTACGAACCAAAAGGTAGGACTAGATAGTTTCGTTACTATTAAGAGAAATAATAAGACGTATAAAACTTTGTCAGACCCTACTGATTAGAGAGGCAACCTAATGTAAATAGCTGCTATATCAGTAAGCAGCGATCGCCAGCTGCGCTTCAGTCTGAATAGAATGAAACCCTGCATCCCAGCTAAAGCCACTTGGGTTCAGAGTGGATTCAGAGGCTGATAGATGAACATGCCCAGCTAACTTGCTTACTTACAGAATTGCGAGAGGAAATCCTATGGATGCTGCTGAACTGCTGAAACGGTATGCAGCAGGGGAAAGAAGTTTTCAAGATGTCAGTTTGGTACGAGCATCTTTGAGCGGGGTCAACCTTTGTGGTGCAGACTTCACAGGAGCAAATTTATCGGAAGCCAATTTAAGTGGTGCCAACTTAGGAGGAGCGAATTTAAGTCAAGCCAACTTGACGAATGCGACTCTGATTGGAGCCAACCTAATTCGGGTCAATTTTCGCGAAGCTAGCTTGAAAGGAGTTCAATCCGGCGAAGCGAATTTTCGAGGTGCTATCTTGCAAGACACCAATTTGAGTGAGGCCAATATGGGTGGGGCTAGCTTGATTGAGGCAGATCTGCATGAAGCGAATTTGAGCAAAGCCAAACTAGTAGAAGCATCGCTCAACGGCTCCAACTTAAGTAATGCCAACTTGACCCATGCCAACCTCAGTCGCGCTTGCTTAGACCGAGCGAATCTAACTCATAGTATTTTGGCAGGTGCCATTTTAGACGGAGCCAAGCTCAATGAAGCGAATTTGAGCAAAGCCAATTTGAGTGGAGCTAACTTCAGAGTGGCTCAGTTGAAGCAGGCAAATCTCAGAAACGCTAATTTGAGCTGGGCTAGCCTCCGGGGGGCCGACTTAAGCAATACCAATTTGTATCGAGCCAACCTGACTTGGACGAATCTAACAGAGGTAAGCTTGGTGGAAGCTATGTTGATGGATGCCAACCTCAGAAGGGCAACATTGATTGACACTGACCTGAAGAATGCCAATTTGAGTGGGGCCATTATGCCGGATGGTACTGTGCACAATTAGTTGGCCACAACTCAGCAGAGCCGTATGAGGCATAGGCATTCATCAAGTCGCCCTTCTCTCATCTTCGTGGGAGATGATCTCATGAGAGCAGTGACAAATTGGGCGTTTCTGGGGCTGAAAAGGTTATAACAGTGGGGGTTGTATGCTGGCAACACAGCAGTAATCTGCCAAAGCTAGCAGATGCCAGAAGTGAAACGCTTGAAGCAGGAGTCTTGCCCCCATGAAAGGGATCGCGATCGCAGCGCTTTTTTCATCAGCGTTCCTCTTACCCATTCCCCAGGTGAACGCAATCGAGGTAAAAGCTTTAGGTTCTCCACTTGCAGGCCCCGCCTCCGTGGCTCAGCATGCCTATCCTGCCAGTCCTTTAGGGGATACTCCACGCAACATTACAGTTTTGGGCCAAGGCCAAGTGGCTGCTCCAGCGGATAGCGCTCGGCTGGAAATTCAAATGATCACTCGTAATCCGTTTGGGGTTGCAGTTGATGTACCCAACCAGCTGAACATCGGTAATCAATCGCTGCAACCTTCAGCTCTACAACCTGTGGTCACAGCTCTAGAAGCCATTGGAGTTCCCGCAGAAGCTATTACGGTTCAAGTAACCTCTAGTGATAGCGCTGAAGTGGTTGTGTTGCTAGAAAAACCAACTCGTCCTCGCGTACAAGAAGTAGTCTTGACCGCAAATAGTGCGGCTCAGAAAACCAATCGCTTCGATGTCCAAAGTGTCGGGGCTGAGTATGCCGTTAGAAACTGTAGACCCCTAGAAAATGCCTCACGACGAGCTGCCTTGAGTGATGCTCAACAGCGGCTTCAAGCTTTAGCAACAACTGTGCAGGTTCGCCTGGGGTCTGTACTGCAAATTACAGAACTCCCAGTAGCGGGTTCACCTTCGGCTTTTGCTCAGTGTGGCTCCAAAGTAGGGGGTCCGGCGAATCTGCTCGCTCCTGCCAGAACGGGTGCGCCTCCCTATGATCCAGCAGCACCTACAGAAGTGAGAGTGATCAGTCAGATTAGTGTGACTTACGCGATTGAGTAACTCTTGCAACTAGTTGCAGTGAGATCATAAAGCTCGAAAATACAGGCTTCTAGGACTCTCACCCTCTGAAGCTGTATAACGCTTTGTATCAAATGGCACATATTCTCTGAACTTGCATCCTAGCCTGGGCAACCTAAACCTAATTACCTGCCTAGAGCGATCGCGAGGCCATAGTTATGAATGCGGACGAGTTACTGAAACGGTATGCAGCAGGCGAGAGAGACTTCAATGGCATTAATCTGATCGGGGTCAACTTAGAACGAGCAGATCTAGCAGGCGCTAACTTTACGGGTGCTTCGTTTGCGTCTGCTAACTTGAGTCGGGCGTCATTCACAGGTGCCAACTTGGATGGGGCATTTTTTTACTCGGCTGATCTGAGTTTCGCCAAACTGGGGTACGCCCGATTAACTCATGCCGACTTAACCAAAGCCAATCTCAAGGGGGCATTTTTAGTTAAGGCTGATTTAACTGGGGCTAAAGTGAGTGGAGCCATTCTCACGGCAGTTAACTTACGAGCTGCTAACCTGCAAGAAGTTAACTTCTGTGGAGCTGATCTGCGCAATATCAATCTGCGCTCTGCCAATCTCACCAAAGCGAATCTCAACTGGGCCAACTTGACTGGGGCAAGACTGAGCGGTGCTTGTCTCAATGGGGCTTTACTCAACGGCGTCAAGCTCAGTGCCGCCTTTTTGAACGGCGTTGATCTAAACGGAATTGATTTAGATGGCGTGAACCTGAGTGCTGCCAAACTGGGGGGAGCCAATCTCAATGGCGCGACCCTCACCGCTGCAAATTTGAGTGCTACTCAACTGCGAGTAGCGAGCTTAATTCGAGTCAATCTACATGCTGCAAATTTGAGCGAAGCGGATTTACGCAGAGCCAATTTGAGTGAAGCCACCCTGAGTAAGGCTGACTTGACTGCTGCCGATTTAACTGAAGCGGATTTAACGGGTGCAAACTTGAATGCGGCAACGCTCTGCGAAGCTAATTTAACCGCAGCTAGTTTTTACCGAGCTTACCTCTGGGGGGCGAAACTAACGCAGGCAAACCTGTGGCAAACCAACCTAGCAGAAGCCAGCCTCCGGGGAGCCGACATTACCGCTACCAACTCAGGGGAAGCAATTCTGGCGGGGGCTACAATGCCAGACGGTACTTTGTATCGCTAATTTGTTTGAACCAGAATTTTGCTGAATTGCGCGATCGCTTCCTGTATTTTCTCCGCCTGATAAGAAGCGATCGCGGCTAAAAACATTATTGATTTTGAGCAGTTAGGCTAGCTTGACTACAGACACTAGACCAACGAGTAATATCTGCTTCCGCCCCAATTAGTCCTTGGAGCCGACTCCGATAAGTTAGCAGCTCAGCTCGCTTCAAGGAATTGGCTGGGAGCAAGGGAGTTAAATTATCGATCACCGCCACTGCACATTGCCAATCTTGCCCTGCGGTTGCTTGTTGTAACGTTTGACCCAAAGCATCCGCTCGTTTTTGCCGCGCTACGTTAGCCGCTCTAATTAACTCGTTGCGCCGTACAAATCCTCTAACATTACGTAAGGCTTTTGTGGCATAAGGATCGCCAGGGCGAATTTTTAGCGCTGCTTGAAAACTTGACTGGGCCGTTTGGTAGTCTCGCTGTTTATTCGCAGCGTACCCTAGTTGCATATAGCGACGATAGCTGGCAGCCTTGGCCCGTTGTTGTTGCGCCTGTTGAGCGGCGGCTGTAGGGGCAGCGCTAGCAGGGGTTAGTCCAACAATTGAACCCGTTAGAGTGAGAGGAATGCAGGCAAGGGCAGCTAGAACTCGTTTCATAATTGTCTCGCGCTTGGGTGAGCGATCGCATCCAACTATAACAGGCACAACCGTTTCGGAGCATAACGGTTAATGACAGCCCAGAAAAGTAGCGATTCGCTATGACGTTACCAAACGATGACGTAATTTGACCCTAAAAGTTCCGGTAAATGGGATTTTTTGCTAGATTTTGCCTTACTTAGCTCATAACTGCCCAAGCATAGGTAAGCATTCCTAGCAAACTCACACCAACAACGGTCTCCCTCTGCTGATTCCACAAATGGCCAATACTAGCAAATGTGAAGTCGATCGCAGCTCGCCGCTCTTGCCCTAGCTCACGCATTAGTTCTGCTACTCTGGCATCGACTTCTGGCAGCGATACTTCTCCGCGTTGATAAGCAGCTTGTAGCTCATTTAACTTACGCCAATAATCTTGAGTTGCTGCGAGTAAATTAGGCATGATAAAGACACTCTCATTAAAATGTTTAACTTTTGTAAACATGTTAACGAGGGTGTCTATTGATTGAGTTCTGTAAATGGGAAGAACCGCGATCGCACGTTAGAGAGAGCTTGTCACTCTTCCTTAAGATGAAATTTTAAGCTTCAGTAGTAGTCGAGATGTTGAGGGTTTGTACCAAGAAAGCCCAGCGATCGCTCACTTCCTCTATCACTTTGGCCGTCGGTTTACCCGCTCCGTGGCCTGCTTTAGTTTCAATCCGAATTAAGACGGGAGCTGAGCCTGTATGAGCGGCTTGCAGGGCGGCAGCAAACTTAAAGCTATGGGCAGGCACCACGCGATCGTCATGGTCTGCGGTGGTAATCAGCGTGGCAGGATAGGCCGTTCCTGGCTTCAGGTTGTGCAGGGGTGAGTAACCGTAAAGAGCCTCAAACTCCTCTAGTTCCTCAGGAGACCCATAATCCGAAGTCCAGGCCCAGCCAATGGTGAACTTGTGGAAGCGCAACATATCCATCACGCCGACTGCGGGTAAGGCTGCGGCAAATAAATCTGGACGTTGGGTCATGCAAGCGCCCACCAACAAGCCCCCATTACTGCCACCCCCGATCGCTAACTTGCTCGCAGAGGTGTATTGGTTAGCAATCAACCACTCGGCTGCGGCAATAAAATCATCAAACACATTTTGCTTGTGGAGCTTTGTCCCCGCCTGGTGCCACTCCTCTCCATACTCACCACCGCCGCGCAGATTAGGCATGGCATACACACCGCCGAGTTCCATCCACACCAAGTTGCTGACGGAGAAGCTAGGGGTGAGCGAAACATTAAAGCCACCGTAGCCATAGAGGTAAGTAGGGTTGTTGCCGTCTAGCTGCAAGCCTTTTTTGTGAGTAATAAACATGGGCACTTGAGTCCCATCTTTGCTGGCGTAAAAAACCTGCTTGGTTTCGTACTCGTCCGGGTTAAAGGCGACAGTTGGCTGCCGAAAAAGGTTGCTCTCACCAGTCACCATGTCGTAGCGATAAATCGTCGGTGGAGTCGTGAAACTCGTGAAGCTGTAGAACGTTTCTGTATCCTCTCGCCGTCCGCCAAAGCCGCCCGCTGAACCAATTCCGGGCAAAACCACTTCCCGAACGAAACTACCATTCAAGTCAAAGATTTTGATTTGGCTGCGAGCGTCTTTGAGATAGGAAGCCACAAACTGATGGTTGAGTAGTCCTACACCTTCTAAGGTTTCAGCCGCTTGGGGAATCAGTTCCCGCCAATTGTTTCGCTCTGGAGCCTGAATATCGATCGCAATTACACGACCACGGGGTGCCTCTAGATCAGTCTGGAACCAAAAAGTTGAGCCGTCATTATCCACAAAGCTGTAGCTAGCTTCAAACTCAGAAATTAGTTCAACCACAGCAGCATTAGGGTCAGCCAAATCCTTGTAGAAGACTAGATTCTTCGGATCAGTACCACGCCAAACTGAAATGATTAAGTAGCGACCATCCTCAGTAACGCCGCCATTAAAACCCCACTCTGCTTGATCTGAGCGCTCATAAATCAGCACATCTTCAGACTGAGGGGTGCCTAAGCGATGGTAATAAAGCTTCTGAAAATAGTTGATGGCTTCTAGCTTGCTGGTTTCGTTGGGTTCGTCGTAGCGGCTGTAGAAAAATCCTTGGTTGTCATGAGTCCAAGCAGCTCCAGAGAATTTGATCCACTCCAAGCGATCGCTCAGGTCTTCGCCCGTTTCAATATCCCGCACTTGCCATGACTGCCAATCTGACCCAGACGTAGAAAGACCATAGGCCATCAGTCTAGCGTCTTCACTAATAACCAGCCCAGAGAGGGCAACTGTGCCATCCTCAGAGAGCTTATTGGGGTCTAGTAAAACTCTCGGTTCAGCATCAAGCGAGGTCAGCGTATAGAGCACACTTTGATTTTGCAGACCATCGTTCTTGAAGTAAAAATAGCGCTCTGGAACGCCATATTTTTGGGCATCTCCCCCCCGAAACGGAATGCCATATTTTTCGTAGTCCCAGAGTTGAGTTAAGCGCTGTTGTAGGTGCTCTCGAACAGCAATCTGATTGAGGAACTGAAAAGTGACTTGGTTTTGTGCTTCTACCCACGCCTGAGTTTCGTCCGAATCTGGGTCTTCTAACCAGCGATAAGGGTCAGGAACTTCAACACCGTGATAGACATCAACCTGAGCCACTTGAGGGCTAGACGGGTAGACATAGGATTCGTTGGAATAAGACATGGTGGCAAGTACAAGAATAGGGGCAAAAAGATATTCTCTGTGAGACTGAAAAGGAGGGAACCCGTCAAAAGCGTGATCCCCTCCTTTCTTAAAATGGTGCGATCGCTCACCAGGTTTTAGTCGGTGAGCTAGAACTTAGGCGTGACTACCACTACCAGCAATTAAGACTTCGCCTCTTAGCATGCGTTGAGCTGCATCTAGCAAAGCTTCTTCTAGATACGGCTTGGTGAAGTAACCCTTTGCACCGAGCTGGACAGCCATCTGTCTATGGCGATCGGCACCCCGTGAGGTCAGCATCGCAATCGGGATATGGTTGAGGGTAGAGTCCTTCTGAATCCGAGATAGCAGCTCTAGGCCGTCCATTCTAGGCATTTCAATGTCGCAGAACACCATATCGCATGGCAAGCCAGAACGCAGTTTTTCCCAGGCTTCTTGACCGTCACGGGCTTGTTCAACTCGGTAGCCGATCTTGTTGAACGTCATGGATAACAGCTCACGTACCGTAATCGAGTCATCCACAATCAGAACCGTCGGGTCAGTTTTAGCAACGGGTTCAGCTACAGGGGGTTCAGCGCTTTGATCCCACAGAGTGGTGCTAGCTTCGCGGCGAATCCGACCCATAGACAGGTCAATCAGCTCTAACACGTCCGCGATCGGCATAATCCGGCCGTCTCCTAGAACTGTGGCACCTGCTACGCCAATGGGTTTGGGCACTGGACCTTCTAGCTGCTTAATTACAATCTCTTGCTCGCCTAGTACTTGGTCTACCTGCAAAGCAATAAAGTTACCAGCGCTTCGCAGCACGACGATGGAGACAATATCATCTTCCTGATTACCGCCGTAGACGCTACCACGGCCCAGATAGCGGTTGTATTTGAGGATTTCGGATAACGGTCGGAAGGGCAACAGCAAATCTCGCCACAGAATGCAAGGTTGACCGTCCGGATTGGCTTGAATCCGCTCTTTCGGCACATCTAGCATGTCCTCTACCCCATCCATCGGGAACGCAATGCGTGCCCGATTACTAATGCAGCAGAGAGCCTTAGAAATGCTCAACGTGAGCGGTAAACGAATGGTAAACGTTGTTCCCTTAGCCACAGCAGAATCAGTGGTGATCGCACCGCGAATTTCGCCTAAGCTAGTGCGGACTACATCCATGCCAACGCCACGGCCCGCATAGTCAGTCACTTGATCCTGAGTGGTGAACCCAGGATGGAACAGCAGGTCGTAAATGTCTAGGCGAGAGAGCGTTCTGGCCTCGGCTGATGTAATCAAGCGTTTTTCAATCGCTTTCGTCTTGACGCGCTCTGGCTCAATTCCCGCTCCATCATCAGAGACAGAGATGACCGTTTGGTTCCCTTGATGGAAGGCCCGAATCGTGATCCGACCAGTAGGTGGCTTCCCGGCTGCTTGCCGCACCTCTGGAGTCTCGATGCCGTGGGCGATCGCATTGTTGACAAGATGAGTCATGGGGTCATAAAGCTGCTCCAGAATCATCTTGTCAATCAAGGTTTCGCGACCTTCGACATGCAATTCTGCCTGCTTCCCACACTTGAGAGCAATATCGCGTACTGCTCGTGGCAAGCGATCGGCAATCTGAGCGAAAGGCACCATTCGGGAACGAGTCAGACCTTCTTGCAGTTGAGTCGTTACCTGCCGGAACATCCGAGTCACCTGATCGGTTTCATCCACGATGAACTCAATGTCAGACGCAGACTCCCGCACTCGGACAATTAACTCGATCATCTCTTGGGATAAAGTATGGAACCCCGTAAAGCGGTCCATCTCCAAGGCATCGAAGCTAGCTCCTGTAGAATGGCTGTTCTGAGGCCCACCGTTAGCATTTGTGTTATGTAGGGGAGACTGATGACTTTGGCGACTGGCTAAGAGTGAGCTTTCCAGTAGCGATCGCTCGTATAAGTCACGCATTCGCTGCCCCACATCGCTGAGTTGCTGCACTTGATAGAGCAAATTATCCAGGAACTGCCGTAACCGTTCTTGGTCTTGTTCCAAGCTATTCCGGTTAACCACCAGTTCCCCAACTAGGTTACTCAGGTTATCCAGGTGTTTAACGGGAACTCGCATGGTCTGCTCAGCAAAACCCGCAGATCCACGACGACCAGGCCGACGGCTAGACTGAGGGGCCGTTCCTCGACTAGTCTTCACAGTCGGGGGGCCACCTAGGGTATTATCGGCATCCTCTAGCAGCTTTTCTAGGTCATCAAACTCACCATCCAAGCCACTAACAGAGTCAGCATTGCCCACAACTCCATCAAAGGCAGCGGCACTTCCCGACCCACTATTCCAACCTGAAGGTTCCTCATCTAGTAAAGCTTCTAGCCCAGAGAAGTCTGCATCTTCTGAAGCAGCAGATGCGGAGAATGACGTGGCAGAGTCATCTTCGTTGAGTAATGCCTCTAAATCATCAAAGTTGTCTAAAGACCCAGCTGACTCTGTAGCGAAATCAAAGCTATCCTGCGAGCTATCTTCTTCCATCGCTATGGCTAGGAAGTCATCCAAATCAGTGTCACTAGTATCTGTCACATCTGAATTGGTCTGTTGAGTGAGATCTAAGCTGCTAGAGAAGTCATCGGCTGAGTCAAGCGCGAATAAATCAAAATCGTTTTCATCTGTTTCAGAGCTTTCTATGCTGAAGTCAGAATCTCCCGTATCTGTAACGCTGGTAGCGGCTGTGTCTGGTGCCACATCGAAGAGATCAAAGCCTACTTCATCGAAGTCAAAGCTGGATTCTATTGGCTGCTCTTGGGTTGATTCTGTAGGAGTTATTAAGTCATCCTCTACCAAAGCGGATAGTGCATCCACCTCGGCTGACGCATCACTCAATTCGTCTTCATTAGAAGATAAGTCAGAGAAATCGAGCGTGTCGAAGCCAAAGTCATCTTCGGATGTCGCTTCGGTATTTAGGGAATCAGCAAAGAGATCAACTGGTTCGTCAGCTGTGGAATCACTCGCCTCTGTGGCGAAGAAGTCACCTAACTCGTCGCTAGTGTCATCTGCGTCTGTAGAAGTTGCTATGTCAGCTGTACCAGCGTCAAAGTCGCCAAGCCAGTTTTCATTATTTGTATCTTCATCAACAGCGGCTTCACTGTTATCTAACGCTTCAGATGGCTCATCAGATAACCCGAATAGATCGGCTTCGCTGAGGCTATCGGATGATGGTTCTGCATCAAATAAACCTTCTAACGCTAGTTCGTCCCCGAAATCCAGCTCATTCTCCGCCTCTATAGACGGCTCTGCTGCCAGTTCGGCCCCAAAGTCCAACTCGCTCTCAGTCTCTACAGATGGCTCTACGGAGGTCAAAGATTCGTTTAGATCGAGGTCAGATGCCAATAAGCTGCCAAATCCTAGTTCATCTTCATTGAAACTGGGGTCAAGGCTGGCATCTGAACTGTCTAAGTCGAAGGCAATATCAGCAGTTTCTAAGGATTCGTCGGCAGCAATATCAGCCAGAGCATCAGCTTGAGTATTGCCGCTAGTTGCGTCTAGGTCGAAGTCTAACTCAGCACCAAAGTCCAGCTCGTTGGAGGTGTCTGCTGACTCAAAGATAAAGTCTTCACTAGTTTCTGGTGACTCAGTCGATGGTTGATCGAGCGAAAAATCATCAAAGTTGTCTAAGTCGAGGGCGATCGCATCTGGCTCAGATGGCGAGTCATCCAACAAGTCTCCTAAGTCGGTTGACGAAGTCAAGTCAGCGCCAAAGTCTAGTTCGTCTGATGTCTCTGCTGCTAGCTCAAAGCTAAGTTCTTCAGTAGTTTCTGGCTGATCGATCGACAAATCACTGAGTGATAAACCTTCGAGTTCGTCAAGCTCTGAGCTAGCATCTCTAGCTTCTAGGGGCTCACCCATAAAGTCTGCTAGATCGCCCAAATCGGAATTTGGCTCTGCTACTTCTGATGACAATTCTTCAGCAAAGAGATCGGTGTCTGAGGCTGTGGTGTCGAAGAGGCCATTCAACTCTGCCGTAGACTCTTCGACTTCACGATCATCAGCTCCATCGCTAGTCATGAAGTCAAAGTCAAAATCATCCGTGTCAGAACTTACCTGATCTGGATATGCTTCTGGGTCTGCTGTGGCATCAGCAAAATCAGCTTCTATAGAAAAGTCTGCTAGTGGGTCATCGGTAGAACCACCCCAGTCACCTGTATCCTCTGCGCTCAGCGAGGTTAGATCAGCTTCGGATGTGGATGCTTCAAGCTCTAGATCGGTCGCTTCATCGCTGGTCAGATCAAAATCGAATTCTTCTGCACCAGCCATCAACTCGCTAAGTTCAGCAGATTCAGCGAGCATATCGGCTAAATCTAAAGCCTCTGTAACGGACTCTGTAGCGGGCTCTGCAATCGATTCTTCAATGGTCTCCTCAAACATTAGGTCGTCGGTACTTTCAGTCGCCGCAACCGATGTCCTTAGAGATAGGTCATCCAAGGCTGACTCATTTGTTGCTGCGGAGTCGTCTCCCCAAAGATCGGTAGTTTCATCACGACTGAGTTCAAAGTCAAGCTCACCAGCGCTAAGATCATCAGCACTGAGATCATCAACGCGATCGCTCAGTTCTGTTTCAACCAGTTCCGTTTCAAGCAAAAAGCCGGCAAATTCATCAGCATCACTGAGTTCTTCACCAGGTTCTTCTGGCAGTAAGGCCGAGTCAAACTCGCTACTGATATCAGTTTCACCAACAGCAGTAGCATCTAAGCTCTGTTGCTCAAAAGCATCCGTATTCCAAAGATCTGACATCGCATCTGTGGTGGGATCTTCAGCACTGGAATCTTCGAACAAGTCTAGACTTAATTCATCGCTAGAATCTGCCAGGTCAGCCAGCGTCCAATCAGACACCTCTGCTTCGTCAGTTGGTTCTTCGAGCAGTAACTCTTCGTCAGCTTCTGCGGCAAAAGTAAAGGCGTCATCAAGATCTTCGGATGCCTCTAGATCAAAGTCCAAGCTTTCTAACTTTTCACCGACGGCATCAAAAGGATTTTCTCCACCCTCGCTAGTGGCTTCCGGAACTGCTACAAGATCTTCATCTAGGGGATCTAAATTCCAAGCAGGCTCCGAATCAAAGGTACTGTCTTCTAGCCCTTGCTCCTCCCAAGGATCAGCGATCGCCGCTGGGGGTTCTTCAGGAGTCAGGTCTACTGCGAAGGAATTAGTGTCACTAGGATCGAGGATTAATTCTTCTTCACTAGGAGCAAACAGGTCATTTAAATCTGTTTCTGCGGCATCTGCGTTTGCCCCTTCCCCAGAGAAATCACCTAGAAAATCAACGGTCTCTGGCTCAGCGCTAAGCTCTTCTAGATCTAGAGACAGATCAAACGGTTCCTCTTCTGTCTCATCCAGAGGAGTGTCTAGCCACGAAACAGCCGACTCTGAGGAATCGGTATTTCCTTCAGACCAAAGGTCATTGGATAGATCATCTTCATCGTCGATCGCTGTGGGGTCGCTGATGGCTGAGGGAGTGGTGTCTGCCAAGAATGCAAAGTCTGCGGGGGTATCAAAAAGATTGTCAAGCTCTGTCTCATCTACTGCCAGACTATCTGCCCCCAATTCTGGAGCAATTTCTTCACCGAATAGCCCGATGGATTCTGGGCTATCTAGAGCGAGGTCTAATTCCGCATCAGCCTCGAACGTAGGCTCAGAAGCAAAGAGATCTGGCTCGCTCTCTAGCGCCTCAAAAGAGATTTGCGCAGTAGGCTCACCGAGAAAATCAGTGAAATCATCTGAGCCTAAAGCGTCTGAGTCTAAATCATCTGCGCTTAAATCGCCTGAGTTAACTGTAGTGGCAAGCTCTTCCGCAGAGGTTTCTAGAGCAAATAGCTCACTCTCATCTACATCAGCAAATAAATCCGTAAAGCTCTCTAGCTCCTCCGCAGGGGCATTAGCTGTTGAAGCCTCAGATTCAGTGAATTCCAGAGTAGAGCTGTCCACAGATGCCTCGACTACGAGAACGTCTAACTCAAAGCCGTCTGCTGCCAATTCCCCTAGGAAGTCTTCACCCGGTTGCACTTCAGGGGCGATCGCGGCTGCATTCAGTGACGGATCAGCGATTTTCTCGAATCCTGGCAAGTCGAGAGATTCATCATTGAGCAAGTCATCACTACCAAACAAGCTGGCTAGATCATCTCCTGCCTTGGCTTTGGCAGAGGAACTGCTTCCATCTGGCTCCTCAAAAAGTAAATCTGAGAAGTCATCCGAGAAATCGAAATCATCTGAGTTGACTGCATTGCCTACAGAGTTTTCTATCGCCTCAGCCGCCTCTCTAATGATTTCTTCTTCTTGCCAAGTGACACCCAAATCCAGAACTTCACCCTCAAAGAGGTCGGCTAGGCTGTTTAGCTCTGCCATCCCTACTTCTGGGCCATTGCGATCGCCTGTAGACTGCTCAGCCGTCGCCGCATCTTCCCTGAGATCGGCGGATAGGTCTAGACCCAGATCTGCCTCACTGGTCGTTGCGTCTGATTCTATAGGGGCACTAGTAAACCAATCGTCCAGCCCAGCTGACTGACTCTCTGCTGGAATATCTACTGATTGACTATCTTCAGTCAGATCCGCTAGATCTGCAGCGAAAATGTCAACTTCCGAGGGATCTTCTGCTGTTTCAAATAGATCGAAGGCCCCCGTCAGAGACTCTTCCGGTTCGTTAGCAAATTCAAAGATATCCGCAGCCAGCAGGTCGTCGAAGGTGGGTTCTGCTTCAGCGGCGGCAGATGAAATTGGCACTAAAACGCTTAGAGCATCACTCGCTACAATGGCTGCTGCTTGGTTAGCTAGAACCAATTCTTGCGCTTTTTTGATTTCTTTGATAACAATCGGCGCTAGAGTGCGGTAAGCATTATCCGGACAAGCGATCGCCTGTCGTGTCACCTCAAGCAAATCGCACCAACTCGGCAAATCGAACGGTTCACCTAGTTGCCCCAATCCACGGCAAAGGTCTTGCAGTTGTTGCCGATTTCCTGAGTTTTCTGCCTGCTTAAACAACTGCAACATCTCACGTAAGCGAGTCGGCACATCACTTTGGAAAAGCAATAGCAGAGCGCTTTCTTCTTGATGCAGAGGAGCGGCTGAAACCGGGATTGGGGCAGCCTCAACCACAGTAGGTATAAAGCTAGACCCATCTTCGACCGGAATCACACCACCCGCTTGAGTGATAAGTCCTTCCAAGTGATTGGTAAGCTCAGTAAAAATCGGCTCAATGCCTGACATAATGCCGCTAGCAGCATCCTCAGTCAGGCCAAATGGCCCTTGGAGTTGCTCTAGGAGTTCGTGCAGAGTATCGAACACCCTAAGGAATAATGACTCCAATTTTTGATCAACCTTGATGGGGCACTCTTTTAGAAGCTTGAAGCAGTCCTCTAGACGGTGCGAAACCTGCTGAATGCTATTAATTCCTAGCATTGCTGCTCCGCCCTTAACAGAGTGAGCCGCTCTGAAGACCTCATTCACCATTTCAGAGTCTTCGATGGTGCTTTGCAGATTCAGCAAACCTTGCTCAATGGTGTTGAGGTGGTCTTTGGCCTCCTCAATGAAGTAACCCATGATTCGCTGCTGTTGTTCTGACTGCATAGCAGTGCCCCGTTCCTTTGGAAAACGTTATTTCTTCTAAATACTTTGTATCCAAGCGTAGCCTAAAGCCAAGGAGGACCCAAAACAATGGCGTTTGGGTTGCAGGTGATGGAGCTAGAAGGCAAAGGACGACTCCAGAGCCAAGGCAATGACAAGTGGCTAGCTTGCTTCCTGAGCTTAGATATGCTTCTGCCTAAGATTGTTTTAATGTACCCGATCCTTTCAAAATCGACATCAAAACAAATTAACTTCGAGTTACTTCCAGTCGCAGTAACCCGTTAAACCAGTTTTCTTTAATGCTTCTCCCCTGTTTCTACGCGGAATCGTTCTACAGAAGTCAAGAGGTCACGGGCTACGCCTACTAGGTTTTGTAGAGATCCCGAAACTCGTTGGGCTTCTTGAGAAGTTTCTTGAGCTGTCAGTTCGACCGATTGCATGACCTGAGCTACAGCTCTTGAGGTTTCGGTCTGCTCTACTGTATCGGCAGTAATGGAACGAACCAAGGCATCAATGCGGTTAGACACTTGAATAATGTCTTCCAGCGATCGCTTCGCTTGTTCTGCTAAGCGAGTCCCCTCAATCACCTGCTGAGTCCCTTCTTCCATAGCCGTCATCACGGAGCCTGTTTCGCTCTGGATTTGGAGCACGATCTGCTCAATTTCCTTAGAAGCTTTTGCTGCCCGGTCGGCTAACTGTCGGACTTCATCAGCAACGATCGCGAACCCACGTCCAGCCTCACCCGCTCTCGCTGCCTCAATACTAGCGTTAAGTGCTAGCAGGTTGGTACGAGAAGCAATCTGAGAAATCAACGCCACAATTTTTGAAATTTCTTGTGACGATTCGGCCAGCCGCTTTACCTTTCGAGTCGTTTCTGCCACCGTTTCGCGGATTTTGAGAATACCAGAAACCGTGCTTTCTACTGCCTCACCCCCTTTGAGGGCCGTTGCCGATGCCGATCGAGCCACTTCTTCAGCTTGACGAGCACTCTCAGCTACCCGCTGAATCGAATCAGTCATGACCTGAACAGAATTGAGCGTCACAGCTAGCTCTTCCGCTTGCCGTAAAGCGTCAGATGATAAGCCGCGAGCGAACATTTCACTATCAGAAGCACCTTTGTTCACCTGTCGGGCTGCCAACTTCACCTGTTGCACAATTTCGCGCAGGTTTTGAATCGTTAAGTTAAACGAATCTGCAACCGCTCCTAATACGTCAGCGGTGACTTCAGCCTGAACTGTAAGGTCGCCTCTAGCTGCGCCTTCTACGTCGTCTAAGAGGCGAATCACTTGACGTTGTAGGTCTTCTTTGGCTTGCTCTTGTTCTTCCGCTTTGCGCTGCGCCTCACTGGTTGTTGTGAGGATGACTCGCGCCATTTGGTTAAAACCAGCAGCTAACTGGCCAAACTCATCTTCTGAGTAAACAGAAGCTCTAGCGTCCAGATTTCCTTGCGACACAGACTGAAATTGAGCTTGCAAGTTATCAGTCGCTCGCTGAATTTGTTTGGCTGTGTTACGACCCATAAAGTAAGCCACGCCGCCGCTACTGACACCCGCGACAAGGGCCATAATCAGCCCAGTTTGTCTCAAGCTAGCAACAACTTCGGGCCGCCTTTCCTCTACGGCACCGCGAGCGGTGGCCCAACTAACAGCCGCAACGGCTAAAGCGGAGATCACTCCTACCGCACCTGCCGTAATCAAGTGCTTGGTTTTCAGGGAGGCATTGTCTAGGAACGACAACATCCCCTGCTCAGCCGTGACAGTCGGCTCAACACTCAGGCTGTCATTTTGAGTAAAGATGGGAACTTGTTCAGAGTTGCCACCAATTCCGAATACTTCGTCATCACGAATAATGGAGCGATCGCCACTATCGCTGAAATCGACATCTCCCATACTGGAAGTAAAGCCCAACCCCGCAGCAGCTTCTGGCGAAGCATTCTCTTGACCCCGGCGGCTGTTTAACCCCGAAGTCCCACCCAAACCACCAAATGCGGCTGAACCGACAGAAGGACTCGTAAAGCCAGCAGAGCTTTCAGAGATATCGAAATCGGGGAGATTGCCTAGGTCATCAAACTCATCGAACTCATCAAGGAAGTCAATGCTGCTCTGGCGGCCAATGCCTTCGCTAGAAGAGGGGCTTTCGGTCGCAGGCTCTGTGCCCGAAAAACCATCATCAAAGGTACTGACGTTCAAGTTGTCCTGAGCGTCAAACCCATTCCAACTAGAAGACGAGACAAAGGTTTGCTCATCTTGCTCGTAGTTACTGGCACCGTAGTCTGCCGAATCTGGGTCCGTATAGCCAAAACTGTCAGCGTTAAAATCGTCCGCCTCTTCATCAGCCATGAAGAGCGTTTCGTCTTCTCTTAAGGGAGAATTCGTACTAAAGGGGCTACTTGAAGAAGCGTCACCACCCAAAGAAAAGCCTGGGGAAAGTGACGGATCGCTATACGGCCTATCTTGATCGCTCACCGCATACAACGAAGCATCCGCACTCGCATCGTCTTCCGGAAAGTCTAGAGGCTGAAAGACATCGTCAAACTGGTCTAGAGAGGCATCAAATTCGCCTTGACCCAGATCGGAGTCAGTTCCAAAGGGTGAAAAGTCAGAGCTGGCTGATGCGGATGGTTGCTGAAGTCCTGAATCTTGAATATCAAGATATTCATCAAAGACAAACGGATCGGCAGTATTTTCTAGAGGTGCAGCATTGGAGTAGGAAGTGCCACTAGCGAAGGGATCACCAAAGGGTGTTTCCGTCCCAGGCATATCAACAGGTTCATCAAACGACTCATCAAAAGTCATTGGCGTTTCTGCCAAACCCAAGCCAGAGTCAAAATCATCGAAGCTTTCTAACTCAGCGTTGTTAAAGTCAAAAGCGGGTTCTTCATAGGACTGCCAACTTTCTGCGGCCCCATAGTCAGAGCTATTTGAAGAATTCTCCAGCTCTTGAAAATTAGCAGACCCATCATCCAAATTGGCGGCTGAAGCAACTCCCTCATCAGCATCAAACTGATTTGTGTAGGCTAATCCGCTATGTGCGTAATCGAGAAATTCTGGATCAGAGGTTAAGCCCAGCACTCGTTGGTACTGCTCGCGCGCAACATCGTACTGCTGCAAGCCATAGCAGTAGATATGACCTCTTAAGAGATGGACACTGGGATCATCAGGAAAGCCTTCGGCAAGGCGATCGACGATCGCAGCTGCCTCATCATAGCTTCCCTGATAATATGCCTTCTGCGCTTGTTGATATTCTTGCGCGTACTCAGTGCTGGATGCCATTTGCCTCCTCCTGCCATTGCACGTATCCCATTTGCTCGAAGCTCACCCTACTTGTGTGAATTATTTTGCGCTGGGTGCCTCAGTCATCTTGCTCAAACCTAAACCTAGATGATTCATGCTGCCCACCGCGCTGATCGAAGAATTGCGATTTGATCGAGTAGTCGGAGCAGCTTGTCATCTTGACTGTCCGTCATCCATTCGCCCCGTAGAAATGGAGCCATGCTATCCGGAACGTTTGCTGGCATTTGCACCTCATCAATGTCTAGCCAATCCATCCCCACAATTCGATCAACCGCTAACCCTAACATGGTGTCTTGATCTTCTACTGCAATGACAGGAATCTCTGGTCTATCCGTATTGAGCGGATTAGCATCGCCCAGAAACTGGCCTAAATCAGCCACCCAAATGACACGCCCACGTACATTCAGCGTACCCAAAAGTAAGGGGGAAACGTTGGGAATGGGGGTAATCCGATCCGGTGAAGGCGAAATCACTTCCCGAATTCCTGTTGCAGGTAAAGCAAACTCATTGCCAGAAGATACGTAGAATCTTAAGTGCAACTCACCTTCAGGACTTTCTAGTTCCTGAAATTCCGGAGCTTGGTCTTGACCTCTACCTGTTAAAAAATCTGGATTCCCAACCATTCACGTCTACCTATCCTCGTAGCAGCTGTTTGACTGTTCCTACTAACTCTGTGGGTTGAAAAGGCTTGGCAATATAAGCATCCGCACCTTGTTTCATGCCCCAGTAGCGGTCAAACTCCTCACCTTTAGAGGAGCACATGACGACTGGGACATTTTGGGTCTTAGGATCTGCTTTCAAGCGACGGCAAACCTCATACCCGTTCATGCGCGGCATCACAATATCCAAGACCACCAAATCAGGACAGTGTGATTGGATGCGCTCTAATGCCTCAACCCCATCGCTAGCTACAGTAACAGTTAGGCCACTCCCTTTGAGAAGGTCTGTGATCATCTCCCGTTGCGTGACACTATCTTCCACAACTAGAACTGTACTCATAACTACCCTACCTGCTAACTGCAAAGGTTAACGGGAAAGATCGACCTTGTACACCCTTAAACTTAATTCTTAGGTTTGTATTAGTCACCTTAATCCTTGATCTTTAGATTAATCACTCGTTAATCACTAAAATACCCTCAATGCTTAACCAAAAGGCGCTGAGGAAGCAGAAGCTGAACCAGCAATGTCAATTTCTAGCTCGTCCTCCAGGGCGTCAGCCAGTAACCTATCTGGTTTGGGATGGTTAGGGTCGCCTGAGCCAGCATATTTTTCCACTAGCATGAGTAGCTCATTTTCACCAAACGGTTTAGTGAGGTAGTCGGTTGCCCCGACCATACGAGCTTTTACCCGATCAATAAATCCGTCTTTACCCGTCAACATCACAATAGGAGTTTGCCGGAAAGCCGTTGATTTGCGTAGCATGGCACAAATTTCGTAACCATCCAACTCAGGCATAGCAATATCACAAAGAATCAAATCTGGCTTGAGTTGAAATACTAAACTGAGTGCCTTTAGAGGATTCCCAATTGATGTGGCCTCATAACCATGTTGACTTAAGATGTACTCCACAGCTTTGCGGATGCTGGTGCCATCGTCGATACAAAGGACTCTGGGAGTCCGTGCAGTTTGAAACGTAAAGGTCCGCTTGTGAGCAGCCGTTTCTTTGGCGGTGGGGTACAGCAGTTGTACAAGTCCTTGCTGCACATACGGATAAATTGCTCTAGCAACTGTAAGAACGTCTCGATTGAGATAACGAGCCATTTGGCGGACTGAGGTTTTACCATCAGCCCAACGATCTAGGCTATTGAAGGCCTTTTCGGGGATCGCTTTCCGCAGTTGATTGGCATCAGCAATAATTGGGCACTGATCAGGCGATTGAATGTGGGGGTGAAATTGTTTCCACTCTTGGACCTGCTTCATGATTTTGGCTACCAGCGGGTTAATCTCCAAGGTGGTGAGCTGGGGAGATAAGGCGGAGCCAATTTCAAAAATAAACGAACCTTGATGCAAACTCAGTAAGTCAAAAAGCGTTTCATGCACCATGTTGCGGATGATGCTGCGGCCTTGGGCTGGGGTTAGCAGGTGGTTCTCTAGCAAGGCCCATAAGTAGCCGTACTCAGGGGCATTAATGGCGGCAACCGAAGGGACGGTGACAGTGTCGAGCGCAGCTTCTACTTTGTAGCGACGAAGATAGTCACGCAGGCGTGCTAAAGTGCCATCCCCTTCTGCAGCATAGACAATTTGGCCGTTGAGAAAAAAGACAAACCAAGACTGGCTAGATAGCGATCGCCCTAGACGCTCACTGCTCATCAGGCTTGGCAGAGAACCATAAGCTTCAACACAAAGCTCCCCGGTTCGTTGACCCAGTTCAATCAGTTGTAGAATGCTGCGGATGTCTATCTCGTTTAACTTGCCTTGCATGATGCAGCTATGATGCTCTCCTAAGAACAGCTTCGACCCGTGTCAAGTGGAAACTTGACTCAAACTAAATCGTTTTAAGTTTCTTGCCCACCGCAGATATTCCTACAAAAAACAATGACAATCCGTAGGAAATCAAGCCTGCGTTAAAACTTTTACAAACCTCCTACGAGTTTTTGCCCTATAAGCGCCTAACAGAAGGACTAAGTGCTTACTGTTTTCCCTTGTTCGTAACATTAAAAATTTGGTTAATCAACGGAGAGAAAGTAATTTTTTGTAGCTTAATCCTAAAACCTAACTTCAGTATCAGACCTTCTCAGGGCGGATGCTATTAACGACTCGGTGTGGACTAGTCAGTGAAAAATTTCCTGAAAAATTGGTGCTTCGCCATCTCTGCTAGAAATGATGCTAGATTGTGGAAATAGTACAGGGTCACTGAAGTATATATTCAGTTTAGTTTAAGACTTTGACAGGGCTATTGGCATCTTCATTACTTGGCTAGCTCTAAGGCTTGAGGCTATAACTATTACATTTGTTGCTTCTCCGACAAAACTTTGATTTTTTAGATCTAAATAGCCTTTTTATTGCAATTCTCACCGGATCACGGGTTGTAAGGGTTAGTATGGTGCGCTAGACCTGTACTTTCAGCCGTTGGTTGTGTCACTCTACCTTTAGCAGAGCTATCTGCTGTAGGAATCCTTTAAAGTCAATACATATTGACTTTGCTCAACCCAAGGTGACGGGTGAAGCAGTCTTAAGGATACGATGACGCTAAGATGGTTGAGTTTTCGACGACGAAAGTGGTTAGGGGGGCAATCCCACTTGTAATTTAGATTGCGGGTCGTAAGCAGCAGCTAGTAACCAATTAACTAGAGATGGTAGGAGCAGTGAACTCATCATGACCCTCTCGTATTTATGTAGGTGGATTCAGTAGCGTTCTAAGCAGGAAGCCCAGTGACGAAGGATATTGCTCAACCGATGTTCTCTTCTTAGACTGGGTTTAGCAGAATGAACCAAACTGCTGGCAGAAGGCTTATCTAACACAAGGAACTGGGCATCGACACGGAAGAGGACGATCGGCGTGCTGTATCTAGCAGAAGTACAAAAAAAGACCGGATTTATTGGAAGTGGTAAGGCAGAGCTAAAGCTGCTGGCTTGTCAGCGTTCTGAACAGAGTTGGACTGCTGTCCCTGGGGAAGAAGTTATTCCCTCAGATGAGGCGAATAGCTTTAACGCTGGAGCCTTGGTGCTAGCTGATTTGACTGCGAATAAGCAAGTGCAGCGATTGCAGGAAGCATCTCGGCAACTGGTGACTATTCTGCAAAATTTTTCTCGACTACAAGAAAAATTTAAGACGCAGGAAGAGGAGATTGAGCAGTGGAAGCAATCTCTGACTTATCAAAGCCAAGAGCTTAATCGCCGTGAAATGGAGATGGAAGCGCGGCGGGAGCAGCTTCAGCAAATAGAAGAAGATTTTGAGCAGCTAGAGCAGCAACGTCAAGAAGTTGAGCGATCGCGAGAGGAAGCCAACCAACTCCGGGAAGAACTAGAGCGCCGCAACCAAGAACTAGAGGGAGCTTGGGCTCATCTACATGGCGAAATGCGCCGTCTGGAGGAACGCCAAGCCGAGATTCAGCAATCTGCGGTATTAGATGATGAACAAGCCAATAGAATTCAAGACTTGCTCAATCGCTTATCTGGCTCAGTAGCTCCTACAGAATCGGCTCGTGAGCAACTCAACTTAGCGGTTGAAATCATTAATGGACAGCAAAACGTTCTGACCGAGCATTGGCAACGGCTAGAACAACAACGGGCCAGTGCTCAACAGCTACAACAAGAGGTCGATCGTCAAGCCCAAGATCTGCAAGGTCGCTGGGATGAGTGGCAACAAGCCCAAACGTCTTTGGAGCAGGCAAAAGGTGAGTTGAAGGTGCAGCAAAACGCCCTACACCTCCGGCAAGACTACGCCCAAACGCTAGGGCTGCAACTACAAACCCAAGAAGAACTACACCAGCAACTGTATCGGCTGTCCGAAACTTCGGACAAAGTGAAGATTAGCCCTAAAGTTGACGTTGAAGCGCTAGAAACCATGCCCCTGGGAGAGCTGCAAGGAGTACTGCAAGACCTCCAACGAGACTGGGAAAAAATCCTGCGCTTCGTCAATGACCAAGAAGAGGAGTTAGGGTTCCAGCAGCAGACGATTGAAGAAGTGCAAGCTCAGATTCAGAAGGCTAGCGAGTATGACCGTCTCAGGCTAGAGACCGAGCTAGCGGATGAGCAAGACCGTTATCAAATGCTGAATGAGACGTTGGTGGGACAACGGCGTAACCTCAAAGAAAGAGAAGAAATTCTGGCTCAACACCAAGCGGTTTTGCTGCGACGAGAAGGTAAATCGGAAGCGGTAAAACAAGAGAGTGAGATTGACTTGGGGCCTGCCTTAATTCAGATCGAAAACATTAAGCAGCAGCAAGCGGAAGAACTGCAAAAGCTAGAGAACCAGATTGAGCAAATGCGCGGTGCTATCCAGCAGGCCCAGAGCATGGTGGATCATCAATCCAATGAGCAAACCCAGAAACAGAACGAGCTGAAGCAGCTGGAGCAAAATCTGCAAACCCAGCGGGCTAATTTGGCGGAACTGTCGGGTAGAGTCAATCTTTACCAAGAGATGATGCAACCTGTACAAGATCATGTGGATGGGGTGCGGCAAAAGCTAGAAGCGATCGCGGGTGTCCTGAATCAAGTCCAAGAAGCCAGCGACTACCAACTACAAGCGATCGCCGAAATGCGACAGGTGCTGATCGGCTTGATGAATACGCCAGAGCTAGCCGCGCCTTAACTTGTGCCGTTTAGATGAGTGTAGGTGGATGGAGTAGCGCTAAAGTTGTTTTAGCCAAATCCATTCACCTTCCACTACCGCGATTGCCCCTCCGGGAAACGGATCGGTTTGCGTTCGGTTAGGGGCTGTAATTAAGCTGATCAATTTCTCAATTTGCTCAAAATTAATCTCGCTGGTCAGTTCTGCTTGAAGAAACTGCCGCACTACTCGTCTTTGCAACGCCAGAGTAACAGGTCGTAGTACGAATCGATTCAAACCAGGTTGGGTAGGATCCTGGGCTTGCTGGCGTAGCGCGATCGCAGTTTGCTCCAAATATTCCACATCGGCTTGGAGTAGTTCGGTGGCCTGTGCCAAAGCTTTTTCTACCCGCGGGTTAAAGTGCTGTTGCAAGTAAGGCAATAATTCTTGGCGAATCCGGTTGCGGGCATACTTCAAGTCCTGATTGGTCGAGTCTTCCCAAATAGGCAAGTCAAATTCTTCACAAAACTGAGCCGTTTCAGCTCGCGTCAGATTTAGCAGAGGCCGCACCAGCCTAATTTCTGGGCTTAAGGCCCGCTGCCAAGTTAAAGCTTGCAATCCGTCTGCCCCACTACCTCGCATCAAATTGTAGAGCAAGGTTTCAGCGCGATCGCTGGCAGTATGACCTGTCACTAAAAATGGGTAATGATGGGCGTGAGCAATTTCAGTTAAGGCTTGGTAACGCCAGGTTCTTGCGGCTGCTTCGCTAGGTAATACTTGAGTAGCAGTGCTTTGATAAAACTCGACTTGCCAAGTCTGCGCTAACTGTCGTACGTGGGCGGCATTTGCCTCTGAATCAGCTCGCCAGCGGTGGTCGCAATGGGCGATCGCGATTTGCCAATTCCACTTAGGCTGCAAATCCAAGAGTAATCTGGCCAAGCAGAGCGAATCTTGTCCACCGGAAACTGCAATTAACAACCGCTGCTGTCGGGGTAGGAGTTGCCGCGATCGCAGAGTTTGGTGAACTTTGGCATGAAGAGGTGTCCAAGCAGCAGGGGCACTCATAGCAATGACAGAGTGAAGTTATTGCAAAAAATAAGCAGCCAGCTCCAGGAAGAACTGACTGCCACTGTTAGATGATTGGTGATTTAGAAGAACCAGCCGTAGCTGTGGAGTCCTTTACCCAGCAAGTTGACGCCGAGGTAGCAGACCCAGACCACCACAAAGCCAGTAGCCGCCAAAATTGCAGGACGACGACCTTGCCAACCTTTGGTGATCCGAGCATGAAGATAAGCTGCAAATACTAGCCAGGTAATCAAGGCCCAGGTTTCTTTCGGGTCCCAGCTCCAGTAAGAACCCCAAGCTTCATTCGCCCACACCGCACCCGCAATAATGCCAATGGTGAGCAGCGGGAAGCCTAGACCAATAATCCGATAGCTGATGTTATCTAAGGTTTCTGCCAAGCTGAGACGCTGAGGCGAAAGGCGATCGCTAGCTGTTTCAGTCACAACTGCATTCATGACTGCGGTACCCCCGCTACCGTTACTGTCAGCGGCATAAGCGAGCGTAGGCTCAGGACTCACTTCTGACACTGCTTCTCCGGCCCGACGCAAGCGATAAGCGCCCTCCCGGAAGCCGCCCGTACCGACAGAACTACCGTGTAACTCGATCTTTTGCCCCCGCGTGGCAATCAGAAAGGCGATCGCTAGCAGTGCTCCTACCATCAAAGTCGCGTAGCTAAGCATCATGACGCTGACATGCATCATCAACCAGTTGGACTTGAGGGCTGGAACCAAGGGCGCGGAAGACTGCATTTCGTCCGGTAGAGTGAGAGCGGCAAACGCAGCAATACTCATCGTCACTGGAGCGGTGACAGTGCCCACCCAACGGCTACGGCTCATGTTCTCTGCTACCAAGTGGATAGCAGTGAGACCCCAGGCCAGGAAAAATAGAGATTCGTAAAGATTACTGATGGGGAAGTAACCAGCTTCTAGCCACCGGGCTGCGAGGAGGGCCGCCATGCAGAGGTTGGCGATCGCCATTCCGGCAGTTCCTAGAGCTGGTAAGAGCGGAATCTTGGGAAATGCTGCTCCTACCCAGTAGATCAGCATGGTGGCAAATAAAACAGCAAACGAGACATTGTCTAGCTTGCCTTGAAGTTCAACCAAATCCATCGGCGCTCTCCCAACAGTTCTGAAGACTGGATGCTATATAAGGCTGATCCTATCCTATCCACTCCTGGGTTCCGTCGGTAGTTCACCTAGAATCCTGAGATGGCGTAGGAGAAGGAGACAAGGTGGGGCTAGGAGTTGCACCAGGATTGCTGGAAGCACTAGGTAATGCGCCTGGCTTGTTACCCTGACGCAAGCGCACAAACACATCGTAGCGAGTGGTTCGCTCGTCGCTGATTGCTCCCGTTACCCCGATCGACTGAATCGCCTTTGCCCAAACTTGGCTGCTGGGGGCCAGTCTAATCAAAGCTAAGTTGCTGCTTAAGGTGCGATCGACATCAATAAAGAAATGCCCATTGTTAGGTTTTAGCTCCGTTGGCACCGTCGCTTGGAATAGTTCACTGGCAGCTAAAGGAGTGAGAGGTTTGGGGATAATGTTGCTGGCGACAGGCGCACCCACGCTTA